>NZ_CP029331.1:1223728-1529660 GCF_003345255.1 Pseudothauera hydrothermalis | reverse complement strand
ACTTCGATGCTGCCGTCGGCCTTGTAATGCACCGCAGAAGGCAGCATCGTGCGGCCGTGCTCATCGGCCAAGCACACCGCGATGCCGTTACGCACCGTGGCCACCAGGGAGTTGGTCGTGCCCAGGTCGATCCCGGCCGCCAGACGGTGACGGTGGGGTTCGGTGGACATGCCGGGTTCGGCGATTTGCAGCAATGCCATCAGTCTTCCAGCGCCTCGAGGGCGTCGTCGATTTGGTCTTGAAGTTTGTCTATGAACATCAGCCGTCGCACGATCTCGGCTGCCGCGTGCAAGTCGTGCCGCTCGTCCAGCGCACAGCGTAGTTCGGCAAGCATGTCGCGCCCTTGTTGACGCAGGCGTTCATGCAAATGCTGAAGCTCATCTGCGTCGCCTGCGCTGCGCGCCTCTTCCAATTCCTCGCGCCATTGCATCTGCTCCATCAGAAACTCGGAGGACATGGCGGTGTTGGTTTCCAGCGCGGGGTCGATGCCAGCCAGTTGAAGTAGGTAAATGGCCCGGTTCAGCGGCTTTTTCAGGGTTTGCAAACCCTCATTGACCCGCGTGGCCCACTGCATGGCGCGACGCTTGTCGGCGTCGGGCAGATGCGCGTAGCGGTCTGGATGCACCTCGCCTTGTAAATCGTGGTAGGCGCGCGCCAGTGCGGCTTCATCCAGCTCAAAACGGCGCGGAAGGCCGAACAAGGCAAAGAAATCCTGCTTGAGGTCGATGCTCATGACCGTTTCCGTCATCCCCAGCGGCCTACGTCAAACATTGAAGCTCTCGCCGCAACCGCAAGAATCCTTGACGTTCGGATTGTTGAACTTGAAACCTTCGTTCAAGCCTTCGCGCACATAATCAAGCTCGGTACCGTCGATATAGGGCAGGCTTTTCGGGTCTACCACCACTTTGACACCGTGACTTTCGAACACCAGATCGTCATCTTGCGTCTGGTCGACGAACTCCAGCTTGTACGCCATGCCGGAACAGCCCGAAGTACGCACCCCCAGGCGAATGCCCAACCCCTTGCCGCGCTTGGCGATGAAGTTACTGACGTGCTTGGCGGCCCGCTCGCTCAGAGTGACGCCCATGTGTCGGACTCCCGTGTGATTCAGGCTTGGTACTTTTTCTTGTAATCGGCTACCGCCGCCTTGATTGCGTCCTCGGCAAGAATGGAGCAATGGATTTTCACCGGCGGCAAGGCGAGCTCTTCGGCGATCTGGGTGTTTTTGATTTCCAGTGCCTGGTCCAGGGTTTTGCCTTTGACCCATTCGGTTACCAGCGAGCTCGAGGCGATGGCCGAACCGCAGCCGTAGGTCTTGAATTTGGCGTCTTCGATGATGCCGTCTTTGCCGACCTTGATCTGCAACTTCATCACGTCGCCACAGGCCGGCGCGCCCACCATGCCGGTGGCCACGCCCTCTTCGTCTTTGCCAAAAGAGCCGACGTTACGGGGGTTTTCGTAGTGGTCCAGAACCTTGTCGCTGTATGCCATGATGTGTTCTCCTGTGTCGTGCCGCTCAGTGCGCAGCCCACTGCACGGTATTCAGATCGATGCCTTCTTGCACCATCTCCCATAGCGGGGAGAGTTCGCGCAGTTTGCCGATCTTCTTGTGCAGCAACGCGATGGTGTAGTCGATTTCTTCTTCGGTGGTAAACCGCCCAATCGTGAAGCGGATCGAGCTGTGCGCCAGTTCGTCGTCGCGACCCAGTGCGCGCAGCACATACGAGGGCTCCAGGCTGGCCGAAGTGCAGGCCGAACCGCTGGATACCGCCACATCTTTGATCGCCATGATCAGCGATTCGCCTTCGACATAGGCGAAGGAGATGTTCAGATTGTGCGGGACGCGGTGCTCCAGATCGCCATTGACGTAAGTTGCTTCGATGTCTTGCAACCCGTGCAACAGTTTGTCGCGCAGCGCGCGGATACGCTTGTTCTCTTCGGCCATTTCCTCGCGGGCAATGCGGAAGGCTTCGCCCATACCGACGATTTGGTGGGTAGCCAAAGTGCCCGAGCGCAGGCCGCGCTCATGGCCGCCGCCATGCATCTGCGCCTCCAGGCGCACCCGCGGCTTGCGGCGTACATAGAGCGCGCCGATGCCTTTGGGGCCATAGGTCTTGTGCGCCGAGAAGGACATCAAATCCACCTTCAGCGCGGACAGATCGATCTCCACCTTGCCGGTGGCCTGGGCCGCATCGACATGAAAGACGATGCCCTTTTCCCGGCACAGTTCGCCAATTTCGGCGATGGGCTGGATGACGCCGATCTCGTTGTTGACGAACATCACCGACACCAAGGTGGTATCCGGCCGGATCGCCGCGCGCAGCGCATCGAGATCGATCAGGCCGTTTTCCTGCACATCCAGGTAGGTTGCGGTAAAGCCTTCACGTTCCAGTTCGCGTACGGTGTCGAGCACTGCCTTGTGCTCGGTTTTCACCGTGATGACATGCTGGCCTTTACCCCGGTAAAAATGCGCCGCGCCCTTGATGGCCAGGTTATTGGATTCGGTGGCGCCAGAGGTCCAGATGATTTCCTTGGGGTCGGCATTGACCAGGGCCGCGACCTCTTCGCGCGCCTTTTCCACCGCCTTTTCCGCTTCCCAGCCGTAAGCGTGCGAGCGGCTGGCGGGGTTGCCGAAATGTTCGGTGAGCCAGGGAATCATTTTTTCGGCCACACGCGGATCCACCGGGGTGGTGGCTGAGTAGTCGAGATAGATCGGAAACTTGAGCATTGCGTCTCTCCGTACGCGATTCGTTAGGTCGTCGAGACCGCCATCGCGGTCAGGTTCTTCAATTGCGCCAGCGTTCCGGCCAAGCATTGGCGGAATCGCAGCAGGTCTTCGGCAGTGGTGTCCCGCCCCAGGCTCACCCGCACTGCGCCGCGCGCCATGGCGGCCGGCACGCCCATCGCCAGTAGCGTATGTGAGGGGTCGGGGTTGGCACTGGAGCAGGCCGAACCGCTGGCGCAGGCAAAGCCTGCACGGTCGAGCTTGGCCACCAGCGTCTCGCCATCGATACCATCGACCGCAAAAAACACCGTATTCGGCAGTCGCTCCACGGCCGCGGAAAAAACGGTGACGCCGCCAATTGCGCTTAACGCGGCTTCGAGTTCATCGCGCAGTGCCGCGAGCCGGACCGCTTCCTCGGCCCGACGGGCGATAGCAAGCTCGCAGGCCACGCCAAAACCGACGATGGCCGCCACGTTTTCGGTGCCCGAACGCAGACCGCGCTCCTGCCCGCCGCCGGCGATCAGCGGTGCAAGTTCCACCCGTTTGTCCAGCACCAACGCACCAGCGCCGATCGGGCCGCCGATTTTGTGGGCCGAGAGCGTGAGCGCATGTACACCCAGCGCGCGAAAATCCACCGCAATCTTGCCCAGCGCCTGCACGGCATCGGTGTGCATCCAGGCGCCCGCGCTGCGCGCCTGCGCGCCCAACGTGGCGATGTCCTGCACCACGCCGGTTTCGTTGTTGGCCAGCATCACCGATACCAACGCCGGACGGGTGGCCAAGGCGGCCTGCCAGTCCGCCTCGTCGATACGCCCTTGCCCGTCAACCGCGATCTCACGCAGGGCCCACCCTTGGCGGCGCAATTGCTGAGCAGGCTCTCGCACACAGGGATGCTCGATGGCACTGAGCGCGATCACGCCGGGCCGCATCCGCGCGGCAGCGCCTTTGATGAAAAGGTTGTTCGCCTCGGAGCCGCCGCCGGTCAACACCACTTCGGTCGGATGGGCGCCGACCGCTGCAGCCACGCGGGCGCGGGCTTCATCGATCGCCGCCCGTGCCTGACGACCGTACTCGTGCCGGCTGGAGGCGTTTCCAAAACGCCTCCCCAGCCAAGGCAACATCGCCTCACGCACCACCGGGTCCAGTGGCGTGGTGGCATTCCAGTCGAGATAGACGGGCGCGAACATGGCAACACACTCAGTCAGGCCGACACTGCCTCGCGCAGCGAACTCATGGCACGGCGGCGCACATCGACAATCACACTTACATCCGGCTCGGCTTTGATCTCGCGATTGACCAGCGCAGCCAGCGTGACCGAGGCCAGATATTCGTACATCCGTTTATTGAGATTGGTCCACAGGTCATGCGTCAGACAGACATGCTCGTCATGACAGTTTTGCTTGCCGCCGCACTGCGTGGCGTCCAGCGGCTCATCGACCGCAACGATGATATCGGCCACGGTGATGTCTTTCATGTCCCGCGCCAAGCGGTAGCCGCCGCCCGGTCCGCGCACGCTATTGACCAGCTTGTAACGGCGTAGCTTGCCGAATAGTTGTTCGAGATACGACAAAGATATGCTCTGGCGTTCGGCGATGCCCGCCAGGGTCACCGGTCCGTCGGCCTGCCGCGAGGCCAGATCGATCATTGCTGTTACCGCAAAGCGTCCCTTGGTGGTCAGTCTCATGGTGTGTCCTCGCAGGTATGAGCGGGAGACGTTGGGCAGTTCCAGTCATGGCAAATACCCGAACGTTTCGCTCAACTATACCTATCCCGACAAAAACAGTCAACTAATCGACCAATTTGGACAGCCGGGTCGGGTCGAAATCGTCGCTGGCACCGACCGTTTCGTCGAGCTTGAAACCGGCCGCCTCCAAGCGCTTGAGCAGCGCCTCGAAGCGGCGATCGGTTTCCACCGCATGATCCAGTAAGCCATGCAAGGCTTTGGACAGCGGATCATCCATGTCGCGGGTCACCCCGTAGGCTGAAAACCCCATTTGTTCGGCTTTTTGCTCTCGTGCGCTGTCGCGCGCCGGATCGAGGATGCGCGCTGGATTGCCCACGGCGGTGGCACCGGCTGGGACCGGCTTGACCACGACCGCGTTGGAGCCGATCTTGGCGCCATCGCCTACCGTAAACCCGCCAAGCACCTTGGCGCCGGCTCCCACGACGACACCTTTGCCCAGCGTCGGGTGGCGTTTCTCGCCGCGGTACAGCGACGTGCCACCGAGCGTGACCCCTTGATAAATGGTGCAATCGTCGCCGATCTCGGCGGTCTCGCCGATCACCACGCCCATGCCATGGTCGATGAACACCCGCCGGCCGATGCGTGCACCGGGGTGAATTTCGATGCCGGTCAGAAAACGGCCGATATGACTGATGAAGCGGCCGAGCCAGTGAAATCCGCGTCGCCATGCGGCATGTGCAAGACGGTGCAGCATTAGCGCATGGATGCCCGGATAACAGGTCAACACTTCCCACGTGGAACGGGCGGCGGGATCGCGCTCGCGAACGCTGGCCAGGTCTTCACGCAGGTGCTCGAACATCCGGGATGCCTCTTGCTATGGTCAATTTGAAATTTCCGACTATTTTACTCGACTTTGCGTTCGAAGCTAGTCAGCAACCCGCGCAGAATGCTCACCTCCTCGCGCTCCAAGCGGATGCGGCCAAAGAGGCGCCGCAGTCGAGGCAGCAGGCGCTTAGGATTGGCCGGGTCATGAAAACCGCTTTGCGTACTGACACGGGTCAGATGCGCGAAAAAACCCTCGACTTCATCGTGGGTTGCAAGCTGCGGTAGCGGGTCCGCAGGCGGTTGCGGAGTCAGGGCGGCGATGCGCAGTTCGTAACACAGCACTTGTACGGCCGCGCCCAGATTGAGCGACGAATACTCGGGGTTGGCTGGAATGCTCACCGGCATGCCGCACAAAGCGACTTCATCGTTGGTCAGTCCGTTGGTTTCGTTACCGAACACCAGCGCCACCTCGCCGGCAGCGGTATGCCGCAACAGTTCGGCTGCCGCCTCGCGGGCATGCATGCGCGGCAACGACAATTCGCGCCGACGCGCGGTGAGTGCCGCAGACAGTACGGTGCCGGCCAGCGCCTCCTGCAAGGTGGACACTACACGCGCTGCGTCGAGCACATCGGTGGCGCCGGAGGCGCGCGCCCACGCTTCGCGGCTGGGGTGCGCCTGCGGGGCCACCAGCCACAGCTGCGATAAACCCATGGTTTTCATGGCACGCGCGGCAGCGCCGATGTTGCCGGGGTGAGAGGTGCGGGAGAGTACGATGCGGATTCGGTCGAGCGCAAGGGCGCTGTTCATATTAGAATTTCTCGCTTTTTAGTTTTCATTTTCGCTGAAAGCCTCTCTCACGAGGCGTCCCCTACGCGAGATAACGCGCATGCACCCGACTCTGAACATTGCCGTCAAGGCTGCCCGCAAGGCTGCCAGCATCATCAACCGCGCTTCCAATGACCTGGACTTGCTCAAGATACAGTCCAAATCACCCAATGATTTCGTCACCGAGGTGGATCGTGCCGCGGAAGCGGCCATCATCGATGTGTTGCGCGAAGCCTATCCGAACCATGCGATTCTAGCAGAGGAGTCCGGTGAGGCCGGCGATATGGCCAATGCCGAGTATCAATGGATCATCGATCCGTTGGACGGCACCACCAATTTCATTCATGGCTTTCCGCAGTACGCCATTTCCATTGCGCAGACCAGAAACGGGGTGCTGGAACACGCGGTGATCTTCGATCCCAACCGCAACGAGCTCTTTACCGCGTCCAAGGGGCGCGGCGCTTATCTGAACGACCGTCGCATCCGTGTCTCCAAACGGGTTCGCCTCAACGAAGCGTTGATCGGCACCGGGTTTCCCTTTCGCCAGTTCGATCATGTGGACGCCTATCTGGCCATGTTCAAGGAACTCACCCAAAAGACCGCCGGTATTCGCCGCCCCGGCTCGGCCGCGCTGGATTTGGCGTGGGTGGCCTGCGGGCGCATCGACGGATTCTGGGAATTGGGCCTGTCACCCTGGGATATGGCCGCTGGGGTGCTGATGGTGCAAGAGGCCGGCGGACTGGTGTCCGATCTGGCCGGCGAAGCGGACTACCTGACCACCGGTAATGTGGTGGCGGGCGCTCCGAAGATCTTTGCGCAGCTACTGCCGATCATCCAGTCTTGGCGTCCGGCCACGCTCAGGGCCTGAAGCCAGGCAGCCCACCCGCACGCCGCGGCGACGGCCGGCGCGCACTGTAAACAAAAAGCCCCACCGCTTACGATGGGGCTTTCGCGAGTCGTGCGGACGAAACAAACGTCAGACTTCGACTTTCTCCGCCATTTCAACGAACTCGTCGATTTGGTCGAAGTTCATATAGCGGTAGATATCGCCCGCCTTCTTATTGACGATTTCGACCTGCTCCATGTACTCGGCCACCGTGGGAATCTTGCCCAGTAGCGCGCACACCGCGGCCAGCTCGGCCGAACCCAGATAGACACGGGTGTCGATGCCCAGACGGTTCGGGAAGTTGCGGGTCGAGGTCGACATCGCGGTGCTGCCGCGGCGAATCTGCGCTTGGTTGCCCATGCACAGCGAGCAGCCGGGCATTTCCATGCGCGCGCCAGCCCGACCGAGAATGCCGTAATAGCCTTCCTCATTGAGGATCATGGCGTCCATCTTGGTCGGCGGGGCGATCCACAGACGGGTCGGGATGTCGGTCTTGCCATCGAGCACCTTGCCGGCGGCACGGAAGTGACCGATGTTGGTCATGCACGAGCCGATGAACACTTCGTCGATCTTGTCGCCGGCAACTTCCGAGAGCAGCTTCACGTCGTCCGGGTCGTTCGGGCAGGCGACGATGGGTTCCTTGATCTCGGCCAGGTCGATCTCGATCACCGCGGCGTATTCGGCATCGGCGTCGGCCTTGAGCAGTTCGCCATGAGCGATCCAGTCTTCCATGGCCTTGATCCGGCGCTTCAGGGTGCGGGCATCCTCGTAGCCGTTGGCGATCATCCACTTCATCAGGGTGATGTTCGAGTTCATGTACTCGACGATCGGCGCCTTGTTGAGGTGGACCGTGCAGGCGGCGGCCGAGCGCTCGGCCGAGGCGTCGGTCAGCTCGAAAGCCTGTTCGACCTTGAGATCGGGCAGCCCTTCGATTTCCAGGATGCGGCCGGAGAAGATGTTTTTCTTGCCCTTCTTCTCGACGGTCAGCAGCCCCTGTTTGATCGCGTAGTAGGGAATGGCGTTGACTAGGTCACGCAGGGTGATGCCCGGCTGCATCTCGCCCTTGAAGCGCACCAGCACGGATTCCGGCATGTCCAGCGGCATCACCCCGGTGGCGGCGGCAAAGGCCACCAGGCCGGAACCGGCCGGGAAGGAAATGCCGATCGGGAAACGGGTGTGGCTGTCGCCGCCGGTGCCGACGGTATCGGGCAGCAGCAGGCGGTTGAGCCAGGAGTGGATCACGCCATCGCCCGGACGCAGAGAGACGCCGCCGCGGGTGCTGATGAAAGACGGCAGCTCGCGATGCATCTTGACGTCCACGAGCTTGGGATAGGCGGCGGTGTGGCAGAAGGACTGCATCACCAGATCGGCAGAAAAGCCCAAGCAGGCCAAGTCCTTCAGTTCGTCGCGGGTCATCGGGCCGGTGGTGTCCTGGGAGCCCACGGTGGTCATCTTGGGTTCGCAGTAGGTGCCCGGACGGATGCCCTTGCCTTCCGGCAGACCGCAGGCGCGGCCGACCATTTTTTGCGCCAGCGTGTAACCCTTGCCGGTGTCGGCCGGGGCCTGGGGCAGACGGAACAAGGTGGAAGGAGGCAAGCCGAGCGCCTCGCGCGCCTTGGCGGTCAGCCCGCGACCGATGATCAGCGGAATGCGGCCGCCGGCGCGCACCTCGTCGAGCAGCACCAGGGTCTTGAGCTGCGATTCGGCGATCACCGCACCGTTTTTGAGCGCAGTCACCTTACCAGTGGCATGATCCACTTTGAGTTCGATCTCGTCGCCCATTTCCATCTGGCCGACATCGATCTCGATCGGCAGGGCACCGGCGTCTTCCATGGTGTTGAAGAAGATCGGCGCGATCTTGGAGCCCAGGCACACGCCGCCAAAGCGCTTGTTGGGCACATAGGGGATGTCTTCGCCGGTAAACCACAGCACCGAGTTGGTGGCGGATTTGCGCGAAGAACCGGTGCCGACCACGTCACCGACATAGGCCACCACGTTGCCGCGGGCGCGCAATTCGGCCAGAAATTTCACTGGTCCGCGCACCCCCGGCTCTTCCGGGGTAATGCCCGGACGCGGGTTCTTGAGCATGGCCAGGGCATGGAGCGGAATATCGGGACGCGACCAGGCGTCCGGCGCCGGAGACAGGTCATCGGTATTGGTTTCGCCCGATACCTTGAACACCGTGATCTTTTGCGAAGCCGGCACTTCCGGGCGGCTGGTGAACCATTCGGCGTCGGCCCAGGACTGCATCACCGCACGGGCGTTGGCATTGCCTTTTTCGGCCAGTTCCTTGACATCGTGGAAGTAGTCGAACATCAGCAAGGTTTTTTTCAAACCCTCGGCGGCCACCGTGCCGACTTCGGCATCGGCCAGCAGTTCGATCAGCGGCTTGATGTTGAAACCGCCCAGCATGGTGCCCAAAAGCTCGGTGGCCTTGGCGCGGGAGACCAACGCACAGCTTTCCTCTCCCTTGGCGACACGGGCCAGGAATTCGGCCTTGACCTTGGCGGCGTCATCCACGCCCGCGGGCACACGGTAAGTAAGCAGCTCGACCAGGAAGGCTTCTTCGCCTGCGGGCGGGTTTTTCAGTAGCGCCACCAGTTCGGTGGTCTGCTGTTTGTTCAGCGGCAGAGGGGGGATGCCGAGGGCGGCACGCTCGGCGACATGGGCACGGTAGGCTTCAAGCACGGCGACTTCCTTCCTTGTTCGTGACAGGTAACGGGACGATCCGGGCTTGCCCGGACACGCTTCGAGATTATATGTCTTTTATAAGACTTGCAGTGCAATGCAACATTCAACACGATGGCGTGGCGGATTTTACCCGCCCAGGTCTCAGCATGCATCAGCGCCGCGCGCCAGATCTTTACAGACACCGAGCAAGGCGCAAGGCCAAAATCCTCTCCCCCAGGCGATGAACTATGCTACCGGTAACGGCTGCAAACCGCTGCCATCGGGAACGCACCACGCGCCGCCACGGTCCGAACGCCAGGGTTTCACCGCAGCCATCCCATCTACCTCGTCGTCAGGGAGCACGCCATGTCAATCACAACCTTCGATACGCTCAGGACCTTCTTCACCCCGTCGGGGCGCAGCGGTCTGCTACATGATCTCGCTGCGTTGGAACGCGCCGGCCTGGGGCGGATTTCGCGCCTGCCGGTATCCATCCGCATTGTGCTCGAAGCGGTATTGCGCCACTGCGATGGCCGTAAGGTCACGGCGGAGCATGTGCGCCAACTGGCCGGTTGGCAGCCGGATGCGCCGCGCAGCGAGGAGATTCCGTTCGTCGTCGCCCGCGTGGTGCTACAAGACTTCACCGGCGTGCCGCTGCTTGCCGATCTGGCCGCCATGCGCAACGTGGCCGCGGACATGGGCCAAGACCCGAAGAAAATCGAGCCGCTGGTGCCGGTGGATCTGGTAGTGGACCACTCGGTGCAAGTGGACCACTACGGCACACCGCAAGCGCTGCGCCAGAACATGGAGCTGGAGTTCAAGCGCAACCGGGAACGCTACCAGTTCATGAAATGGGGTATGCAGGCGTTCAATACCTTCAAGGTGGTGCCGCCGGGCATCGGTATCGTGCATCAGGTCAATCTGGAATACCTGTTCCGCGGCGTGCGCAGCACCGATACCCCCCAAGGCACACTGTATTTTCCCGATACCCTGGTCGGCACCGATTCGCACACCACCATGATCAACGGCGTCGGCGTGGTGGGCTGGGGCGTGGGCGGCATCGAAGCCGAAGCAGCCATGCTTGGCCAACCGGTGTATTTTCTGACCCCCGATGTGATCGGCGTGGAACTCAAGGGCCGCTTGCGTGAAGGGGTGACTGCCACCGATCTGGTGCTGACCGTCACCGAGATGCTGCGGCGCGAAAAAGTGGTGGGCAAGTTCGTGGAGTTCTTTGGCGAAGGCACCGCCAGCCTGTCGGTGACCGACCGCGCCACCCTTGCCAACATGGCGCCCGAATACGGCGCGACCATGGGCTTTTTCCCGGTCGATGACAAAACCGTGGCGTATATGCGCGGCACCGGGCGCAGTGAGGAAGAATGCGAGCTGTTCGAAGCCTGGTTCCGCGCCCAAGGCATGTTCGGCATACCGCGCGCCGGCGAGCTGGACTATACCCGTGTGCTGACCCTGGATTTGGCCGACATCGTGCCTTCGCTGGCCGGGCCGAAGCGCCCGCAGGACCGCATTGCGCTCGCCGACATGGCCGCCACCTTCAACAGCTTGCTGGTCGCCCCCGAGGTGGACGGTGGCTTTGGTCAGTCCGAAGCGTCGCTCGGCACACGCTTTCCCACCGGCCTGCCGGGTGTCACCCTGGGGCACGGCGATGTGCTGATCGCAGCGATCACCTCTTGCACCAACACCAGCAATCCGGCGGTGCTGATCGCTGCCGGGCTGCTGGCCAAAAAGGCGGTGGCAAAAGGATTGCGGGTTGCGCCGCACATCAAGACCTCGCTTGCACCCGGTTCGCGCGTGGTTACCGAATATCTGGACAAGGCCGGCCTGCTCGAACCGCTGGCCCAGTTGGGTTTTGCGCTCGCCGGTTATGGTTGCACAACCTGTATCGGCAATGCCGGCGATCTGGCGCCGGCGCTCAACGAAGCGATCAATGACCACAAGGTGGTTGCCGCCGCCGTGCTGTCTGGCAACCGCAACTTCGAAGCGCGCATCCACCCCAACATCCGCGCCAATTTCCTTGCCTCACCGCCGCTGGTCGTCGCGTTTGCCATTGCCGGGCGCGTGAACGTCGACCTCGAAAACGACCCGCTGGGTACCGGCGTCGATGGGCGGCCGGTGTATCTGCGCGACATTTGGCCCAGCTCGGAAGAGATCGATGCAGTCATGCCCTACGCGATGGATGCGGCCACGTATCGCCGCCTGTATGCCGATTTCACCCGCGACCATGATTTATGGAACGCAATTCCGGCGCCGGGCGGCCAAGTCTATGACTGGCCGGCCTCCACCTACATCGCCCGCCCGCCTTTTTTTGACCGCTTCGGTATGAAGCCGGGCCACATTGGCGACATTACCGGCGCGCGCGCCTTGTTGCTGCTGGGCGATTCGGTGACCACCGACCATATTTCGCCTGCTGGCGCTTTCGGGGAAAACACACCTGCCGGCCAATGGCTGAAGTCACAGGGCGTAGCGCGCAAGGATTTCAACTCTTACGGCTCGCGGCGCGGTCATCACGAGGTGATGGTGCGCGGCACGTTTGCCAACGTGCGGATCAAAAACCTGATGATTCCGCCGCGTGCCGACGGCTCGCGGGTCGAGGGCGGTTACACCTTGCTCGATGGCAAGCAGACCACGGTGTTCGAAGCGGCCTGCGCCTGGCAGCAGCGCGGCGTGCCCACCATTGTCTTTGCCGGTGAAGAATACGGTACCGGCTCCAGCCGCGACTGGGCCGCCAAAGGTACCGCGCTGCTCGGCATCAAAGCGGTGGTGGCCAAAAGCTTTGAGCGTATCCACCGCTCCAACCTGGTCGGCATGGGTGTGCTGCCCCTGCAGTTCAAACATGACGACAGTTGGCAAAAGCTGGGGCTTACCGGCGAGGAGCGCTTTGACATCCTTGGCATTGCGGCCGATTTGCGACCACAGCAGGACCTCGTTTTGGTGATTCATGGTACCGACGGCAGCCGGCGTGAGGTGCCGGTGCTTTGTCGCATCGACACCCCGATCGAGGTGGACTACTACCGCCACGGCGGCATTCTGCCTTACGTGTTGCGCGAAATCCTGGCCTGAAGCCCTGCGCCTCGGCCACTAGCCAATCAATCCGGCGATCTCCCTGCGGCAGGCGGTTGCGGCCGCAGGGCGGCAAGGTCCGCAGCAGGTGGATTTCTGAAACGGATCTGTTCGGGCGAGGTGGCGCCGCCGGTCATCACGAAGCTCATGGCCTCATCCATGGTCCAGTCGGTGGATACCACCTGGGAAATAGGCACGATTTCGATGTAACCCGAGGTCGGGTTGGGCGATGTGGGCACATATACCGCGGCCAACTCTTCGCCGGTGGCCTCATCGCGGATGACTCGGGTGACGAACCCCACCGCCTTCATCTGTTCGGACGGGAAATTGATCAACACCACCCGTTGTACGCCGGCGGGTTTTTCCTTGACCGCGGCCAGAAAGCGTTTGGTTCCGCCGTAAATGGCGGCCACTAGTGGAATACTTTGCACCAGCCGCTCCATCCAGTCGATGATGCGCTGACCGATCACCTGCGTGGCCAACCAACCCAACAGATAAAACACCAGCACGGTAAACACCACGCCGAGAAAGGATTGAAACAACGGCTGCAGCAACACATCGGCCACGCCCGGCGCCGGCCCGCGTAGTGCGCGCGCCAGCGCCACCACCCAAGGTATGCCCATTTTGGACAACTGCGAAAACAGAAAATCGAACACCAGCCAAGTCACCCACAAGGGCGCTGCAGTGAGCACGCCGACGATCAAGTAGCGGCGGGTGTGCTTGAAGCGTTCATGCGATTTGGCAGTCATCGTGTCAGGGTTCCGTAATCGGCATTGGCGACGCAGCCAAGTGTAACAAGCTCCACGGGCGCTAAGATGCGCGCATTGCCGGCTCCGAATGCAGCCCCCAAGAGCCCGGCAACGGTCACAAAGCGCCAAGCAAATCCCTATAATGGCCGCAAAACCAGCGATTCGGACGCCAACGTGAACCTGGAAAAAGTCATCTTCGGCTTCTTCATCGTGCTCGCCGCCACGCTCAATTTCGGCTTTTTCATCGGCGACATCGACAACCCCGCCCATCACGACATCTACGAGTTGTTTGCCGCCATCGTGGTCAGCCTGATCGCCACCGTGCTCAAGCTGGGCGACCGCACACAGATCGGCGCGGTGCATTTATCCACCAGCCTGGTGGCGGACCTGCAACTGATTGCCGCGGCCCTGGTGTGGGGCTATGCGGCGCACATTTCGGCAAGCGGGTTGACGCCGGAGATGACGGCAAAAATCGTCTCACTATCCGGTGGTGCGCTGCTGGCCAACTTTATCTCGGTCATCATTCTGATCGCCGAGACCATCATGCAGCGACGTTGAGGGCTGGCGGGCCGGCCATGACGCCCACACCTCGACATCAAAGCATTTTTTTCCTCATCATGCGGCGGCTGCGCGCGCCGCTGATTCTGCTGATCTCGATCATCGCCTTCTCGGTGCTTGGGCTGACGCTGTCGCCGGGCGTAGATGCCGAAGGCCGGGTGCATTATCTGAGTTTTTTTCACGCCTTTTATTTCATCAGCTACACCGCCACCACCATTGGTTTCGGCGAAATTCCGTATCAATTTTCCGACCAGCAACGACTGTGGGTCACGCTTTGTATCTATTTGTCGGTGGTCGGTTGGGCCTACACCGTGGGCACGGTTTTTTCGTTGCTCGCCGATCGCAGCCTGCGCCAAGCGGTACAGACCCAGCGCTTCATGCGCGCTGTGCGGCGGCTGCGCGAGCCCTTCTACCTGGTTTGCGGCTATGGCGAGACCGGGCGGTTGATCTGCAGCGCGCTCGACCGCCTGGGGCATCGCGCGGTGGTGCTGGAACTCGATGAGGACAAAATCGGTGAAGTCGATTTGCACGGCTACACCGCCGATGTGCCGGCACTGGCCGCCAATGCCGCCAACCCCGAAACGCTGCGCCTGGCCGGTCTGACCCACCCATATTGCGCCGGTGTGATTGCACTGACCAACGACGACAGCGCCAATCTGGCCATCGCTATCGCCGCCCGCCTGCTGGCCCCCCGTCTGCCGGCTCTGTGTCGCGCAGAATCGGCCGAAACCGCGGCCAACATGGCCTCATTCGGCACCCGCCATATCATCAACCCGTTCGTAAAATTCGGCGATTATCTTGGACTGGCGCTGCAATCGCCCGCTGCCTGGCAGTTGCTCATTTGGCTTACCGGCTTGCCCGGTACCACGGTGGCACACCACCGCGAGCCGCCGCGCGGCAAGTGGATATTGTGCGGTCACGGCCGTTTTGGCCGGATCGTGGTGCAAGCGCTCGATCGCAAGGGGGTGCCGCTGACCATCATCGACCGTCACCCACCAGAAGACATTGACCACCGCTGGGTACAGGGCGACGGCACCGGCACGCAGGCGCTCGAAGCCGCCGGAATAAAGGACGCGGTCGGCATCGTCGCCGGTACCCGCTCGGATGTGGATAACCTTTCCATTGCGGTGACCGCGCGCGAACTGAACCGCGGGCTCTTCATCGTGCTGCGGCAGAACCACTACAGCAATCACGCGCTGTTCGACGCTTTCGATGCCGACTTCAACTTGGTGCCGAGCGAGATCATCGCCCATGAGTGTCTGGCCATCCTCACCACCCCGCTGCTGGTGCCTTTCCTGGAGGAGATGAAGCAGCGCGACGAGCAATGGTGCGACTGGCTGCTCAAGCGCCTGACCGGCCGCTTCGGCTGGGACGTACCCACCGTTTGGAGCGAGCGCCTCAACCTGTCACGTGCGCCCGCACTGCATCGTCGGCTGATGGCCGGCGAGGACATCAGCCTGGACGCCCTGCTGCGTGCCCCGCACAACCGCAACGAATACATCGCCTGCGAAGTGGTGTATATGCAGCGCGACGACGATGACCATCTAGTCATGCCGCGCGGCGACACCATAGTGCGTCCCGGAGACGAATTGCTGCTGGTCGGCCGCCCGCGCGCGCGCGGTGACCTGGCGCTTTGCCTGGCCAACGAACATGCGCTCACCTATGTGCTCACCGGCGAGGACCTGCCGGGCGGATGGATTTGGGAAAAGCTGGCCGGTCGGCGCAAGGCGCGCATCCAGCGGCACCTGCCCGGCTGAACGCCCGCGCCGTGTAGCGGCGGGTGTTCAGCCCTTGCCTTCAGCCACCAGCACCACGGTCTCGCCGGCAAACCTTATTTGCTGACCGGGGCGCAGCTTGGCGCGTTTGCGGCGCTCCACTTGGCCATCCACCCAGACCTGACCGGCTTGGACCGCAGCATGGGCCGCGCCGCCCGAATCGGTCAGCCCCAAGGTCTTGAGCAATTGGTCGAGCTGAATGTAATCGCCCCGTATGGCAAACTGCCGTGTCATGCCGTGCTCCGGCGCTGCCTTATGGCAGCGCGAATGAAAGCCAACCCGGATTGTCGCCCAGAACCCCGTCCGCCGCCATGCCCAATTCTGCCGCCTCCGCAGCCGATCCAACCTCTCCTTCATCCGGCCTGCTGGCCGACATCGACCGCACCCGCGCCAGCGCACTTGCGCAAGACGTTCTACAACCGATTCACACCGAACGAACCCTGCTCGGCGGCGAAATTCTTCCCTTTACGGTGCGCTGGATTTCCAGCATCGAACGCAAGCACGCGGCGCGCGAGAAGGCCGCGGGGCAGCGCGATAGCCGCGTAAACCCCTTTCTGCCGCCCGAACCCGCCCTCACCGTGGGCCCGCTTGGCCAGACGCATCTGGCCGTGCTGAACAAATTTCCGGTCATCGACCGCCACCTGCTGGTGATCACCCGCTCCTACCAGGCGCAAACCGCCCCACTCACCCAGGCGGACTTTGCCGCCCTGGCGCGCGTGATCGGCCCGCTGGGAGGGCTGGGTTTTTACAACGGCGGCACGACCGCAGGCGCGAGCCAGCATCACAAACACCTGCAGTGGATTCCCACCGTGGCGGGCGAGACCTCATTGCGCGCCTATGCCGACCGGCTCAGACTCCAGGCGCAACAAAGCGGTGCGCGCGCACTGAGGGAACTACCCTTTCGCCACGCCTTCGTCTCGCTGGCCACGGTCGACTGGACGCTTCCGGACGCGGCCGGCGCGCACCTGCAGCAGCTTTTTGCAGCCGCGTGCGCAGCGCTGGAGCTGCCGCCGGACGCCAATCCAATGCCGCCCTACAACCTGCTGCTCGATCGCGATTGGCTGATGGTGGTCCCCCGGCGCCATGAGCACTGGCAGGACATCTCGGTCAACGCGCTGGGCTTTGCCGGTTCGCTGTTCGTGCGCCGTCCGACACAGATCGAGCAGATTCGCGCCGTGGGCCCGCTGGCCTTGTTGGCTGCCGTGGGCGAAGCGGCCTGATCAGGCCGCTTGCGGCATCGGCATGTGGGGTAGCGGCGGCAGGCCGATGGCAGCCCGCAGCTCATCGCACTTGGGATTGGGCGTGCCGTCATCGAAATACACCGGAAATTCACGGCAGGGTGTGGGCCGGTTTTCATAGATGGTGCACAGCACCGACTGGCCCACCGTGCCCGATAACGCAATGCAACGACGCGGCAGGTCGTTACTGCCTTTCATGCAGCGCAAATGCGGGGTGAGCTTTTCGGTCATTTCGGCCGGTACGAACCCTCCGGGGGCATCGTCGGCCTCGGCCCAATAGAACGAAATACGGAAATGCGTGCAGCAGATGCCACACTCGATACAGGGATTGTAGCTGTCCATGCCCAACACACATTTAGAAGCGCAAGGGCGTGCCGCGGCACGCCCACCGGATCGGCGGCGCTTACCGCCTGCTGGACATCCGTTCCGCATCTTTTCGGGCGGTATGGCAGTTCTTCGGCGGCCTTTCGATCTCGGCGCGCGGATTCTAACGATCCGGGAACCGAAATCAAGCGTCAAATGGCTGGCTAAGCCGTTGTTTTAACTTACCTTTTGTGCAAATTTTATTTGCCTGAAACAGCCATTGCGGAACTTTTCAGAGCGGCGCCAAGCCATGCCGCCTCCGTGCGCGCTCGCACGCGGCTTCACCGATGCCCAGCGGGGCATACGGGGCAAAGTCACGGCACGGCGGCGGGCGCCGGTCGTAAATGCTGCATTCGACCGCCACGCCGATTACTCCTTTCAAGGCCACGCAGCGTGGCGGCGCATCGTCGGTGCCGCGCATGCGCACCAGTTGGGCGCCCACCGGCACGGTGAGCGCATCGGGCACGCCGTCGGCACTCTGGCTTGCCAGGCAAGCGGGATGAAAGTCCACCCGGAAAGCCGCACAGCACGCACCGCAGCGGGTGCAAGGGTCGCTGCCTGCCGCCGCGCTCAATTCTTGTCGTGCCCGCAGCATTTTTTGTACTTTTTACCGCTGCCGCATGGGCAAGGCTCATTGCGTCCCACGCCGGATGAAGCAACGACGGTGGATTGCTCGATTTGCAGCAATGCCGGTCCGCTCAAACCCGCAGCCTGCCAGCGCGCGCGGATGCGCGCCAGCGCCTGCCCCGCCTCTTCCAGCCACAGCAAACGGGTTTGCTCATCGGCGGTTGCGGCCGCAGGGCTGCCCCAGGTCGCGGCCAACCGGGCGATTTCTTCACGCACCGCGGTGGCATCGTCCGCCGGCACCCGTGTTTCCCACTGTTCCGGCCACAGTTCCAAGCCTTGGGTCAAACCGGCCATCCACTCTTCGCCGATGGCCAGTGTGTCGCCCTCGCTGGCCGCGTAGCAGAAAGGTTCCCAACTGTCGTCAAGGCCGATCGTGGCCACCAGTTCGTTGTGGTAGCGCAGCACCAAACGGATGGCTTGTTGCGTCTGCCGGCCGGAACCAAAAGACAGCGCATCCGCATGGGCGCTCCAGACCGCCGGCAGCCAAACCTCCTGCGGAATCGGCTCAGGACTGGCGATCACCGCGGCAAGAAAACCGTCGAGCATCTCCAGGTCCATACAATCTTCCGGCACCGCATCGGAGACCAGCAGCGCTTCGAGCGCCTCGAATTCGTCATCGCTAAGAATGTGGGCTTCGATCTCGTTTGGGTTCATTGCTGCGCTCCGGCGGTGGTGGTCTGCATGGTGGGCCCATTGCCGCCCTGCCCTGTCTCGCCGCCAAGGTCGCAGCGCAGGCGGAACAGGGTTTGGCCCGAATCGCGGTACTTGCGCTCGAAAGGCGTCAGCGGCACCTCGGCCTGGAACGGTTCCCAGGCGATCTGCCGCCCACAGGCCATGCCGAGCGCAAGGGCGAATTCTTCAATATAGACCCGCCAATTGCTGCGGCACTCGAGCACCCCACCCAGTTTCGGTATCCACGGGAATACCGGGTGCGCATGCCAGCGCCGTGTCAAATGGCCGATTTTGGGCCAGGGATTGGGATAAAGAATGTAATGCCGCGCCAACTTCAAGCCCCGTTCGGCCAGCAGGCGCCAATAATCGACTAGATCCGCGCGCACAAATACCAGGTTGGTTGGCAGCAGCGCATCGGGATAAGGCTTGCGACGGTTGAGCCGGTCGGCCGACTGGTCGACGCCGATCACCCAGTGGTCCGGGTATGCGCGGGCGATCTGGATGGTGCTGTGACCAACACCGCAGCCGGCATCCAGAATCAGCGGCGCATGGCCGTCCCAACCCTCCAGGCTGAGCGCCAAAGCAGCGCGGTTGTAGTCGGCAAAGGGCTTGCGGAAGGGCTGGCGCAAATGGCGCGCTACCCGTTCGGCGAGTTTTTCATGCACGCCCTGCTGGGCGCTGGAGGGAATGCGGGAATTGGCGTAGCTCACGGGTCAGGCGTCGCGGATAATCGAGAATAGATCAGACAACGGCAACCGATTCAGGCCGCCAGCGCTTTCGGTGTGGGAAAGATGCGGTGACGCACAAGCACCAAGTCGACCTCTTGCGGCAGACGCAGCAGGCGGATTTCGTCGAATAAGCGCTGAGCCGGCAGGTAGTTGCGCCGCAGCAGCCCCAACCACTGCTTGAGCCGGCCAGGGGCATGACGGGCAGCGACCCGCATACGCACCAGTTGCCAGAAGTGCGCCAGCAGTGGCCGCAGTTCGTCCCACTCTTGTTCGCGCCACGTCGGATCGGTTGCCACCTCGTCGGGGATTGCCTGACGGATGCGCCGCGCCAGGAAAGGATCGGCCACCGCGCCACGGCCGAGCATCACATCGTCGGTGCCGCTCACCGCGCAACAGCGCCGCCAATCGGCTTCGCACCAGATTTCGCCGTTAGCGGCCACCGGCACTGGCACCACGTCGGCAATCCGCCCCACCCACTCCCAGTGCGCGGGCGGCCGGTAGCCCTCTGCCTTGGTGCGGGCGTGCACCACCAGTTCATCCACGCCACCCTCGACCAGGGCCTGGGCGCATTCGAGCGCACGCCTAGTATCGCGCACACCCAGACGCATCTTGGCGCTAAACGGCATGCCGCGCGGCACCACCGCACGCACCGCAGCAGCGATGCGGTAGAGAAGTTCCGGCTCATCGAGCAACACTGCGCCGCCGCGGTGGCGATTGACCGTAGGCGCCGGACAGCCGAAATTGAGGTCGACGCCCGCCGGGCCGAGTGCAACCAACACCGCAGCACTGTCGGCCATGCGCGCGGGCTCGGAACCGAGTAGCTGCACCCTTACCGGGGTGCCGGCAGCGGTCCGCCCGGCACTGACGAGTTCCGGACTGATGCGGTGAAAATACCGCCGGGGCAGGACCGTACCCGAGACACGGGCAAATT
This sequence comes from Pseudothauera hydrothermalis, assembly GCF_003345255.1. Taxonomy (GTDB): domain Bacteria; phylum Pseudomonadota; class Gammaproteobacteria; order Burkholderiales; family Rhodocyclaceae; genus Pseudothauera; species Pseudothauera hydrothermalis. The sequence goes on along the minus strand of NZ_CP029331.1, from coordinate 1,509,329 downwards.
CGGTTACCGCATGGTCGTAGCCGCCCACGCGGGTCAAAATGTCCCGCAAGGGAAAATCAAGCAGACCCTCCATGGGCGCAAGCAGCAGACGCACGATAACGTTCCGGGCATGGGCAAAGTGCGCGATTGTAGTCCAAGGCTCAGCGGCTGGGCTGCGCGGGGCGGCACCGCAATTAGCGGATACAACCCCGGATCATCGAGACGCGGGGAGAACTTCATGATCAGGACGGTGCGCGGCACGGAACTGGCCGCCCGCCTCAACGGGCCTTCCCGACGACCTCCAACCCGATATCGCTCGGCCTACGGAAAGCCGAGGCCACCTTCTCGCACTGCTCTTCGGGCACGCCGAGTTCCTCGAAGACCACCCGCCATTCCCGCACCACCGAGGCGACGCGCTCGATGATGCGCGCCGCCTCCCGTTTCAGGAGGCCGAATGCGCCATGGGCCTCGAGCAGGTTGTCCAGGGTCGCGAGCCGTCCCCGGGGGCCGACGGAGAGATGCAGATACCGCTCCGCCGCCACCTGGGGGCGCGGCACCACGTCGTAGAGCGGCGAGAGTCGCCAGCCTTTGCCGACATCGTCCCAGACGAAGGCGTGGTTGCGCAGGTGGTCGTCGTCGTTGGAGACGAGGATGTTGAAGGCGATGCGGCCGTAGAGCTTGCTGCGGTCGGCCCGTACCCGGCCGTCGACGCCGAAGCGGCCGAGCCGTTCGGCGATCTCCTCGTAGCGCGCCCCGAGGGATTCGGACTCGTCTTTACCGAGCAGGGTGAGCGCACTCGCCGCATGCCGACGGACGAAGCCCTCTCCCTCCGCCTTCGGGTCGAAGCGCTCGATGTGAATCGCCCCGGGAATTGAGGAGGCGACATGACGACGGCCGAACGCGAGCGCATCGAGGCGCTCGAGCGCGAAGTGAAGGAATTGCGCCAGGCCAACGAGATTTTGCGGCTGGCCAGCGCGTTTTTATCGAAACTGCGCTGGCGCTTGTTTTCGCGCAGGCGGAGCTCGACCGCCTCAAAAAGAAGTGAGGTCTTTCATCGACCAGCACCGTGAGCGGTTTGGGGTCGAGCCAATCTGCAGATTGTTGCAGGTCGCCCCGTCTGCCTACTGGCGCCATGCTGCCCGACAGCGCGATCGGTCATTGCGCAGTGCTCGGGCACGGCGTGATGAATGTCTGATTCCCCATATCCAGCGCCCCTGGCAGGCCACCTTTCAGGCGTATGGCGCGGACAAGGTCTGGCGACAACTACAGCGCGAAGGCATCGAGGTTGCCCGCCGCATCGCTGAACGGTTGATGCGACGTCTTGGCCTGCGCGGCGCAAGACGCGTCAAGGTCGTGCGAACGACCTTCGGCGATACCGCGGCGCCGTGTCCGCTGAACCGAGTCAAGCGCCAGTTCAAGGCCGATCGGCCGAATCAGCTCTGGGTTTCGGACTTCACCTACGTCTCCACTTGGGCAGGCTTTGTCTATGTCGCTTTCGTCATCGATGTCTTTGCCCGCCGGATCGTCGGCTGGCGGGTGAGCCGTTCAATGCGGACAGACTTCGTGCTGGATGCGCTCGAACAGTAACCGTCCGAGCAACCCCGTAGTTCCCGGTCAGCGCTGAATCGCCGATCGTTGCGGCTCCCGAATTCACTTCAGGAGAGCGACGATGATGGAGCAGGACAGACTGATGGCGCTGGAAGAACCACCGGCTCAGGACCGTGGCGAAGCGGGCGTTCAGCGGCGCGTGCATCGCGACGATGCATTCTGGCGCTCGCATGAGCAGCAGCGGCGCCGGCAAGGCTTGAGCATTCCGCAGTATTGCCAGGCCACCGGCCTGGCGCTGTCGACGTTCCGGCACCGCATCAACCGCCTGGCCGCTGTCGAGGCAGGGTCGGCAGTGGGCGAAGCCGGCGGCCGGTTCATCGCGCTCGTGCAGCCAGCCTCCTCGGGGCAGGTCGATGCGATGCAGATCGAAGTCGTGCTGCCCGAATCGATGACGCTGCGCCTGCACGGGGCGGCTGCGCGGCAGGTGCTCGATCGCGTGCTGGCGCGGCTGCCGTGATCCTGTCCTCGGCGATCCGCGCCCACGTCTATAGCGAAGCGGTGGACATGAGGAAGTCGATCGATGGGCTCGCGCAGATCGTGTCGCGCTGCATGGGCATGAACCCGCTCTCGGGTCAGGTGTTCGTGTTCATCGGTCGGCGCCGCGACAAGGCCAAGCTGCTGGTGTGGGACCGCCATGGGTTCTGGGTGCTGTACAAGCGCCTGGAGCGCGGGCGTTTCACCGACCCCGCGCGGCTGTCGGCTGAGGGCCTGGCGATGAGCGAGTTGCTGGCCTGGCTCGATGGTATCGATCTGTCGCGGACACGCCGCCTGGCGCCGGTGGCGGCCAGCGTCGTGGGGTAAGTCGCGGCCGCGTGGGCAATCGGTGATTCACCGCATTCACCCGAGGTGCCGGTGCTGGCATGCTCATGGCCCATGAACCTGCCTGCCCCGATCGATCGCGCCAGCCTGCCCACGGAGGTTGCTCCGCTGCAGGATCTGGTGCTCGAGCTGGGGCAGCAGATGCAGGCGATGCGTGCGCAGTTCGACGCCCAGCTCGATACCCTGCGTCACCAGTTGGTCGAGCTGCGGCGGCGCCTGTTCGGGCCGCGCAGCGAGGTGATCCACCTCGGGCAGGCAGAACTGTGGTCCGACCCAGTACAGTTCCCTGTGCCGGCCGAGGAGCGGCGCGAGGTCGGCGCTCACACCCGGCGCAAGGGCGGGCGGCCGGCGATCAGCCCGGATCTGCCGCGCCGGCGCGTCGAGCACGACCTCTCCGATGCCGAGAAGGCCGGCTACGCCTCGCTCGAGCGCATCGGCGAGGAGGTCTCGGAGTTGCTCGAGTACATCCCCGCCCGGCTCGAAGTGATCCAGAACGTGCGCCTGAAGTACCGCTGCGAGAGCGCCGACGGCCGCAGTACCGTGCGCACTGCTACGGCCCAGGGCTCGCCGCTGCTCAGGAGCAACGCCGGCGCCGGGCTGCTCGCCCACGTGATGGTGTCGAAATACCTCGATCACTGCCCGCTGGCGCGACAGTCGCGGATCTTTGCGCGCCAAGGCGTTGCCCTGTCACGTCAGACGCTGTGCGACTGGGTGCTCGATGCGACCGAGTTGCTCGCCGTGTTGATGCCGGCCCTGCAGCGCCACGTACTCTCGAGCCCGGTGATCTTCACCGACGACACCACGCTGGCCCTTCAGGCCCCCGGCAAGACGATCACCGCCCGGATGTGGGTCTATCTGGCCGGCGGGCAACAGAAGGACGATGAGGGTCAGTGGCACAAGGTGGCTCCGGCCGCCCTCTACGACTTCACGGCCGATCGATCCGGGACGCATCCGCGCCGGATCCTGGGCGCGTGGCGCGGCTACCTGCAGGCCGACGACTACAGCGGCTACCACGCCAGCTTCCGCGAGGGCGTCACCCATGTGGCGTGCTGGGCGCATGTGCGGCGCAAGTTCTTCGATGTGATCAAGGCCGCCCCCAAGGGGGCGCCGCCCGGGCTGGCCGATAACGCGTTGCGCTTCATCGGGCTGATCTACCGCATCGAGCGTCGCCTGGCCGAGGCCGACCCGGACGTACGCCTGCGCGTGCGCCAAGGGCGCACCCGGCGGGTGCTGACCGCGTTCCACCGTTGGCTCGCCCATCACCAGCCGACGCTGCTGCCGCGCTCGCCGCTGGGACGTGCGTTTGCCTACGCGCTGTCGAACTGGACAGCGCTCACCGTGTTTGCCGACAGTGGCCTGCTCGCGCCGGACAACAATACCGCCGAGCGGGCGATGCGGCCGGTGGCGATCTCGAGGAAGAACTGGCTGTTTGCCGGAAGTCCACGTGGCGGACGGGCCGCCGCCGTGGCACTCTCGCTGATCGAGACGGCGCGGTTGAACGGCATTGAGCCCTACGCCTACCTGAAGGATGTGCTCACGCGCCTGCCCGGCCACCGCATGGACCGGCTCGACGAACTGCTGCCGATGAACTGGAAGCCCGCGCCCTGATGGATCCCGCCACCCTCGAAGCCCTCAACCGCGCAAGCTCGCTCGAACTGTTCCACCTGTCGCGCGTGATCGAGCGTCTGATGTCGGATCCGTCGCGGATCGTGCAGATCCGGCTGCATCTGAACCTGGGGAAACGGGTGCGTTTCGTGGACGGGAAAGCCCCGGGTGCCGCACTGCAACTGCGAAGCGGCACCGTGGTGGCGATGAAGGACACTCAAGTCACGGTGCAGGACGACGCCACCCGTGCGACCTGGACGCTGCCCTATGCAGCGATCGAACTCCCTGCCGACAGCCGCGCCGCGCCTCAGGTGCCAACCGCCAAGCCCGCCCAACGTCCCACCCGCGAGGACTTCCGCGTCGGCGATCGCGTCAGCTTCGAGGATCGCCATCTGCAGACGCGCATCGGCACCATCGTGCGCATCAATCAGAAGACGGCCAGCGTCGACTGCGAGAACGAGCCCGGCTGGCGCGTGTCGTTCGGACTGCTCAGGCACGTCGTCGACCTCTGAAGCCCTCGGCACCGCCGGGGAACGGGGTCGCTCGGACGGTTACCTCGAACAAGCCCTTTACGACCGCCAGCCGGTGCGCAATGGCAGCCTGATTCATCATTCGGATCGTGGATCACAATACGTTTCCATCCGCTACACCGAGCGCCTGGCCGAAACCATCAACGGCCTCTACAAGGCCGAATTGATCCATCGCCGGGCACCCTGGAAAACGGTGGAATCACTGGAACTGACCACCCTCGAATGGGTGACCTGGTTCAACCACCAACGACTCTTCGAACCCCTCGGATACATCCCACCCGCCCAGGCTGAGGATCGGTATTATCAGCAACTCACCGTGCAGGCAGAATGTGCCAGCACTTAGCTCCTCGGAGTCTTCCGCGAAATCCGGGGCGATTCAGTCGCGCTTGAGGGCGGCCACGTCGAGCCGCCCTTCGAAAACGCTTCGGGGATGAGCGCGGCAAGTTGTTTACGCCGCTCGTTGGCCGGATTGGGGGAAGCACCCCGATCGGTATCGTTGTGCAGCTCGCTCATGTTGCGCTGGAGTCATTGACGGAACAATGGCTGCGTCGAGTACAAAAACTGCTATTTTTCAACGCCTCGCCCGTCCTCGATACCCGTTACGACTCATTCACGACTCACTCCCACTCGATCGTTGCCGGCGGTTTGCCCGAGATGTCGTAGACCACACGGTTGATGCCGCGCACTTCGTTGATGATGCGGTTGGAGACTTTGCCCAACAGGCTGTGGGGCAGTTCGGCCCAGTGCGCGGTCATGAAATCCTGCGTTTGCACGGCGCGCAGCGCCACCACGTATTCATAGGTACGCCCGTCGCCCATCACGCCGACGCTTTTGACCGGCAGGAAAACCGCAAAGGCTTGGCTGACTTTGTCGTACCAGTCGGCGGCGCGTAGTTCGTCGATGAAAATGGCGTCCGCACGGCGCAACAGGTCGGCGTATTCTTTCTTCACTTCCCCCAGGATGCGCACGCCCAGGCCGGGGCCTGGGAAAGGATGGCGATAGACCATGTCATGCGGCAAGCCAAGTGCAATACCGAGTTCGCGCACTTCGTCCTTGAACAGGTCGCGCAGCGGCTCCAGAAGCTTGAGGTTAAGCGTCTCAGGCAGGCCGCCGACGTTGTGATGGCTTTTGATGGCGTGCGCTTTGCCGGTTTTGGCTCCAGCCGATTCGATCACGTCCGGGTAGATGGTCCCTTGCGCCAGCCATTTCGCCCGGGTCAGTTTGGCCGCTTCGGCCTGGAAGACCTCGACGAATTCGCGGCCGATGATTTTGCGTTTTTGCTCCGGGTCGGACACGCCTTGGAGCTGGCGCATGAACTGCTCGGCGGCATCGACATGGATGACCTTCACGCCCAACGAACGGGCGAAGGTTTGCATCACTTGGGCGGCTTCGTTCAGGCGCAAGAGGCCGTTATCGACAAACACGCAGGTCAATTGGTCGCCGATGGCGCGATGAATCAAGGCAGCGGCCACCGAAGAATCCACGCCGCCGGACAAACCCAGGATGACCTCTTCGTCGCCCACCTGTGCGCGGATTTTCTCCACGGCCTCGCTCACATAATCGGGCATGTTCCAGTCGTGGCCACAGCCGCAGATCTCATGCACGAAGCGGGCGATGATTTCTTTGCCCTTGAGGGTGTGGGTGACCTCCGGATGAAACTGCACGCCATAGAATGCGCGCGCCTCATCGGCCATGGCCGCAATCGGACACGATTCACTGCTGCCGATGACGGAAAAGCCCGGCGGCAGTTCGGTGACCTTGTCGCCATGGCTCATCCATACGTCCAGCAGGCCGTGGCCCTGGTCGTTAGTGCGATCCTGGATGCCGTCGAAGAGCTTTGAGTGGCCGCGCGCGCGCATTTCGGCATAGCCGAATTCGCGCTTACTGGCACTTTCCACTTTGCCGCCGAGTTGCTCGGCCATGGTTTGCATGCCATAGCAAATGCCCAGCACCGGCACGCCCAGTTCGAACACCGCAGACGGCGCTTTCCAGTCCACGGCCTGATACACCGAATTCGGTCCGCCAGACAGGATGATGCCTGCGGGGGCAAATTCCCGCACGAAGGCATCGGACACATCGAACGGATGCAGCTCGCAATACACCTGCTGTTCGCGCACTCGGCGGGCGATGAGTTGCGAGAGTTGGGAGCCGAAATCGAGGATGAGAATCTTCTGGTGAGACATAAAATGGCCTTGCGGAAAAGAATAAAGGCGGCATTGGCCGCCTTGCTACGGAACGGGGCCGGTCAGTCGACGTGGTAGTTGGGCGCTTCCTTGGTAATCTGTACGTCATGAACATGGGATTCGCGCACACCGGCCGAGGTGATTTCCACAAACTGCGCACGCTCATGCATGGCGGCGATGCTCTCGCAGCCAAGGTAGCCCATGGCGGCGCGCAGACCGCCGACCAGTTGGTGAATCACCGCAGTAACCGGGCCTTTGTAGGGCACCCGGCCTTCGATGCCTTCGGGCACCAGTTTTTCCACATTGGCGCTACTGTCTTGGAAATAGCGGTCCGCAGCACCCCGCTGCATGGCACCTAGCGACCCCATGCCACGATAGGACTTGTAGGAACGCCCCTGAAAGAGCACCGTTTCGCCCGGTGCCTCTTCGGTACCGGCAAACAGCCCACCCAACATGACCGAACTGGCGCCGGCGGCCACTGCCTTGGCGATATCGCCAGAAAAACGGATGCCGCCGTCGGCAATCAGGGGAACGCCGGAGGCCACCAGCGCGCTGGCCACATTGTCGATGGCGGTAATCTGCGGCACCCCCACACCGGCGATGATGCGCGTGGTGCAAATCGAACCCGGCCCGATGCCTACTTTGACCGCGTCCGCACCCGCATCGACCAAGGCGCGCGCGGCGTCGCCCGTGGCAATGTTGCCACCGATCACGTCGATATGCGGGAAATGCTTCTTGACCCAAGCGACCCGATCGAGCACGCCTTGCGAGTGGCCGTGAGCGGTATCGACCACGATCACATCCACACCGGCTTCGGCCAGTAACTCGGCGCGTTCTTCGGTGCCCGCGCCTACGCCGATGGCCGCGCCGACGCGCAGACGGCCTTGTTCATCCTTGGCCGCTTGCGGATGCTCGGTGGCCTTCATCATGTCCTTGACGGTGATCAGGCCGCACAGTTCGCCGGCGTCGTTGACCACCAGCACACGCTCCAGGCGATGCTTGTGCAGCAACGCCCGAGCCTCGTCCAGGCTGCTTCCTTCGCGCACGGTTACCAGGCGCTCCTGCGGGGTCATGATGGCCGATACCGGCTGGTCGAGATTGGTCTCGAAGCGCAAATCGCGGTTGGTGACGATCCCCACGACCTTGCGTCCTTCAACCACCGGCAGACCGGAAAACTTGTTTTGCCGGGTCAGCGCCATGACTTCGCGCACGCTCATGGTCGGCGGGATGGTCATCGGGTCTTTCAGCACCCCCGACTCAAAACGCTTGACTTTGAGCACCTCGGCAGCCTGCTCCTTGGCGGAGAGGTTCTTGTGCACGATGCCGATGCCACCCTCTTGAGCCAGCGCAATGGCCAGACGGGCTTCGGTCACGGTGTCCATGGCCGCAGAAACCAACGGCAGGTTGATGGCGATCCGGCGGCTCAGGCGGGTCTGAAGACTGACATCCTTGGGCAGGACGCTGGAATGGGCGGGGATGAGAAGGACGTCGTCGAAGGTCAGCGCCTTCTGAATCACTCGCATGGCTTCTTTCCTTTCGGCCAAATCCGTATTATACAGACCGCCTCGCATCGTGTGCGCGGCACACTGGCGCAGGATCCCGGAAGCCTTTATCGTCATGGTCATGCACAAAACCCCATTCGCCCGCCTGTCCCGCAACCTGTTGTGGTGCGGCGCGCTGTTGGCCGCCTGCCCCGCGTGGGCGCAGATTTATACCTGGACCGACAAAGACGGCCGCACGCATTACTCGGACACACCGCCTAAATCCGGAGAGGTCAAGGTGGTCAGTCCGGCGCGCCGCACGCCACCGCCGGCCGAACCTACACAGGCCGAAGCCGGAAAGGATGCCGCCCAGCCGGCAACGGCGCCGTCTTTAGCCGATCGTGAGGCGGAATTCCGTAAACGTCGGGCGGAAGAAGCGGAAGCCAAGGTCAAGGCCGACGCCGAGGCCAAGCGCGCTCAAGAGCGTGAGCGCGCCTGCAGCCAGGCGCGTGCCCAGTTGGCAGCCCTGCAAAGCGGACAACGGGTGGCCCGCTTCAAAGAAGACGGCAGCCGGGAAATCCTCGACGATGCCCAGCGCGCACAAGAAACCGAAAAAGTGCAGGCTTATATCGAACAAGAATGCCGGTGACGGCTGCCTGTCACCGGCCTGAAACACGCATCAGCCCTGATCGGACGCACCGCCTTTTTTCATGGCCTTGCCTTCATCGGCGCGTTTTTTACGCACTGCCTTGGGATCGGCAATCAGCGGACGGTAGATTTCCACCCGGTCGCGGTCGCGCAATACGGTATCGGGCTTGGTCAGTTTGGCGTAGATACCGAGTTTATTTTGCCCTTCGAGGTCGATCTCAGGGTATTTCTGCAATAAACCCGATGCTTGCACTGCGTCGAAGACGGTCGCGCCAAGGGGCAAAGTCAGGCGCACGATCTCCTGACGGTGCGGCAGCGCGTAGCTTACTTCCACGTTGATACGGTCGGCCACTTGTTCAGTCCTTTGCATACACCTGCATCGCGCGCTTGACGAAAGAATCGACAAAAGTGTTGGCGATGTGGTTGAACACCGGCCCCAGCGCCTTTTCCAGCAATTTGCTGGAAAATTCGTAATGCAGGCCAAATTCGATTTTACAGGCGGCATCGCCCAACGCAGTAAAGCGCCAGTGCCCGTTCAGGTGGCGAAAAGGCCCTTCCTTCAGGCGGATCAGCATTTCGTGCGGGGGGCGTTTTTCGTTCTCGGTGCTAAAGTGCGCCTTGATGCCGTGATAGTTGATATGGATGGTTGCTACCGTTTGCGTGTCGGTGCGGGTGTGCACTTCCGCGCCGCCGCACCAGGGCAAAAACTGCGGATAGTCCTCGCAACGGTCGACCAGTTCGAACATCTGCGCCGGAGTGAATTCAATGAGAACGAGCTTGTTGACTTCGGCCATGATGCGGGCGTGGGCGAGCTGCTAGAATGCGCGATTCTACCGCAAAGCCGCCGTACTTGATTTCGCACCGCAACGGTGCCGCCTGCGCCAAATAAATCATGAGCATCATCGACAACCGCAAGGCCTTTCACGACTATTTCATCGAGGAAAAGCATGAGGCCGGTATCGTCCTCGAAGGCTGGGAGGTCAAGGCCATCCGCGCCGGCCGCGCCAACATCAAGGAATCTTACGTCGTCATTCGCAATGGCGAAATCTTCCTTTTCGGCATGCACATCACACCGCTAGCCAGCGCATCGACCCATGTCCACGCCGACCCCACCCGCACCCGTAAGCTGCTGCTTCACGCCCACGAAATCGACAAACTCATCGGCAAGGTCGAACGCGCGGGCTATGCCCTGGTGCCGCTGGATCTGCATTACAGCAAGGGCCGGATCAAGGCGACCATCGGCCTGGCCAAGGGTAAAAAACAATATGACAAACGTGAAAGCGAGAAAAAGCGCGACTGGGAGCGTGAAAAGCAGCGCATGATGCGCATCAAGGTCTAGGGTGCAGCCACGAGCGGATCGATTCAGGAACTACATGAGAGCATCGAACATCCGGGACGGTTGCGCGCCCAGTCAGGGCGTCGGGATGCGAAGTGCTCGCGCCCGGGTTGTTCCCGATAGGGCCGGCGCATGACTTCCAGGGTGTCCGCCACCCGACTGTAATCCCCTTTTTCCGCGGCATCGATGGCTTCTTGTGCCAGCCAGTTGCGCAAAACATAACGCGGGTTGGCGGCATTCATTTGTGCGCGCCGTATTTGCGCCGGACGCCCTTCGGCGCGCAAGCGTGCGGCGTAATCGTTGAGCCAGGCAAGCACTTCGGGCCCATGCAGCGCACGCTTGTCCGGCGAGTAGAACGCTTCTTCCAAGGGCGCCAGTGAGGGCGCATCCGGATCGAGCTGGGCAAGCTGGCGAAAGAAAATGGTCATATCAAGCTCGGCCTTGGTCATCAGTTTGAACAGCGCCTCCACCCGGGTGGCGTCGTCATCGTCAAAGTGTGCCATCCCAAGTTTGTCGGCCAGCATGCGCCGATTCTCGGCCTCGAACACCGCCAGATAGCGGTCCAGTCCCGCTTGCAGCGGCTCGCTGACGCCAAACACGGGATACAGCGCATTGGCCAGTTGCAGCAGATTCCATTGCGCAATGCGCGGCTGGTAACCGAAGCGATAACGTCGTGTGGCCTCGTCGGTGGTGTTGGGTGTCCAGTCGCGGTCGAAGTTTTCGATCCATCCATAAGGGCCGTAATCGATGGTGAGCCCGAGGATCGACATGTTGTCGGTATTCATCACGCCATGGACAAAACCCACCCGCATCCAGTGCGCTATCAGCCGCGCAGTGCGCTCACACACCTCGATGAACCAGGCTGCGCGGCGTTGCGGTACGCTGCCCTCGATCCACGGAAAGTCGCGCGCTATGGTGAAATCGACCAGTTTTTCAAGCACATCGAGTTCGCCGCGGGCGGCGAAAATTTCAAAATTACCAAAACGGATGAAAGACGGCGCGACACGGCACACCACCGCGCCGGGTTCCGGAGCGGGATAGCCGTCGTAGAACATATCGCGCACCACGGTCTCACCGGTGGCAATCAAGGACAGCGCCCGGGTGGTGGGTACGCCCAGGTGGTGCATGGCCTCGCTGCAGAGAAACTCGCGCAGAGACGAGCGCAGCACTGCACGTCCATCGGCGCGGCGGGCGTAAGGCGTGGGGCCGGCGCCTTTGAGCTGCAGTTCCAGGCGCTCCCCGCGGGAATTGATCACTTCCCCCAGGCATATTGCCCGCCCGTCGCCAAGCTGCCCTGCCCAGGCGCCAAACTGATGGCCGCCGTAGCAGGCGGCATACGGCGCCATACCCGGCAAGAGCGCGTTGCCGACAAATACTTGCGTAAAGCGCGGCGAGCGAATGTCCTGCTCGTCTAGATCGAGCATCGCGGCCACTTCGCGCGACCAGGCAACCAGTTCCGGCGCCCTCACCGGCGTCGGCTGCACCCGCGAGTAGCAGGCGCCCAAAACCTGGCGTACATGCGGTGCGTCGCTGGGGTCGCCGGGTAGCTCGCGGACGAAGCGGTTGTCAAAGACCAGATGATCCATTGGGGGAGAAATGTTGTTGTTGTGCAGTGTTGTTTGAGAGTGCGTCTCGAAGCGAGAGGTTCGCCCGCTTGGGCCGATCAGGGCGAGATAGGCGGTGGCAGTTGCATCAAAAATTCGACCGCCTCCGCTTCGACCCGGGTGCGGCGCATCGGTGGCAAGCTGCGCCACACCACCTTGCCGTAGGGTTTATCCACCATCCGCGGGTCGCAAATACACAACACGCCGCGGTCATGCTCACTGCGGATGAGCCGGCCGGCCCCTTGTTTCATGTTGATCACGGTCCGGGGTAGCTGGTAGTGGATGAAGGGATTGCGCCCGCTTTTTTGCAGGTGCTCGACACGCGCAGCGAGTACCGGATCATCCGGCGGAGCAAATGGCAGTTTATCGATCACCACCAGCGACAGCGCATCCCCCGGCACATCCACGCCTTCCCAGAAACTTTGGCTGGCCACCAGCACCGCATTGCCTAAACGTCGAAACCGCGCCAGCAATTCGGTGCGCGAACCTTCGCCCTGCAGTAGCAGCGGCAGTTGCTCGCCGGCTGCGCTCAAGCCGTCGGCAAGCAGCTGATGCACCCGGCGCATGGCGCGCAGCGAGGTGCACAGCACGAAGGCGCGCCCGCGCGCGGCGCGGATCAGCGGCAGCGCTTTACGTGCCACCGCTTCGCTGTAGTCGGGCGCGTTGGGGTCGGGCATGCCCTGCGGTGCGTACAGGAGCGCCTGCTGACCGTAATCGAAAGGACTACCCCATACCGCGGTGAGCGGCGGCGGTTCCAACCAGGCCAGTCCCAGCTCGCGGCAGTAGTGACCAAAGTCCTGCCCCACCGCGAGCGTGGCCGAGGTGAAAATCCAGGCGCGCAGATGGCCTTCGAGCTGCCGCCGAAAGACGTCCGAGACATATAGCGGCGTGGCATTGAGCGCCACCGATTGGGAGAATACTTCGGCCCAGCGGATCAGTTCGGTGTCTTCGGGTTGGCGCCAATGGGTGAGGCGTTCGCCCATCTCCTGGACGCGCCGCAGGCAGTTGGCCAGACCTTCGGAGCGTTCGGCCTGGGTTTCGAGCACGGCCTCGATGCGGGCGAGCTCGTCGGCCAACGCCTGCACCTTGGCATCGAATTCCGGCAGGGCCTCCGCTTGGGCGGCCGACAGACGGGCCGATTCGCTACCAAAGACCAGGCGCAGGTCGCGGGCGGCCTTTTCCAGCGCACGCGTAGCATCGATCAGGTCGCGGCAATCGGGCGCTGCGGCAATCGTCTCCGAGCGTGTGTCGCGCGCCAGATCCAGCGCCTGACCAGTGGACACACTCTGGCCAAAAAACAGGCTGGCGGTCTCCGGCAGTTGGTGAGCCTCGTCGAAAATGACCGCATTGCAGGCCGGCAGCAGCTCGCCCATGCCTTCGTCGCGCAGCATCACATCGGCGAAAAACAGGTGGTGGTTGACCACCACCACGTCAGCCTCCATTGCCGCACGGCGGGCGGCGAGCACGAAGCATTCTTTGACATTCGGGCAGTCTTGGCCAAGGCAGTTGTCGCGCGTCGAGGTGGCAGCCAGCCATGCCGGTGAGTCTTCGCGTACCGCGGTGCATTCGGCTTTGTCGCCGGTTTGCGTAGTTTGCGCAAAACGTGCGATGGCGCGCAGATCGGCCGCATCCTGGGGGCTGATGAAGCGCCCGTCGGCAGCGTGCCGCGCCAAGTGGTAGGGGCACACATAGTTGGCCCGCCCCTTGAGCAGCGCAATGCTCACTGGCACCTTGAGCGCCGCGCGCACCATTGGCAGGTCGCGGTTGAAGAGCTGGTCTTGCAAGGTTTTGGTGCCGGTGGAAATGATCACCTTACCGCCAGAGAGCAGCGCCGGCACCAGATAGGCGAAGGTCTTGCCGGTTCCGGTGCCCGCTTCGGCCACCAGCACGCGGTGCTCGCGCAGGGCCTGGTCGATCAGTCCGGCCATCTCGACCTGCTGCGCGCGCGCCCGAAAGGTCGGGATGGCTTTGGCCAGGGGGCCATCCGGCGCAAAAGCCTGTTCGACAGCACTCATCTGGCATCAAAAATATCAACGCAAAGCCGCAATGCTATCACCGCCCCGCAGTCGATACGGACCGATGTGGCCGGCGACATGCTCAGTCCAAGCGTTCGACCTTCAGCCACAGCGCATTACTGCGGCTGGCCTCGGCCGCTTCGCGAGAGGTGATGGCCGCTTCAGTGTCTGCCCCATCCAGCGCGCTGGCGCCCAGCGCAATCCATTCCCCCAAACGGCCCTCCACCGTGGTGCTCAGCCGACGCACCGCGGCGGCACCCGGTACCGACAGCGGCTCTTCATCATAGGGACTGATCTCGATGCGCACCCGGTCGCCAAGGATACGCGGCACGGCGTTGAAGCCAGTACCCAGGTCACGCCAAATTACGGTGTCGGACAACACCACGCCATCGGCCGACAACCAGCGTCGCCGTAACGGTACCGGCACGGAAACTCCGGTATGGATGTAAGCCTGTCCGCCTTCGATGGTCTGCACCTGTTGCACCGCCTGCATGTTGTGTTGTCGATACCCGCCGCCGATCTGTAGCTCGACGCCTGAGTTGCGCATGCCGGCACCGGCTGGCGGGCTTTCGATGCTTATCCGCTCATTGCCGATGCGTCCATGAACATCGGCCCCGCGCCTGTGCTCGATCTGCGCCGCAGATTGACGTATCGAGATCAAAAGACGCACCGCCGGTTGATCCAATTCCGCCAGCGCTGCCCGCAACTGGGCAAGATTGTCCGCGGTACTGCGGATGAACAGCTTATGCTGCATGCCGGAAACACGCCCACCCGGTGCGACCATGGTGCGCAGCACCGGTAGCAAGTCCTCGGCTTGACGGTGGCGTAGCTCAATGATCTCCAGCGGCAGTTCCGCAGCCGGCAGCGACCACGGCGCCAACAAACCAAGTAATATCAGCGCACGAAACCAGAACAGCCAGCGGCCACCCAGCGGTAAACCCCGCACGTACGGCGCGAGGTTAGAATGGCAAGCCATACGGCCATCCGGCCGGCAGCCGGTGGCAAAAAGAGGGTGTATCACCATGAATGTCAGCTCCGCAGCCAGCATTGCTTCCAGTCTAAGCCAAGCGCGAGTAGCCGATGCGGTAAGCACGCTGGTACTGAAAAAAGCACTCGAGCTTCAGGCGCAACAGGCCGCGCAACTGATCGCCGCCCTGCCGCAAACCGCGCCTTCAGCCCCCGCCCATCTCGGCCAAAACATCGACGTGCGGGTTTAACAGACCGTTGAGAAGCACTGCGATGGAGGCTCGGTGCCGTTGTACGGCCCGGAGTCTGCTTGCCCATCGAGCGGATGCACCCAGGTTACTTAGCGCTGAATCGTCAAGCCGTGCGCGCGATGTTTTTCAACCGCCTGTGAATCCACGATAAACCGCCCTACTCCACCCGGTGCGCCTCGGCAAGGTAATCCCGGGTGCGCATCTCGATCAGGCGGCTCACGGTGCGCACGAACTCATGCGCATTCTGCCCTTCGGTGTAGAGCTCGGGCGCTTCGACCGCGGCACTCATGATCAACTTGACCCGGTGGTCATACAGTACGTCGATCAACCATGTGAAGCGACGCGCCTCGGATGCCTGCCCTGGGCTCATTCTGGGCACGTCGGACAGAAACAAAGTGTGATGTTCACGCGCGATTTCCAGGTAGTCGTTCTGCGACCGCGGGCCGCCACAGAGCGTAGCAAAGTCGAACCAGATCACCCCCGGCGCTTTACGCAACACCGGCAGCGTGCGTCCCAGGACTTCGATTTCGCCGCTCTCGCCTGCGTTGCCGGCCAGCCGGCGGAAATCTTCGCGCATCTTGGCGACAGCCGCCTCGTCGTGCGGCACCAGGTAGATCTCGATCCGCTCCAGAGTGCGCAGACGATAATCGGTGCCATGATCGACCTCGAACACATCGAAGCGGCGCTTGATCATCTCGATGGTGGGCAAAAAGTTGATCCGCATCAGGCCATTGGGATAAAGACCGTCCGGCGGGTAATTCGAGGTCATTACAAAGATCACCCCGCGGGCGAACAGCGCTTCCAGCAGGCGGCCGAGGATCATTGCATCGGCGATGTCCGACACATGAAACTCGTCAAAACAGAGCAGACGGGTTTGGCGGGCGATGCGGTCGGCCACCTTTTGCAGGGGATCGGGTTCATGATTGTGTTGCTTGAGATCGTTTTGCACTTCCTGCATGAAAGCGTGGAAATGCACCCGGCGCTTACGCCGGTAGGGCACGGCCTCAAAAAAGCAGTCCATCAAAAAGCTTTTACCGCGCCCGACACCGCCCCAAAAGTACACACTGCGCGGCATGTGCGGGCGGGCAAAAATCTTGCGGATCACCGAGCGGCGGGCCGCTTTGAACGCCAGCAACTCGGTGTATAAGCGCTGCAGCCGCTGCGCGGCGGCGCGCTGCGCGGGATCGGACTTGTAACCACGCGCCTTCAGTTGCGCCTCGTAGGCGTCGAGCATGCCGTGTTCGGCAACGTTGAGAATGCGATGGGGCATGGTTGCGCTGCGATAAATTTAACCGGATGAAAAAGGGAGAAGCGCCCGGGCGCCTGGCGGCGCCCCGACCTTCTCCCTGCTTGTCGTGTGAGGCCCGGTTCAGGCGTGCAAGGGCCGCTTGTCGCAGGCGAGCGCGGCCTCATGCATGACTTCCGACATGGTCGGATGACCGTGGCAGATGCGCGCGATATCTTCCGATGCGCCGCCAAACTCCATGGCCACAACCGCTTCGGCAATCAACTCGGAAGCGGATGCACCGATAATGTGCACACCCAAAATGCGATCGGTCTTGGCGCAGGCCAGCATCTTCACGAATCCTTCCGGCGCGGCCATGCCCATCGCGCGGCCGTTGAAGGCAAACGGGATCTTACCGGCCTTGTAGGCCACACCTTCGGCCTTGAGCTGTTGCTCGGTCTTGCCAACCCAAGCGATCTCCGGCGCGGTATAGATGATCCAAGGCACGGTGTCGAAGTTGCAGTGACCGGCTTGCCCTGCCATCACTTCAGCCACCATCACCGCTTCTTCCATGGCCTTGTGCGCCAACATCGGCCCGCGCACCACATCGCCCACCGCCCATACGCCAGGCAAATTGGTGCGGCAGTGATCATCCACCTCGATCATGCCGCGTTCATTGAGTTTCAAGCCCACCGCTTCGGCGTTCAGGCCGTCGGTATTGGGCACGCGGCCCACCGAGACGATCAGGCGGTCGGCATCCAGCTTCTGTTCCGCGCCGTCTTTGTCGGTATAGGTCAGCGACACGCCTTTCTTGCCGACATTGACCTCACCGAGCTTGACGCCAAGATTGATCTTCAGACCTTGCTTGGTGAAGAGCTTGAACGCCTCCTTGGCAATATCCTGGTCGGCTGCGGCCAGGAAATCGGGCATGGCTTCGAGCACGGTGACCTCCGAACCCAGCCGACGCCACACCGAACCCATTTCCAGGCCGATGACGCCCGCGCCAATGATCGCCAGTTTCTTTGGCACCGCATCGATGTCCAGTGCGCCAACGTTGTCGCAGACAATTTTGTTATCCACCGGAATGCCCGGCAAATGCCGGGCCTTGGAACCGGTGGCGACGATCACCTGCTTGGCTACCACGGTCTCTTCGCCAACTTTGAGCTCCCAACCGTCGGCCAACTGTTTCACGAAGGAGCCATGGCCGGCGAGTAGAGTCACCTTATTCTTTTTGAACAGTCCTTTGATACCGCCGGTGAGCTGATCGACGATGCCACTTTTGCGCGCCAGCATCTTGGCCACATCGATTTTGGGCGCGCCGACACTGATGCCCTGGGCAGCAAAACTGTGCGCGGCTTCTTCAAACAGGTGCGAGGTGTGCAACAGTGCCTTGGACGGAATGCAGCCCACGTTCAGGCAGGTACCGCCGAGGCGTGGCTCGCCCTTGGGGTCGGCATACGGATTGGATTCGCAGCAGGCGGTCTTGAAGCCGAGCTGTGCGGCACGGATGGCCGCCACATAACCGCCGGGGCCGCCGCCGATGACGAGAACGTCGAATTGCTTGGACATAGGATTCTCCCTTTCTTGGCACGCGGGACGCGCCCGCGGCTGAAAGCACACGCTTTCACGCGACGCGCGCCCCGGTCGATCTTGATCACACGTCGAGGATCAGACGCGCCGGATCTTCCAGTGCTTCTTTGATGGTCACCAGACCCAGCACCGCTTCGCGGCCATCGATGATGCGGTGATCGTAAGACAGCGCCAGGTAGTTGATCGGACGGATGACAACCTGACCGTTTTCCACTACCGGACGGTCCTTGGTGGCATGGATGCCGAGAATGGCCGACTGCGGCGGGTTGATGATCGGCGTCGACAGCATCGAACCGAACACGCCGCCGTTGGAGATCGAGAAGGTGCCGCCGGAGAGTTCTTCCAACGACAGCTTGCCGTCCTTGGCTTTTTGGCCGAACTCGGCGATCTTTTTCTCGATTTCCGCGATCGACATCTGGTCGGCGTCACGCAGGATCGGCACCACCAGGCCGCGCGGGCTGCCCACCGCAATGCCGATGTCGATGTAGCCGTGATAGACGATGTCGTTGCCGTCGACCGAGGCGTTCAGGATCGGGAACTTCTTGAGCGCAGCCACTGCGGCCTTAACGAAAAAGCCCATGAAACCCAGACGAACGCCGTGGGTTTTTTCGAACTTTTCGCCGTATTGTTTGCGCAGCGCCATGACCGGCGCCATGTTGACTTCGTTGAACGTGGTCAGGATGGCATTTTCGTTCTTGGACTGGATCAGGCGTTCGGCAATGCGGGCACGCAGGCGGGTCATGGGTACGCGCTCTTCCGGACGCGCGCCGGATAGCACCACCGCCGGCGCCCCAGCGGGCGTGGCAGCTTTTGGCTGGGCGGCCACGGCGTCCTCCTTGGTCACCCGGCCACCACGGCCCGAACCGGCCACGTCCGCGGCGGCAAGACCTTTTTCTTCCAGAATCTTGCGTGCAGCCGGGCTGGCGGTACCGGCTGCCGCGGCCGGCGCGGCGGCCGGCGGCGGGGTGACTGCCGGAACCGGCTCGGCCGGTTTGGCGGCGCCCGCAGCCGCCTTGGCTTCAGTGTCGATTTGGGCGATCAGCTCACCCGAAGTGACCGTCTCGCCGTTTTGCTTGATGATCTTCACCAGCACACCATCGGCCGGCGCGGGGGTCTCAAGCACCACTTTATCGGTTTCGATATCGATCAGATTCTCGTCGCGCGATACGAGTTCGCCCTCTTTTTTATGCCAGGAAACCAACGTGGCTTCGGACACGGACTCGGACAGCTGCGGCACCTTGACTTCGATCAGCATGGAATTTTCTCCCGGTGTGTATCGTTATTGATTAGGGTTTTGCGGCATTGCATCCTTGATGGGACCAAAGGCGTTTTCCACCACCGCCTTTTGCTGGGCAAGGTGCTTGGCGTAGTAGCCCACCGCGGGCGATGCGGCAGCCGGGCGGCTCACGAGCAGCAGCTTGCGCTTGGCTCCGAGCACGTTGACCAGGTGCTGACGGGATACCAACCAATACCAGGCGCCCTGGTTGCGCGGCTCTTCCTGGCACCAGACCACCTCTTTGGCGTTGGGGAAGGCGTTGATCGCCTTGGCAAATTCCTCCGCGGGGAAAGGATAGAGCTGTTCGATGCGGACCAGCGCGGTGTCCTTGATGCCCTGCTCACGGCGATAAGCCAGCAGCTCGTAATAGATTTTGCCTTGGCATAGCACCACGCGCTTGACCTTCTTGGCATCCAGCGCTTCGGTTTCACCGATGACCGTGCGGAACCGCCCGTAAGCCAGCTCATCGATGGTCGAGACCGCTTCCTTGTGACGCAGCAAGGACTTGGGCGTGATGATGATCAGCGGCTTGCGCAGCTTACGCAGCATCTGACGGCGCAACAGATGGAAGATTTGACTGGGCGTGGTCGGGACGCAGACCTGCCAGTTGTTTTCCGCCGCCATGTTCATGAAGCGCTCCAGTCGCGCCGACGAATGCTCCGGCCCCTGACCCTCGTAACCGTGCGGCAGCATGATGGTCAGCCCGGTCAGCCGCCCCCACTTGGCCTCGCCCGAGCTGACGAACTGGTCGAGCACCACCTGGGCGCCGTTGACGAAGTCGCCAAACTGCGCTTCCCAAATCACCAATTCATTCGGTTCGGTGGTGGCATAACCGTATTCGAAGGCCAGCACGCCTTCTTCGGACAACACCGAGTCATAGCATTGGAAGCGCGCCTGACCGTCCTGGATGTTTTCCAGCGGCTTGTAGGTGCCTTCGTCCCAGCGCTCGCGTTTTTGGTCGTGCAACACCGCGTGGCGATGGAAAAAGGTGCCCCGTCCTACGTCCTCGCCCGAGATACGCACGCCGTAGCCTTGGGCCAGCAGGCTGGCGTAGGCCAGGTTCTCCCCCATGCCCCAGTCCAGCGGCATTTCACCCCGGCCCATCGCGGCGCGGTCATCGATGATTTTCTTGACCCGCGGATGCAGCGTGAAACCCTCCGGCACGTAAGACAGACGTTCGGCCAAGCGCTTGACTTCCTGTGCCGGAATGGCGGTGTCGGCCTCGTCGGTATAGGGCTGGTTGAGGAAGGGCGTCCAGTCCACCGCAAACTGCCGGCTGTGCCCAGACAGCACCGGGTTGTAGAGCAATTCGCCCTTGTCGAGATGCTCGCGGTATTCGGCGATCATCTTTTCCGGTTCGTCACTGGCAAGCGTACCCTCGGCCACCAGACGGTCGGCGTAGAGCTTACGGGTACCCGGGTGCTTCTGGATGGTGCGGTACATCAGCGGCTGGGTCACCATCGGCTCGTCTTGCTCGTTGTGGCCCAGACGGCGGAAGCAGACGATGTCGATCACCACGTCTTTCTTGAACTGCTGACGGAACTCTACCGCCAGCGCAGTCACGAAAGCCACCGCTTCCGGATCGTCGCCGTTGACATGGAAGATCGGCGCTTCGACCATCTTGAAAATATCGGTGCAGTACAGCGAAGACCGATAATCACGTGGATCGGAGGTGGTAAAGCCGATCTGGTTGTTGATGACGATGTGCACCGTACCGCCGGTGCCGTAGCCGCGGGTTTGGGAGAAGTTGAGCGTTTCTTGATTCACCCCTTGACCGGCCACCGCTGCGTCGCCGTGGATCAGCACCGGCAGCACCTGGCTCTTTGCGGTATCGCCACGGCGCAACTGCCGCGCATAAACCGAACCTTCGACCACAGGATTGATGATCTCCAGGTGCGACGGGTTGAAGGCCAGTGTCAGGTGCATCGGACCGCCGGGGGTCATCACATCGCTGGAAAAGCCCATGTGGTATTTGACATCGCCCGCGCTCAGATCTGACGCCGCCTTGCCTTCGAACTCCGAGAACAGCATCGAGGGCGATTTACCCAGGGTGTTGACCAGGACGTTCAAACGGCCGCGGTGGGCCATGCCGATGACCGTCTCGCCCACGCCCAAGCTGCCGGCCACGCGGATGAGCTCGTCCATGGCTACGATGGCCGATTCGCCGCCCTCCAGGGAAAAGCGTTTCTGACCTACATATTTGGTGTGCAGGTAACGTTCCAGCGTCTCCGCGGCAGTGATGCGCTCGAGGATGCGACGCTTCACCTCGGCAGAGAACTTGGGCGTGCCGCGCACGCTTTCCAGCCGACTCTGAATCCAGCGCTTTTGCTGAATGTCTGCAATGTACATGTACTCGGCGCCAATCGAACCGCAATAGGTCTGACGCAGCGCTTCGAGAATTTCACGCAGGGTGGCGTGCTGCGTGGAAAAACCGTGGAATGAGCCGACGTTGAACTGCTTGTTCAGATCGGCTTCGGTAAAGCCGTAGTAGCTGGGCTCCAGTTCGGCAATCTGCGGGCGCTCGCTGCGCTTGAGCGGATCGATATTGGCCCAACGGTTGCCAAGAAAGCGGTACGCGTTGATGAGCTGCAAGGTACCTACCTGCCGTTTGTCGTCGCCACCTTCGGCAACGACGGTGCGTACCGGGCCGCGCTTGGCCATCTGTTCGAAGGCCGCAATCACCGGACCGTGCGCCACATCGCGCACCGCCGCACCGGGCTGGGTTTGTAATTGGTCGAAATACGTGCGCCAGTTCTCCGGCACCGAGGTCGGATCGGCCAGATAGTTCTCGTACAGTTCTTCGATGAACAGCGCATTGGCGCCGAACAGATGCGAAGTTGAAATATGCTGCTTCATCATGATGAAAGCCACCTGTTGTGTGCTGTTTCCCTGCCTGGGGTCGCCAAGGCGTGCCGGTATCGCGCTGATGTGAAAACGGGATGGCCGCACATGGCCACCCCGCGGCGTCGGCGACTAGCGCCGGCGCGTCCTTTCCGCCCGCTTCATGCCATGCGCGGGTCTATTACGGACGCGCAGCCAGATCCGGTACGTCGCGTCGCGCGGCACCGATGTAGAGTTGGCGCGGACGGCCGATCTTATATTCCGGATCGGTGATCATTTCTTCCCACTGAGTAATCCAGCCCACGGTACGGGCCAGCGCAAAAATGCAGGTAAACATCGAGGTGGGAATGCCCAATGCTTTCTGCACGATGCCGGAGTAGAAGTCCACATTGGGGTAGAGCTTCTTCTCGATGAAGTACTCGTCTTCCAGCGCGATCTTTTCAAGCTCTTTGGCCAGTTTGAACAGGCGGTCGTTTTCCAGCCCCAGCTCGCCCAGCACTTCGGCGCAGATCTTGCCCATCAGCTTGGCGCGCGGATCGAAGTTCTTATAGACCCGGTGACCGAAGCCCATCAGCTTGAAGGGGTCGTTCTTGTCCTTGGCACGCTTGATGTATTCGCCGACACGGGACACGTCACCGATTTCTTCCAGCATGTTCAGGCAGGCCTCGTTGGCGCCGCCGTGCGCCGGCCCCCAGAGGCAGGCAATACCGGCCGAGATGCAGGCAAACGGGTTGGCACCCGAGGAGCCGGCCAAACGCACCGTGGAGGTGGAGGCGTTTTGCTCATGATCCGCGTGCAGCGTGAAGATCACATCCAGCGCACGCACCAGCACCGGATTCGGCTTGTATTCCTCGCACGGGGTGCCGAACATCATGTGCATGAAGTTGGCGGTGTAGTCGAGGTCGTTGCGCGGGTACATGAACGGCTGCCCGGTGTTGTACTTGTACGCCATGGCCACGATGGTGGGCAGCTTGGCGATCAGCCGATGCATAGAGATGTCGCGATGCGCCTGATCGGAAAAGTCCATCGCTTCGTGATAGAACGCCGACAGCGCGCCGACCACGCCCACCATGATGGCCATCGGATGGGCGTCGCGGCGAAAGCCGTTGTAGAAGCGGGTGAGCTGATCATGAACCATGGTGTGGTTCTTGATGGTGTTCTCGAACTCGGTCTTCTGCGCCGCGTTGGGCAACTCGCCGTTCTTCAGCAAGTAAGCCACTTCGAGGAAGCTGCACTTTTCAGCCAGCTGTTCGATCGGGTAGCCACGGTAGAGCAATTCGCCTTTATCACCGTCGATATAGGTGATCTTGGACTTGCAGCTCGCGGTCGACAGGAAACCGGAGTCATAGGTAAACAGGCCAGTCTTGCTGCCCAGGGTGCGAATATCGATGACATCCTGCCCGTGGGTGCCGGACATGATCGGAAATTCAACGGTCTTGCCATCGACGATGAGGGTGGCGGTGCGTTCAGTACTCATAGGTTTGGTCTCTCTTCCTTGCCCGTTTAACTCTGAGCGCTTGCGGAACACACCCGCAAGAGCTGGCTCCCTGTCAATGATTGGCGCGGCTCTCGAAGGATTCGCGTAGCAGCGCAATCATCTCTTTCCAACGGCCCTCTTCGCACGGCTTGCTGCCATTGACCATCGCCCACAGGTCGTAGTCGTCGCAGCGCAGCAGGTCGTCGAGGTCCGCAAGCTGATCGTCGGTGAGACGATCGAAATGCCGCTCCAGAAAGCGCGCGAACACCAGATCGAGCTCCAGCAGAGCCCGTCTGCACTGCCAGCGCACGCGCCCCCGGTTGATGGTCATATCGCCCGCCGAACCATGGCGTCTTTGATCTTGCCGATGGCACGGGTCGGATTCAGACCCTTCGGACAGACGTCGACGCAGTTCATGATGGTGTGGCAGCGGAACAGACGGTACGGATCCTCGAGGTTGTCGAGGCGCTCGTTGGTCGCCTGATCGCGGGTATCGGCAATGAAGCGATAAGCCGCCAGCAGACCGGCCGGACCGACGAATTTGTCGGGGTTCCACCAGAACGACGGGCACGAGGTCGAGCAGCATGCGCACAGGATGCACTCGTACAAGCCGTTGAGCTCCTCGCGATCTTCCGGCGACTGCAGCCGCTCGCGTTCAGGCGGCGGGTCGTTGTTGACCAGATACGGCTTGATCGAATGGTACTGTTTGAAAAACTGGGTCATATCCACGATCAAATCGCGGATCACCGGCAAACCCGGCAGCGGACGCAGCACGATCGGTTGCGCCAGGCTGTCGATATCGGTCAGGCAGGCCAGACCGTTTTTGCCATTGATGTTCATCGCGTCCGAACCGCACACCCCTTCACGGCAGGAACGACGGAACGACAAGGAGTCATCGACCGATTTCAGGCGCACCAGCGCGTCGAGCAGCTTCTTGTCCGAAGCCTCCAATTCGACGCTGACGTCCTGCATGTAGGGCTTGTCATCCTTGTCCGGATCGTAACGATAAATCTTGAATTGAACGGTACGCTTGCTCATGTCGTTTGTACTCCCGCGCTCAGTAAGTGCGCTTGGCGAGCGCGATGGGTTCCACATCGTCGGACAGCGGCTTGAGATTCACCGGTTTGTACTCCAGGCGATTGCCTTCCGAGTACCACAGGGTGTGCTTGAGCCAGTTCTTGTCATCGCGGCCGTTCGGGTTCTCCGGGGTGTCCGGGGCGTCATCGCGCACGTGTGCACCGCGGGATTCCTTGCGGGCCTCGGCCGACACCATGGTGGCGCGGGCGACTTCGATCAGGTTATCCAGTTCCAGCGCCTCGATGCGGGCGGTATTCCAGACCTTGGACTTGTCCTTGATCTCGGTACGCTTGGCGCGCTCGGCCACTTCGGCAATCTTTTGCACACCCTCTTTCAACAGCTTGTCGAAGCGGAACACGCCAGCATGCTTTTGCATGGTCCGGCGCATTTCCAGGCCGACTTCAAAAACGCTCTCGCCGTTGGTCTGGCTGTCCAAACGCGCAATACGCGCCAGCGAGACATCGGCCGCATCGGCCGGCAGCGGCTTGAGCTTGAGCTGGCCGGAGCGATAATCCTCCACCACCGTCTCACCGGCGGATTTGCCAAACACCAAAAGGTCGAGCAGCGAGTTGGTGCCCAAACGGTTGGCGCCATGCACCGACGCGCAGGCACATTCGCCGGCAGCATAAAAGCCCGGCACCGGCGTGTTGGGATTGCCGTCCTTGGGCACCACCACCTGGCCTTTGTAGTTGGTCGGAATACCGCCCATCTGGTAATGGCAGGTCGGCACCACCGGAATCGGCGCCTTGATCGGGTCCACGCCGGCAAACTGGATGGAAATCTCCCGAATACCCGGCAGACGCTTCATGATGGTCTCGGGCGACAAGTGGGTAATGTCGAGCAGCACATGGTCTTTGTCCGGACCACAGCCACGGCCTTCGTTGATTTCAGTGGTCATCGCCCGCGATACCACGTCGCGCGAGGCCAGATCTTTGAGGTTGGGCGCGTAACGCTCCATGAAGCGCTCGCCCGAGGCGTTGCGCAAGATACCGCCTTCGCCGCGCACCCCCTCGGTGATCAACACGCCCGCGCCGGCCACCCCGGTCGGATGGAACTGCCAGAATTCCATATCTTCCAGCGGGATACCGGCACGCGCCGCCATACCCGCGCCGTCGCCGGTGTTGATGAAGGCGTTGGTCGAGCTGTAGTAGATGCGGCCCGCGCCCCCGGTGGCAAAAATGGTGGCCTTGGCGTGGAAAATGGATACTTCGCCGGTTTCCATTTCCAATGCGGTCACACCCAGCACATCGCCATCGGCGTCACGGATCAGATCCAGCGCCATCCATTCGACGAAAAACTGTGTGTTGGCGCGTACATTGCGCTGGTAGAGCGCGTGCAGCATCGCATGGCCGGTGCGGTCGGCGGCGGCACAGGAGCGCATCACCGGAGCTTGCCCGTAGTTCATCGAGTGGCCGCCGAAGGGACGCTGATAGATCTTGCCGTTATCGGTACGGTCGAACGGCATGCCGTAGTGTTCGAGTTCCACGACCACTTCGTTGGCCTTTTTGCACATGAACTCGATGGCGTCCTGATCTCCCAGCCAGTCCGACCCTTTGACGGTGTCGTACATATGCCAGTGCCAGTTGTCCTCGGTGGAATTGCCCAGCGAAGCGGCCACCCCGCCTTGCGCCGCCACAGTGTGCGAGCGCGTCGGGAACACCTTGGTGAGCACAGCGGTTTTCAGACCGGCCTCGGACAGTTGCAGCGCAGCGCGCAGACCCGCACCACCGGCGCCGACGATGACCGCATCAAAAGTACGTTTGGCGACGTTCACGCTTACAGCCTCCACAGAATCTGGGCAGCCCAACCGGCATAGCCGACGAGCAGGAAAATCGTTACCACATGCAGGGTCAGGCGCACGCCGACCGGCTTGACGTAATCCATCCAGATGTCGCGCACCCCGATCCAGGCGTGATAACACAGCGCCAAAAAGAACAGGAAGGTGAGAAACTTGAACAGACCACCAGCGAACAGCCCCGACCACGCCTCAAAGCTCAGTTCCGGCAGCGTCAGCGCACAGGCTGCGAAAATGAGGGTATAGACGGCCATATACACGGCCGTGGCGCGCTGTGCGATCCAGTCTTTCAGGCCGTAATGCGCTCCGACGACGATACGATGCTTCACCATAGAGCCACCCCGATGACAACAGTGAGCGCAAGACTCACGATCAGAACGAGACGCGCGGACTGACGCGCCGGTTGCAGGTCCACGCCCACATGCAAATCGAGCAAAAGAAAGCGGATGCCGGCACAGAAGTGGTGCAAGTAAGCCCACAGCAAACCAAACAGAATCAGCTTGACGAGCGGATTACCCACCAACGCGCTGAACGAGGCAAAGCTGTCCTGCGCAAGACTCAGATCGAACAGGTACAGCAAAAAAGGCAGGAGCAGGAATAGCCCCGCTCCACTGATCCGGTGAAGGATCGACACGAAACCCGGCAACGGCAGCCGGATTTCGTTCAGGGCCAGATGCTTCGGCCTCGGTTTGCGCACACTCACTTCTGACATGAAGTTTCCCCTCTTACACACACGTACGACGGAATACCCCGCCGCAACCACCAAAATGTGCCGGATTATATCCGGGCCACCCGATCGAAACCGAAAGCCTGCACTACACTTCGAGTCAATCGGTCAATTCAGTTCATTGAGATAGTAGTGTTCCGCGGTCGAGTACAGCCCGCGGCGCCACTCGACCGGTTTGTCCCCATAGGTATAGGTGACCCGCTCCACCGAAAGCAAAGGTGTGCCTTCGGGCACTTTGAGCGCATCGCTGGTAGAGCGGTCCGCGCCCACCGCACGTATGCGCTCCTGTGCGCGGATCATGCGCAGCCCGAAGCGAGTCTCGAACAAGCTGTATAGGGAGCCGTTCCAGCCTTGCAGCACCTCCATCGACAAGCCCTGGAAAATTTCTCCCGGCAAATAAATTTCGTCGATCACCACCGGCTTGGCGCCAAATTTGAGCAAACGACGCAAAATGATGATCGGCGCCCCCTGCTCGATACCCAGCATGCGGGAGGCTTCCTGGCCGGCCTTGGCACGCCAGCAGTCCAAGGGCACACTTTGCGGATGCGTCAAATCGCCATTCATCGGCACCAGACGCAAAAACCGGAAAAGCGCACGCGGATCGTTGTGCGAGGCGACGAACGTGCCTTTGCCCTGCTTGCGCACAAGTAGGTTTTCCGCTGCCATTTCGTCGATGGCCTTACGCACGGTGCCCTGTGACACATTGAAGCGCGCGGCCAGCTCCTGTTCGCTGGGAATGGCCTGCCCGGGACGCCACTCCCCCGCCTCAAGTGCCTGTAGAATCAGGGACTTGATCTGACGATAGAGCGGACTGAAAGTTGGCGATTCCTGAGCCATGGTTGTATTTGAGCACAAAAAACGATGATCGTCTATGTATAGTCTTATGTCTTATATAAGATAATAGACATGAATTGACAGCACGGGCGCTTGCTTCTACCATCCAAGCGCCCCGACTTCTGACCGTCGCCCGCCGGATTCCCGCCCAAGGCAGGCAGCAAACGGGCGCACGACCGATCCATACAGTCCGTCTCGATTTGAGGGAGTAATCACATGAGCAAAGCCCCCGTCCGCGTTGCCGTGACCGGTGCCGCCGGCCAGATTGGCTACAGCCTGTTGTTCCGTATCGCCTCCGGTGAAATGCTGGGCAAAGACCAGCCCGTGATTCTGCAGCTGCTCGATCTGCCGCAGGCTCAGAAGGCGGTCAAAGGCGTGATGATGGAATTGGAAGACTGCGCCTTCCCGCTGTTGGCCGATATGGTGGCCACCGATGATCCGAATGTCGCCTTCAAAGATGCCAAGATCGCCCTTCTGGTTGGCGCCCGTCCGCGCGGCCCGGGCATGGAACGTAAAGACCTGCTGACCGAAAACGCCAAGATTTTCACCGTTCAGGGCGCGGCAATCGGTCAGCATGCCGATCCGGACTGCAAGGTGCTGGTGGTTGGCAACCCGTGCAACACCAATGCTTATATCGCCATGAAGACTGCCGAAAAGTACGGCCGTGTTCCGGCCAAGAACTTCACCGGCATGCTGCGTCTGGACCACAACCGCGCGCTGTCGCAGCTGGCCGCCAAGTCCGGCCGTGCGGTTTCCAGCCTGAAGAACCTGGTGGTGTGGGGCAATCATTCGCCCACCATGTACGCCGACTACCGTTTTGTGACCTCCAACGGCGACAGCGTCAAGGATCTGATCAACGACCCGGTGTGGAACAAGGACGTTTTCCTGCCCACCGTCGGCAAGCGCGGCGCGGCGATCATCGAGGCCCGTGGCCTGTCGTCGGCAGCCTCCGCGGCCAATGCGGCCATCGACCATATTCGTGACTGGGTGCTGGGCTCCAACGGCGAATGGGTCACCATGGGCGTGCCCTCGGACGGTTCCTACGGCATCCCGGAAGGCATCGTGTACGGCTTCCCCTGCACCACCGAAAACGGTGAATACAAGATCGTCCAAGGGCTGGAAATCGACGAATTCTCGCGCGAGCGCATGACCAACACCTTGAACGAGTTGCTCGAAGAGCGTGAAGGCGTGAAGGATCTGCTGAGCTGATCCTCGCCCGCAGCACGGCATCGCAAGGCGCGCGGCCCTGCCCGTGCGCCTTTTTCGTTCACCGACGCGCTGCTATCCTTTTCCGCCGCCAAGCCAACAACCGCCGCGCCCACCATGAACGCCAGACAACATCCCCGCGATGTACTTTTCGAGGGCGAGAAGCCCATTCCCGCCCTGCCCGCGGTCGACCACTACGCCGGCTCCGAAAAGCTGATGCGCAAGGCGCTTGCGCTGCAAAACGAGATGGGACCGATCTTTGATCTCACCTGCGATTGCGAAGACGGCGCGCGCAGCGGCGCCGAGGCCGAACATGCGCAGATGGTTGTTGAACTGGTCAATAGCGCCGACAATCGCCATGGACGGGTCGGCGTACGTATCCACGACATCACCCATCCGCACTGGCAGGCGGACCTGGATATTCTGATCCGTGGCGCGGGCCGGCGCTTGGCGTTCGTCACCCTGCCCAAAGTGCGCTCGGCGGCCGACGCCGCAACCCAAATCGCCGAATTGCGCCGTATCGAATCCGCAGTCGGAGCGCCCCGGCGGCTGCCGGTTCATGTGCTCATCGAAACGCACGGCGCACTGCGTGAAGTGTGGGCAATTGCCGCGCTGGACGGGGTGGAGTCGCTCGACTTTGGCCTCATGGATTTCGTCTCCGCCCACCATGGCGCGATTCCCGGCTCGGCCATGAAGAGCCCGGGACAGTTCGAGCACCCGCTGATCGTGCGCGCTAAAACCGAGATCGCCGCCGCGGCGCTGGGTTGCGGGGTGGTGCCTGCGCACAATGTCACCACCGAATTGCACGACATCGCCATCATCCGTGCCGATGCTGAGCGCGCGCGGCGTGAGTTCGGCTACCTGCGCATGTGGAGCATCCACCCCAATCAGATTCAGCCGATTCTGCAAGCCATGCGCCCGGACTTTTCAGAAGTCGATGACGCCACCGAAATTCTAACCGCGGCACAGGACGCCGACTGGGGACCGATTCAGCACCGCGGCCGCCTGCATGACCGCGCATCCTATCGCTATTACTGGGCGCTATTGCAGCGCGCACAGCTGACCGGCATGGTTTTGCCGGCCGAAATCCGTGCGCGTTTCTTTGCCGCGTAAATGGGCAAAATGCGCGCGGCTCAGTTTTCTGTCTGTGGCGTAGAAACTGTGGCCGACGCAGCCGTTACCTTGGCTGCGGCCGCAGGGCGCTTCGGGCCAGCGGGTTTGCGCGGTGCTCGGTTAGCGGCCGGCTTTCGTTTCGATTCAGCCGCAGCGGGCGCGCCCGCCTGCGCCCCCGTTTCAGCGGTCGCACTCACCGGAAGCCAAGGCAAAAAGAAATCGATTGCCGGCGTTTGCCCCTCTCGGCCCGCTGCCAGCGCCGGCATCCAGGGGCTGGGTAAATGGGCCATGGCCTCCAGCCAGCGTTGCCATTGGTCGCCAACGAAACGCTGCCAAGTGGCCAACGGCTGCATCCAGGCGTTCATCCAGGCATCGGCCAGCAAGGTATAAGGCGTGATCAAAGGGTCGCGCAACGAGCGGTCATCGTCAGACCAAGACGTGGGTTTCATAATGGACTTCCTCATGCAGACGAGGTGCGACAGCTTAACTCAGACGCATGACAGTTTGCATAGCGGCTGACTACGATGCGCAATCGGCCAGCGCGCAACGGACGGCGCACACCGCCCGACTGGCAAGGGGGGCTGCGCAGTGCTATCGTACCGATTTATTCGTCCGTCCGATTCGCCATGCAATCCACGCAACGTGTATCGGACCTTCCTGCGCCTGAATGACACTGGCAACTTTTGACGCTCTGACAGCCGCCGTACCCGGTGCGCTGAGCTCTGCGGAAATCACCGTTGGGCAAATCGTACACACCGGGATTTTGGAATGTCCGCCAGATCTGTTGCTACACGAAGCCGCCCGGCGTATGAGCGCGGCACGGGTCAGCTCCATTCTGGTGGTGGAAAACGACATCCCCATCGGCATCTGGACCGAGCGCGATGCCTTGGCGGTCGATTTCGATCATCCAGACAGCTTCGACCGCCCGATCCGCGATGTAATGAGCGCCCCGGTGCGCACGGTCGCCCGCGATCTCAGCCTGCAAGAGTTGGCGGTCCGCTTTCGTGACGAACACATGCGCCACTACTTGGTGGTCGACCCGCAGGGCCGCCGCTGTGGCATCGTCACCCAGACCGACGTGGTGCTCAACCAGGGTATCGAACATTATCTGAAGCTGCGCAAGCTCGACACCATCATCAAGGGTAATTTGCAGCCTTTACCGCCATCCGCACCGCTTGGCGAAGCCGCGCGGCAGATGCGCGACGCGGCGCGCGACGCGGTGGTGGTGGCATACGAAGACGGCAGCTACGGCATTCTCACCGAGCGCGACCTGACCCGCCTGGTTGCCGAGCGCGCCGGCAACCGCCCAGTCGGCGAACTGGCCAGCCGCCCATTGATCACGGTGGGCGAAGACGCCAGTCTTTACCGTGTGCGCTGCATGCTCAGCGATCGCGGCATCCGCCATGTGGGCGTGCTGCGCCATGACGGCAGTCTGACCGATGTGGTCAGCTTTGCCGACATTCTCTCCGGCATGGAACTGAGCTATGTGCAGGAGTTACAGCACGCTTTGCGGCAGCGCGACTTGGCGCTCAATGCCTCGCAGCGCAATCTGCATCTGGCCGAAAAAATCATTGAAACCACGCTGGAAGGCATTCTGATCACCGACGACAAAGCGCGCATCATCTCGGTCAACCCGGCCTTCACCCGGCTGACCGGCTATCGTCCGGAAGAGGTCATCGGGCGCAATCCTTCCATGCTGAGTTCGGGTCGCCAAACTCCGGAGTTTTACCAGGAAATGTGGTCCCGGCTCCAACGCGAGGGACAATGGCAAGGCGAAATCTGGAACCGCCGCAAAACCGGCGAAATCTATCCGGAACTCTTGACCATCACCGCCATCAAGGACCGCGACGGCAAGCTGACCAACTACGCCGCGGTGTTCAGCGACATCAGCCAGCTGAAGGAAAACGAGGCGCGCATCCGTCACCTTGCTTACTACGATCCACTGACCGGCCTGCCCAATCGCCGCCTGCTGGAAGACCGCCTACAGGTCGCCATGGCGCATGCTCACCGCCACCGCAAGCGCGGCGCGGTGCTGTTCATCGACCTGGACCGCTTCAAGCGCATCAACGACAGCTTGGGCCACGAAATCGGCGACCGGCTGCTGATCGAAATCGCTCGCCGCTTGAGCGCTTGTCTGCGTGAAGACGACACCGTGGCACGTATGGGTGGCGACGAATTCATCGCAGTACTGAGCGATCTGACCGACCCGGACGACGCCGCGCACACCGCAGCCCGTATCATCGAAGCGCTGCGCCGCCCGGTAGAGGTCGACGGACACGAGCTGACCGTCACCACCAGCATCGGCATCAGCGTATTTCCGGATGACGGCCGCGACCCGGCAGTCCTGGTCAAGAACGCCGACATTGCCATGTACCGCGCCAAGGAAGAAGGGCGCAACGCTTTCCAGCTCTACCAGCCGGCCATGAACGCGCGCTCGCTGGAGCACTTGGCGCTGGAAAACGCGCTCCACCGCGCCCTGGATTGCGAGGAACTGGTCCTACACTTTCAACCGCTGGTGCAGCATGACACCGGTCAAACCGTGGCGGCAGAAGCCTTGCTGCGCTGGCAGCACCCGGAACTTGGCCTGGTGCCGCCGGCCAAGTTCATCCCATTGGCCGAAGAAACCGGTTTGATCGTACCCATCGGCGAATGGGTACTGCGCGCCGCCTGCCTGCAGCATGCCCGCTGGCGCGAAGCCGGTCACGACCACTTGCACATGCAGGTCAATATCTCCGCACGCCAGTTCCGCGACGAAAACTTCACCGCCCTGGTCGCCCGGGTGATTGCCGAAACCGGCATGCCTGCCGCTCAGCTCACCTTGGAACTGACCGAAACCATGCTGATGGAAGACAGCGAGCGCACCGTGAGCATGCTCAACGATCTGCGCGCGCTGGGCGTGCGCCTGGCGCTGGATGACTTTGGCACCGGCTACTCCTCACTCGCCTACCTCAAGCGTTTCCCGATCAACGAACTCAAGATCGACCGGCTGTTTACCCGCGACATCGACCGCAACCCAGGCGATGCAGCCATCGTGGAAGCCATCATCAGACTCGCCCACAGCCTGGGCCAGCGCGTGGTTGCCGAAGGGGTGGAATCGGCTGCGCAAAGGGCCATTTTGGCACGCTACGGGTGCGATCTGATGCAAGGCTTTCACTTTGGCCACCCCACCGACGCCACCAGGTTTTTACTGTCCTGTCAGCCTTGATTTTGCGCAGTCTCGACTCTTTGTTCGGCTGAAAGTGCGCTCCGGCATGGGTCGGCGAAGCGATAAAACACATTGGGTTAGATCAGCCTGCCCGGCCCGTCGGCTTAGCGTGCAGCCAGCAGGCGATCGATCGCCGCCGGCAGACAGTCGTTGGATGGGCATTCGGACCATTGGGGGTGGATGCACTGCACGCCAACGCCCGGCGCCCGCCAGGCTGGTAAGATGGCGGCCCTACCGGCAGCAGCCCAGGCGCCCGATACAAAAAGGGCGTGCGCCAACCCGCGTTAATTTAGCGATTGATGGAAAACTCTCATGCATTCCAAGCGGTTGTGGATGGATCGATAGCCCACCACACCCCCATGATGCAGCAGTATCTGCGTCTCAAAGCCCAGTATCCCGATACATTGCTGTTCTACCGCATGGGCGACTTTTATGAACTGTTCTTCGAGGACGCCGAGAAGGCTGCGCGCCTGCTCGACATTACACTGACCACCCGCGGGCAATCGGCCGGCGCGCCGATCAAGATGGCGGGCGTGCCTTTCCATGCGGTAGAGCAATATCTGGCCCGCTTGGTCAAGCTGGGCGAGTCGGTGGTAATTGCCGAGCAGGTGGGCGAACCCGGTGCGAGCAAAGGACCGATGGAACGTGCGGTCAGCCGCATCGTCACCCCCGGCACGCTCACCGACGCAGCACTGCTCGATGAGCGCAGCGATTCGCTGCTGATGGCGGTGAATCTGCACCGCGGCATCTTGGGTTTGGCCTGGTTGAATCTGGCCAACGGGGATTTGCGCATCATGCAGTGCCCTGGCGAAGCCTTGCAAACCCAGTTTGAGCGTCTGCGTCCGGCCGAGGTGCTGGCGCCGGAAGGTCTTGCCCTGCCCTTGCTACAACAGCTTGCCCCGGTGCTGCGCAAGCTGGCCGACTGGCAGTTCGACGACAAGACCGGTGAACGCCTGCTTACCGAGCATTTCGGCACGCGCGATCTGGCCGGTTTTGGCGCCGAAGATATGCCGGTGGCGCTGGGCGCGGCGGCGGCGCTGTTCGACTACGCCAAGGCCACCCAGCGTCAGAGCCTGGCCCATGTCACTGGCTTGCGGGTCGAGCGCGAAACCGAGTACCTGCGCTTGGATGCGGCCACCCGACGCAATCTGGAAATCACCGAAACCCTGCGCGGCGAGCCGGCGCCCACGCTGCTTTCGCTGCTCGATCACTGCGCCACCAGCATGGGTTCGCGCTGGCTGCGCCACGCCCTGCATCATCCGATGCGCGAGCGCACCGAGGCGGCCCGCCGTCACGGCGCCATTGCCGAACTGCTGGGCGAAGGCGATGCAGCCGCGCTGGGGCGCGTGCGCGATGCACTGCGCGGCATTGCCGATGTTGAGCGCATCACCGCCCGGGTAGCGTTGCGCTCGGCGCGTCCGCGCGATCTGGCCGGGCTGCGCGATAGCCTCTCCCGTCTGCCGGCGCTGCATGCCGCACTAGGCACCCCGGCCGATACGCTGCTCGGCGCGCTGCGTGCCGAGCTCGACACCCCGGACGAGCTGCTCGATGTGCTCATCCGTGCGGTGGCCGCCGAGCCGGCAGCAGCGGTGCGCGACGGTGGCGTGATCGCGCCGGGTTTCGATGCGGAACTCGACGAGTTGCGCAGCATCCAGCACAACTGCGGCGAATTTCTGCTGGCGCTGGAAGCGCGCGAGCGCGAGCGCACCGGCATTGCCAATCTGAAGGTGGAATTCAACAAAGTGCATGGCTTTTACATTGAAGTCAGCCACGCCCATGCTGAAAAGGTGCCGGACGACTACCGCCGTCGCCAGACGCTGAAAAATGCCGAACGTTATATCACTCCGGAGTTGAAAGCCTTCGAGGACAAGGCGCTGTCGGCTCAAGAGCGCGCCTTGGCGCGGGAGAAGCAGCTCTACGACGCCCTACTGGAAACCCTTGCCGCGCACATTCCGACGCTGCAGCGCATTGCCCGCGCGCTGGCTTTGATCGACGGGCTGGCCGCGCTGGGCGAGGCGGCCTTACGCTACGGCTACGTGCGGCCGGTTTTCTCGGACCAACCGGGTGTAGACATCGTCGGCGGCCGTCATCCGGTGGTCGAACGCCAGGTGGAAAACTTCATCGCCAACGATTGCGTGCTTGCCCCCACCCGTCGCATGCTGATGATTACCGGCCCCAACATGGGTGGCAAATCCACGTTCATGCGGCAGGTGGCGCTGATTTGCCTGCTGGCCCATGTGGGTAGCTTCGTGCCGGCCACCTCGGCCCGCATCGGTCCGATCGACGGCATTTTCACCCGCATCGGCGCTTCCGATGATCTTGCTTCCGGGCGTTCGACTTTCATGGTGGAGATGACCGAAGCCTCGGCCATTTTGCACGGCGCCACCGAGCATAGTCTGGTGCTGATGGATGAAATCGGCCGTGGCACCTCGACCTTCGACGGACTCGCACTGGCTTTTGCCATCGCCCGTCATTTGCTGGAAAAAAACCGCTGCCTGACGCTGTTTTCCACCCATTACTTCGAGCTCACCCGGCTTGCCGCCGACTACCCGGAATGTGCCAATGTGCACCTGGACGCGGTCGAACATGCTCATCGGATCGTGTTTTTGCACGCCGTGGAAGAAGGACCGGCCAGCCAGAGTTACGGCATCGAGGTCGCCGCACTGGCGGGCATTCCCGCAACGGTGATCCGTGAGGCCAAGCGGCGTTTGCGGGTGCTGGAAAACCGCGAAATCACCGCCGGGCCGCAGGCGGATTTATTTGCCGCATTGCCCGACGACACCCCCGAGCCGGCCGCCCATCCGGTGCTGACCGAACTGGCTGGCATCGACCCGGATACCTTGAGTCCGCGCGAGGCTTTGGAGCGTCTGTACCAGTTGAAGAGGCTGGCCTCTTGAGTACCCCGATCGATATCAGCGAAAAAGCCGGCGTGCGCTACCTGCACTTTGGCTCCGAGTGGATTCAAGGCGCGATGCGCATCCGCCGGCCCAACGCATTGGAGCTGGCCTACACCCGTGAAATGATGGCGGGTCTGGTGTTGCGCGCCGGCGACGGTTGGCCAAAGACCGCCTTGGTGATCGGCCTGGGCGCGGCATCGCTGACCAAGTTCCTCTACCATCACTACCCGCATGTCCGCATCCAGGTGGTGGAAATCGAACCGCGCGTAGTCGCCGCCGCGCGTCAGTGTTTCCGTTTGCCCGAACCGGACACACGGCTTGCCCTCCACATCGGTTGTGGCGCGGACTACGTTTTCAATACAACACGGCATTTCGACTACATTCTGGTCGACGGTTATGACCGTAACGCCCGCGCCGGTGTGCTCGACACGCTACCTTTCTACCAAGCGGCCCGTAGCCGCCTGTCGGATACTGGTCTGATCGCGGTCAATTTATTTGGTCGCGCGCGCGGTTTTGCCGCCAGCGTGGAACGCATCGTCGGCGCCTTCGACGACCGCGCCATCGCTTTTCCGTCCTGCGACAGCGGCAACGTGGTGGCCTTTGGCGCTGCCGGCGAGCCGATCGTGCTGTCGGTGGACGAGCTGCGGGAACGCGCACGCCAACTCAAGGTTCGAACGGGCATGGATCTTGTGCCTACCATCACCCGGCTGGAGCAAGCCGGCAGCCTTCCCGGCGGACGGCTGGTCCTCTGACAGGCCGAATGGCCTTTGTGCGCAGCGCTTGTGTATCATCCCGGCCAACAACCCCGGCCTTGCCCGCGGACCGGTGCCGGCAGCTAACGGAGTGTATCGACGCCATGACGATCTTCATCCTCACATTCATCATTGTGGCCATCCTGGTGGCCGGCATGGCCATCGGTGTACTCGCCGGCCGTAACCCGATCGGCGGCAGCTGCGGCGGCCTGGGGCGCGTTGGGCTGGAGTGCGAGGCCGGCTGTGACAAGCCCTGCCCCAAACGGCTGGCGCGTCTTGCCGCACAGCAAGAGGCCGAAACCAACACCAACCGTTAGGGAGACAACATGCTGCAATCGCTGCTGGTCAAAGACTACATGATCGGGGATCACCTTGCCTTCAGGCCGCATACCAACGTGCTCGATGCCGTGCATCAGTTGCTGCATCATCAGCTGAGCGGGGCGCCGGTCATCGACGACGACGGCCAGTTGGTCGGTTTTCTTTCCGAGAAGGATTGCCTGCGCATTGCGCTGAATTCCTCCTATTTCGACGGCCGTGGCGGGCTGGTGGAAGACTATATGACCCGTAACGTCCTGTCCCTGCAAGCCGACGCCAATCTGGTCGACGCCATCGAGCTATTCATTTCCCATCCTTTCCGCTGCTTGCCCGTGGTCGATGGCCAGCGCCTGATCGGCCAGCTCTCCCGCCGCGACGTGCTGCGTGCCATGGAAAAGCTGCACCGCTGAGCGCATTGCTTTATCCCACTGGCGCTGCGCGATAGAGGACATGGAACAAACCGATTGCGTGGTCATTGGCGCCGGCGTGGTGGGGCTCGCCTGCGCCCGCGCCCTGGCAAGCCGCGGTCGCGAGGTGATCATCTTGGAGGCCGACCAACGCTTTGGCGGCGCCACCTCCAGCCGCAACAGCGAGGTAATCCACGCCGGCCTGTACTACCCGAGCGGCTCGCTCAAGGCGCAGCTATGCGTGCGCGGCCGCAAACTGCTCTACGCGTATTGCCGTGAGCGCAATATCGCCCACCGGCGCTGCGGCAAGCTGGTGGTCGCCACTTCGGCTGCGCAGATCGGCGAACTCGAACGTCTAGCGGCCCAAGCCCGAGCCAACGGCGTGGACGATCTCCAATTCATCGAGCGGGCCGAAGCGCTCCGCCTGGAGCCACAGCTTCATTGCCAAGCCGCGCTACTTTCGCCTTCGACCGGCATCGTCGATTCACACGGGCTGATGCTGGCCTTATTGGGCGATGCCGAAGCCCAAGGCGCAACCCTGGTGTGCAATACGCCGGTGCTCGCGGCCGAGGCGGGCGCGGCGGGCATCGTCTTGCACACCGGCGGTCAAGCGCCGATGCGCTTGGCCGCCCGTACCGTGGTCAACGCCGCCGGGTTGGGCGCGCCAGCGCTGGCGGCGCGTATCGAAGGTTTGTCCTCGACCCATGTTCCGCGGGCTTACTTTGCCAAGGGTAATTACTTCGCACTGCAGGGGCGCGCGCCCTTTTCGCGTCTGATCTATCCGGTACCCGAAGCGGCCGGTCTGGGTGTACATCTGACTTTGGATCTGCAAGGCCGAGCCCGTTTTGGTCCGGATGTGGAATGGCTCGACCTGCCCGCCGACACGGCGCATTTCGACTACCGCGTCGCCCCCGCTCGGGCAACGGCCTTTTACCGCGAAATCCGGCGTTACTGGCCAGGTTTGCCCGATGGCGCATTGGCGCCGGATTACGCCGGCGTGCGTCCAAAAATCCACCCTCCCGGTCAGGAGGCCGCCGATTTTCGCATCGACGGTCCCGACACCCATGGTGTGGCGGGTCTGGTCAATCTATTCGGCATCGAATCGCCGGGCCTGACGGCCGCATTGGCCATCGCCGAGACCGTACAGGAACGCCTGTCCACTGGTTAGACGGCCGGCCCCCAATCAATCCGCCTTGGTGCCGTTCGCTTGCGCCGGCTGGGGCGGCAACCACAGGCAGAGGCCCTTGTTGGCTTGGGCAATGTCCTGCAACACTGCGGTGTGCGCCGCCAATTCCTCCTCACTGGCACGGCACACCACCAGTGCGGGGCGCTCCGCCTGCATCGTTTCGGACGCCACCGCCACCGTGGCAGGCTCATCCAAGACCATCATCAGGCTTTCCTGTCCGCGGGTCATCGCCAGATACACTTCGGCGAGAATCTCCGCGTCGAGCAAAGCGCCGTGCAGGCTGCGATGGCTGTTATCGACCTGATACAGGCTGCACAAAGCATCGAGAGAGGCTTTCTTGCCCGGATGCAGTTCCTTGGCCATCTTCAACGTATCGACGATGCCGGCGCACAGCGTCTCCAACGACGGCCGGCTCAGCCGCGACAGCTCATGGTTCAGAAAGCCAACGTCGAAGCTCGCGTTATGGATGACCAGCTCGGCATCCCGCACGAAATCCTCGAAATCCGCCGCCACATCGGCAAAACGGGGTTTGTCGGCAAGGAACTCTTCGGTAATGCCATGCACCGCCACGGCTTGGGCGTCGATGCCGCGCTCCGGGTTGATATACACATGAAAACGACGACCGGTGAAGCTACGGTTCAATAGTTCCACACAGCCAATTTCGATCACCCGGTCGCCATTGCGCCAATCCAGACCGGTGGTTTCGGTATCGAGGACGATTTGTCTCATCTGACTTGCTTGCGTGCCGTGTTCAACATTCCACCGCAGCGCCGCGCTGGCGCACGGCCTCCACGCCTCGGCGCGCCAGCGCGTCGGCCCGTTCGTTCTCAGCGTGGCCGGCATGGCCGCGCACCCAGATCCAATCGATATGGTGGCGGCTGGCCGCCAGATCCAGCGCCTGCCACAAGTCAGCGTTCTTGACCGGCGCCTTGGCAGCGGTCTTCCAGCCACGTGTTTTCCAGCCGTGAATCCATTCCGAAATACCTTTTTGCACATACTGGCTGTCGGTGTGCACCCGAGCGCGCACCGGGCGCTTGAGTGCATTGAGCGCACGGATGACCGCCAGGAGCTCCATGCGGTTGTTGGTGGTATGCGGCTCGCCGCCCCAAATCTCTTTTTCATGCGCGCCGAAGCGCAAAATAGCCCCCCATCCGCCGGGACCGGGATTGCCGCTACAGGCTCCGTCGGTAAAGATTTCCACGACTTCCATCTATTGCGTTTTCCTGGTTTCGGTCACCGAACGACCACGCTGGGCGATCGGCGCCATGCGTTTTGCTGCGGCGCGTTTTTCGCGCCAGTTCGGGGTAATTAGCCGCATCCCGTGCACCCGCTTGATGCCGTGGATCAGATACACTGCCCCACAGATCGGCCACCAGCGTGCCCCGGCACGATCCAGCACATGCCAGCGCGCCAGCCAGGTTTCACTACTCACCGCCGGGGCGTAACAGCCGAAGACGGTCGCCTGGGTTTCAAAGCCCAACAACGTCAACCAATCCTTGATGCGGAAGGCAGACAAGTACTGGCCGCGCCAAGGAAAGCTCCCCCGCTGACCGGCTGCCAGCCTGCGTAGGCCCCACAGGCTGAACGGATTGAAACCGCAGATGATGACATGTCCTTCCGGCATCAACACGCGCTCGACTTCGCGCAAAACCCGATGCGGCGAGCTGGAAAACTCCAGCACGTGGGGCAAAACCACCAGATCGAGACAGGCCGTGGCAAACGGCAGCGCCTCGTTGCGCGCAATCACCGCCGATTTGCTCAGGCGGTCGGCATGAAAGCGAAAGGGCATGCGGTTGGCACGCAGGAAATCCACCTCCGGCAGCCCGATCTGCACCGCGTTGTAACCGAACAGATCGGCCACCAGACGGTCGACCGCACGCATCTCCCAGTTGAGCAGGTAACGCCCTGGTGGAGTAAGCAGCCAGTCGGACAGGCTGAGCATTGACATGAGCAATCAGCGCTTCAAAATCTGCGGCATGGACGCCATTATCCCCCTTCCCGCCTTTCGCGATAACTACATCTGGTTGTTGCGCCGCGGCCGCCATGCAGTTGTCGTCGACCCGGGTGACGCCGCGGTGGTGGAACACAGTCTTGCGGCACAGGGGTTGGAGCTTGCCGCCATCCTGATCACGCACCACCATGCCGATCACGTGGGCGGTGTCGCCGCGTTACTGGCCCGCCACCCAGTGCCGGTGTATGGGCCGGCCACCGAAGCGATTGCTGGGGTCAGCCATCCGGTGACCGAAGGCGCGGTGATCGATCTGCCTGCGCTTGGACAATCCTTCAAGGTGCTGGATATACCCGGCCACACGGCGGGGCATGTGGCCTACTATGCGCCAAACCTGCTGTTCTGCGGCGACACCTTGTTTTCCGCCGGCTGCGGTCGGCTGCTGGGCGGCAGCGCAGCGCAGCTGTTCGCTTCCCTACAACGGCTGGCGAGCTTGCCGGAAGACACCGCGGTGTATTGCGCCCATGAATACACCCTGGCCAATCTTGCTTTTTCCCGCGCCGTGGAGCCGCACAATCCGGCACGCGACCGCTATGCGGCCGATTGTGAAGCACGCCGCGGCCGCGGCGCGCCGACACTACCCTCCTCCATTGGCCTGGAGCGCGCGATCAACCCTTTTCTGCGCGTCGGCGAGGCTGCAATCATCGACGCGGTGACACGGCACAGTGGAACGCCCCCCGCCTCACCCGCTGCTTGCCTGGCCGCACTGCGGCGCTGGAAAGACAATTTTTGAACCGGCACCAGCTCAGTTTGCCAAGCCAAAAGCGCGCCGGATGGTCTCGATCACCCGCGCGGCATTGAAGGGCTTGACCACGATGCCGCTGGCGCCTTCGCGGATCATGGTTTCAACGGTTTCACGGTCGGCCTTGCCGGTAATCATCAGCACGCGGACATGCGGACGGCGACGTTTGAGTTCGCCCAACACCTCGATGCCATCGCGTCCCGGCATCAACACGTCCAGACAAACCAAGTCTGGATTGCAGCGTTCGATCACTTCCAGCGCGCTGTTACCATCGCGCGCTTCGCCGACCACTTGCAGCCCGGCCTGACGAACGATGGCGCGCAGCACCATGCGGATGCTTTCATTGTCATCGACGATGACCGCACGTTTGGCCGACAGCGACATCAGTCCATCTGCCCCACACAAGGCGCACATGCGCTGACTACGCGATTGCGCCCTTCCGATTTTGCCCGATAAAGCGCCGCGTCCGCATCCTTGAGCAGACCGATGAAACCCGTTTCATCGCCAGGTCTCGGGGTTGCACAGGCCAGCCCGACGCTGATCGTGACCACCGGCGCGACCTCTGAATAACGGTGGGTAATCCCCATTTGCTGCACCGCGGCACGCAACGCCTCGGCCACGGCCAAAGCGCCCGCCTCGTCCGTGCCGGGAAGGATTACCGCAAACTCTTCGCCGCCATAGCGGGCAGCCAGATCGGACGGACGATGCAGCGTCTGCGACAGCGCGCGGGCGACCGCCTTGAGGCATTCATCGCCAGCCTGATGGCCGTAGTTGTCGTTGAAAGGCTTGAAAAAATCGACATCGATCAGCAGCAGCGCCAACGGTCGCGCCTCGCGCGCGCAGCGCCGCCATTCTTTGAGCAGGGTTTCGTCGAACCGCCGGCGGTTGGCAATGCCGGTCAGCCCATCGGCAGACGACAAACGCATCAACTCCCGATTGGCCTCATCGAGTTTGCGGGTGAGCACCAGCAGCGAATAACGCATCTGGGCAATGCGCTGCATGGCCCGCACCTTGGCCTTGAGTACGATTTCGGAAACCGGCTTGATCAGATAATCGTCGCCGCCGACTTC
Source organism: Pseudothauera hydrothermalis (assembly GCF_003345255.1). GTDB lineage: Bacteria > Pseudomonadota > Gammaproteobacteria > Burkholderiales > Rhodocyclaceae > Pseudothauera > Pseudothauera hydrothermalis. The sequence goes on along the minus strand of NZ_CP029331.1, from coordinate 1,466,561 downwards.
GATACCGCGCTCCAGGTCTTCGTCGCCGGTGCGCGCAGTAAGAAAAATGATGGGTGTCCATTCGCCGTCGCGCTCCAGTTGGCGGATACGCCGCGCCACCTCGAAGCCGTCCAGCCCCGGCATGATGATGTCGAGCAGAATCAGGTCGGGACGCTCCGATTTGAATAGTTCGATGCCCGACTCGCCATCGCGCGCGTGCACCGTCTCCAGCCCCATCTTGCCAAGCTGATGGCAGACCAGGGTGGCGCTGGTGAGCGTGTCTTCGATGATCAAAGCCTTCATTGCACGGGCAAACTAGGGCGATAGCGGTTAGCGGCAATCGGGCGAATGACTGCCAATGATCGGATCGTACCAGCCTAGACGCTCGCCGATCCTGACATTTGAGGGATTTTTACCCCTGAGTTTGACGCATTGGCGCATCGCTCGGTAGACTCTCGCGCTTTCTAACGCACTCCTTGACCGGCGCACATGGCAATCCGCACCGCCTTGTTCTGCACCGCCGTGCTGCTGTGTTTGACCAAAGCCGCGAGCGCGCAGACCGCAGCAACCCCGGAATCGCCGATCGGCCCACTGGCTCTGCTGTCTCCGCCAACCGACACAATGCCGGGCGACAGCATCGGGCACCGGCTGCACAACCTGGCCAGTTCTCCGCGGGTACTCACGCTGGACCTCACCCGCACCGCCAATGACATTTGGGACCGCATCCGGCGCGGCTTTGCCATGCCGGACCTGGACAACGAAACGGTGCAATTCTATCAACGCTTCTATCTGGAGCGGCCCGGTTTTCTGCAGCAGGTCTTCGCCCGCGGCGGACGTTATCTTTATCACATCGTCAATGAAATCGAGGCCCGCGGCCTGCCCACCGAACTGGCCTTGCTGCCGATGGTGGAAAGCGGCTACAACCCCTTGGCCTATTCGCCCGCACAAGCCTCCGGTTTGTGGCAGTTCATTCCCGCCACCGGCCGCCACTACAAGCTCACTCAAGACAAATGGGTGGACGAGCGCCGCGACGTGATCGCCTCCACCGACGCGGCGCTCGCTTACCTGCAGCAAATCTACGACCTGCACGGCGACTGGCATCTGGCGCTGGCCGCCTATAACTGGGGCGAAGGCGCCGTAGGGCGGGCGCTGCAGCGCAACGAAGACGCTGGCCTGCCGACCGAATACAGCCATCTGCGCATGCCGACCGAAACACGCAACTACGTGCCCAAGCTGCAGGCGTTGAAAAACATCGTGATGAATCCGGAGCGGTTCGGTTTTGAACTGCCCTATGTTGCCAACCGCCCGTATTTCGTCACCGTAGAATCGCCGGTCGGCATCGATCTGGCCACCGCCGCCCGGCTGGCGGACATGCCAATCGAGGAATTCGTTGCGCTCAACCCCGCCTTCAACCGCCCGGCGATTACCCGCGAAGGTCATAGCCTGGTGGTGCCGGCCGACCGCGCCGAAGCCTTCCAAGCCCGCCTGCAAACCCTTGCCGAATCCGGCCCACTCTGGCGCACCTACCGGCTCAAGCGTGGCGAATCGCTTGCCGAAGTGGCCAAGCGCCACCGTCTGACGCTCGCCCAGTTGCGCCAGATCAACGGCCTAGGAAGCCGCAGCAAGGTTGCTCCCGGCCATGCTTTGCTGGTTCCCGAAGGAGGCGACCCACGCGGCGCATTGGCCGTGACCGGACTGATTCCGCTCAAGATACGCATGGCCGACTAAGCCGCTGTAAGCCGGTCAATGCGTCAAGCCTGAGGCTGATCGAAAAAATCTGGATGGTGGCAGCGCAGTTCGCGCCCGTCGGTCAGCGTATCAGGGGCGGGATACTCGCGCCGGCAGCGCTCGTCGGCTTTAGGGCAACGCGGATGAAAATGGCAGCCGCCTGGCGGCGACAGCGGTGAAGGCAGCTCGGCGGCAGTCGTGGAGCCGTGCTGTTGCGTTCCACCATCGATACCCGGTACCGCATCGAGCAGCATACGGGTGTAGGGATGGGCCGGCGAAGCGAGCACCCGCCGGGTTTCGCCGCGCTCGACGATGCGCCCTAAATACATCACCGCAATCTCGTCGGCCAAGTAGTCCACCACGGCCAAATTGTGGGTAATGAACAAATAAGCCAGACCCAACTCGCATTGCAGCTCACGCATCAGGTTGAGTAGCTGCGCTTGCACCGACACGTCCAGTGCGCTGGTGGGTTCGTCGCACACGATCAGCCGCGGCCTCACCGCCAGAGCACGGGCAATCGCGATGCGTTGGCGCTGGCCGCCGGAGAATTCGTGCGGGTAGCGGTAACGCATGGCCGGTGACAGGCCGATGCGTTCGAGTAGCCAATCGACCCGGCGGGCGCGTTCGCCCGCATCGCCGCCCAGGCCCAGCGCCAGCATGCCTTCTTCGATGATCTCACCGATGCGCATGCGCGGGTTGAGCGAAGCGAACGGATCTTGAAACACCATCTGCATCGCCCGACGCATCGGCGCCAGCGCAGCAGCACCCAGCCCGACCAGGTCGCATCCGTCCAAGCGCACCGTGCCGGCAGTAGGCGGAATAAGCTGCAAAATGGCCTTGCCCACCGTGGTTTTACCGCAACCCGATTCGCCCACCAGGGCCAGGGTGCGCCCAGGATGCAGATCGAAACTGACTCCATCGACCGCGCGCACCTGCCCCACGGTGCGGCGAAAGATGCCCTTGCGTACCGGAAAATGCACCTGCAGATCGCGCACTTGCAGCAGCGCAGGCTCGCAGCCCGCCGGCTCGGGCAGCTCAACGCGCGAAACCTGTGGTACTGGCTCAGGCGCGTGGCCGTCCTCGGCAAAGAGATGACAGCGCACCATCTGCCCGTCGCGGCGATGCCAGCCGGGTGACACCTGGGTGCAGGGCGCGAAGGCTTGCGGACAGCGCGCGGCAAAGCGGCAACCGGACATCGCCACATCCAGGGCCGGCACGCTGCCGGTCAGCGCCGCGAGCGCCCGCCCGCGTTGCAGGCCGCTGGGTAGCGCGGCAAACAGTTTGCGCGAATACGGATGCAGCGGTGCGGCAAAAAACCCCTCGCGGGCGCCGATTTCGACCAGTTCGCCGGCATACATCACACCCACATGCTGCGCCATGCGCGCAACCACACCAAGGTCATGGGTAATCAGCAACATGCCCATGCCGCGCTCGCGCTGCACGCCGGCGAGCAGCGCGAGCACCTGGGCCTGGATGGTGACATCCAGCGCGGTGGTCGGCTCGTCAGCAATCAGCAGCTCGGGCTCTCCGGCCAGCGCCATGGCGATCATCACCCGCTGCTTCATGCCACCGGAAAATTGGAAAGGATAGTCGTCCAGCCGCCGCGCCGCATCCGGGATGCCTACCGCGTCGAGCAGTCGACGGGCCTCTGTGCGGGCGGCTGCGCCGCGCAGGCCGCGGTGACGGGCCAGCACTTCGACGATCTGCGCACACACGGTCATCACCGGGTTGAGGCTGGTGCCGGGCTCCTGAAACACCATGCCGATGCGCCGGCCGCGTACCGTGCGCATCTTGGCTTCGGTGTAGGTCAGCAAGTCCTCGCCCAAAAGACTCACCCGGCCGCCTTCAATCCGGCCGCCGTCTGGCAGCAAGCGGGCAATGGCCAGCGCGGTCATCGATTTGCCACAACCGGACTCGCCCAGTAAGGCGAAGGTTTCACCGGCGCGCACCTGAAAGCCGACGCCGGCCACCGGGCGCACTACTCGCTCGCCACTGATCGCCACCCGCAAGTCGGAAACCTCGAGCAGTGGTACTGCTGACTGGGAGCCTTGGCGGGCAAGCTGGCGCATGTAGTCGATCATCTGCGCGCAAAGTGGATCAGGAGCGCGGAGGCGGGATATAAAAAGGGCCGCTTGCGCGGCCCCGATGCAGGCTCAGTGGTGATGACCGCCTTCGCCATGCACATGGCCATGAGCGATCTCGTCTGCGCTCGCCTTACGTACTGCGGCCACGGTGAGATCAAAGACCAAGGCGGTGCCGGCCAAGGGATGATTGCCATCGACCACCACCTTGCCGTCGGCAATGTCGGTGATGCGATAGATCACTTCTTCTTCGCCGTTGTCAGTCACGCGCTCGAAGGACATGCCCACCTCGATGTTTTCAGGAAAAAGGCTGGCGTCTTCGATCAGGACCAGATCCTCATCGTATTCGCCAAAGGCGTCTTCCGGTTGCAGCTTGACCTGGAAGCGCTCGCCAACCTTCTTGCCCTGCAGCAGTTCTTCGAGCACCGGGAAAATGCCGTCGTAGCCGCCGTGCAGATAGACCAAGGGATGTGCGCCATCGTCGATCATGTTGCCTTCGGGGTCGCGCACGGTGTAGTTGAGGGTTACAACGGTATCTTTGACGATTTCGTTTTGCATGGGTCCGATTCCAGTTCCTTGACCAGTTCATAAACCGCGGCGGCATGGCCGCGGGGCGTGACGTCATACAGCGCATGCCGAACGATACCTTGTTTATCGATGATAAAGGTCGTCCGTCGCACGCCCATCTTTTTCACACCGTCGACTTCCTTTGGCTGCCACACATGGTACAGCCTGCAGACCTCGGCTTCAGGGTCTGACAGCAGGCGCACCGACAGTCCGTGCTGATCCCGGAACTCGGCGTGGGTGAGGCAATCATCGGGGCTGACGCCCACCACGATACAGTCGTGGCGGGCAAATTCCGCTTCATGGTCGCTGAATTCGGCGGCCTGCAGCGTACAGCCCGGCGTGTTGTCGCGGGGGTAAAAGTAGAGCACCACATGATGCTTGCCGCGCTCGGCGGCAAGGTCGAAAGTCTCCATATCCGCATCCGGCAGTGAAAAAACCGGAGCCATGTCTCCGCTTTGCAGCATGGGGCCTCCCTGACGTGCGGGCGATTTTAGCCGGTAACCGCGGCCAACTCTACCGCAAGCGAACGCCGGCTCAAGACGCACTGCAACATCTTTCGCAACTGGCGTATCGGGCGCAGACGGCTGTGCCGCGTAGCGTTTTGCGGTCGACGCCCGCCAGAATGACTGTTTAAAATTACAGCCTCGATTACCCTTCACGGAATCCGCCATGCCCCCGCGCAGCGAATCGCTCACCGCCAGACAGGCTGAAATTCTCGACTTCATTCGCCAAACCGTAGACAGCGCAGGCCGCCCCCCCACCCGCCTGGAGCTGTGCGCAGCCTTCGGCTTCCGTTCGCCCAATGCAGCCGAGACCCATTTGCGCGCCCTGGCAGCCAAAGGCGCAATTGTGCTCGAAGATGGCCGTGCGCGCGGTATCCGGCTGGCCGAAGGCGTGGGTCTGCCGGTAGTCGGGCGGGTGGCTGCGGGCAGCCCCATTTTGGCCAATGAGCATGTCGAACAACGCCTGCAACTGGACGCCGCGCTGTTTTCCCCGCGCGCCGATTACCTGCTGCGGGTGCGCGGGCTGAGCATGCGCGATGCCGGCATCTTGGATGGCGACCTGATCGCGGTACACCGCCAGCATGAAGCGCGCAACGGCCAGATCGTCATCGCCCGGGTGCATGACGAGGTCACCGTCAAGACCTTCCGCAGCACCGGCCCAATGGTCGAATTGCTGCCCGCCAACCCGGATTACCCGCCCATCGTGATCGATACCCGCAAGGAGGTCTTCGCCATTGAAGGCATCATGGTTGGGCTGATCCGGCAAGACGGCGGCCACTGACACACATTGCCGCAGCCACCGCGCGGGTATCATGGCCCAACCGCACGCCCTTGCCGCTTTGCCGCCCGGCCTGGTCTGGCAGGCCAACTGCCTGGCCCGTAGCGCCGTGCCGGGCTTACCCACCGGCTTTGCCGCACTGGACGCGCAACTGCCAGGTGGCGGCTGGCCACGCGGTGCGCTGATCGAACTGCTCACCGCCCGCCCCGGAGTGGGCGAACTTTCCTTGCTGCTGCCGCTGCTGCGCTGCACACCGGCCGATCGCTGGCTGGTCTGGGTCGCCCCGCCTCACCTGCCTTATGCGCCCGCGTTGGCGGCCGCCGGCGTGCCGTTGGAACGCTTGCTGCTGGTACGCACCGCAAGCGATGCCGAAACCCTGTGGGCCACCCGCCAAGCCACCACGTCCGGGGCCTGTCACGCCATACTGGCCTGGCCGAAACGGATCGACCACAGCGGACTGCGCCGTCTGCAACTGGCGGCGGAAGATTCCGCCACGCCGTTGTTTTTGTTCCGTCCGGCCGATGCAGCCCGCCAGCCTTCGGTGGCCGCCCTGCGCTTGCAATTGTCGGCCCAGGCGGGCGCTGTGCGGGTCCACATCCTCAAGCGCCGCGGACCGGCACCTGCTGCCCCGCTCGAAATCGTCTTGCCGCAGCGTCCGGCTTGGCGCGCCGGCGCTCAGACTGCACTGCCACGCCTCCATGTACTGGCTCGCCCTGCGCCTGCCCGATCTGCCTTTGCAGGTTTTTAGCCGCGGCAGCGCCGATCCTGGCCTGCTGGCCATCACCGAAGCGCATCCCCGCCAACAAGTGGTGGCCGCCAGTCCGGCCGCGCGTGCGCGTGGCGTGCGTGCGGGCGACAGTGTGGCAAGCGCGCTGGCCGTGGCACCCGATCTGCAACTGCGTCCGCGCGCCTTGGAACTCGAAGCGGCCACGCTGACAGAGCTGGCCCAGTGGGCCGGGCGTTTCACCCCTCAAATCAGCCTGGATCCGCCCGACGGGCTGGTGCTGGAAGTCTCCACCAGCCTACGCCTGTTCGGCGGTCTGCAGGCTCTGGCCGACACTCTTGTCGATGAATTGCGCACACTGAGTCTGCACGGCCAACTTGGCGGCGCACCGACGCCCATGGCCGCGCGCTGGCTGGCTGCCTGTCGTCCCGGCACTTTAATCCCCGCGGATCACGGTTGGCAGGACTGCCTGAGCGCTTTGCCGCTCGCGGTACTGGCCGATGCCGGAGTGGGACAAGACATTTTGATGCTGTTACACGGCATTGGCGCCCGCAACCTGGGCGATGTGCTGCGTCTGCCCCGCGACGGACTGGCCCGTCGGCAGGCCGCGGCGGTCAGCGCGGCGCTGGCCCGCGCCCGCGGCGACACGCCTGACCTGCGAGACTGGTTTGTAGCGCCCGCGCGCTACACCGCCACAGTGGCCATGGCCGCGCCCACCGACCAGCTCGCCCCGTTGCTGTTCGCCGCCCGCCGCTTGTTTGCCGGCCAGGCCGCTTGGCTGGCCGCGCGTCAGATGGCGGCGGAGTACTGTCGCCTGACGCTGGTGCATGAATCCGGTCCGACCACCGTGCTCGATCTGTACTGCGGCGCGCCGTCGCGTGACGAGGCCCGCCTGGGGTTGTTGGCACGTGAACGTTTGGCCGCGCTGGCCCTGCCGGCACCGGTCGAAGCTTTGCAACTGACAAGCGGCGCACCGGTGGCACTGGCACCAAAATCCGGCGATCTGTTCGGCGATCCGGACGCCACGCAGCACAACGCCGGGCTGCTGTTGGAGCGTCTGATCGCCCGCCTGGGAACGGATGCCGTCATCGGTGTGCAACCTTGCGCCGACCATCGCCCCGAGCGCGCCTGGCGCCCGGTTCGGCCCGCAACACGCCCGCCGGCGCACGCATCCGCGCCGGGACTACGTCCGCTATGGTTGCTTGCCGAGCCTCAGGCGTTACGTTATAGAGCCGCCCTGACTTTGCTGGCCGGCCCGGAGCGGATCGAATCCGGCTGGTGGGACGGTGCCGATGTGCGGCGCGACTATTACGTGGCGCAGCACAAAGACGGGGCCCTGTGCTGGGTTTTTCATCCCCTGGACAAGCCGGATGAATGGTATGTGCACGGCTATTTCGGCTGAACATGACTGCGATGTCCGCCTGCGGTGAGCGCTTACGCTAGACTTTGGGCTTTGCGCCGAACGCTCAAAAGCCACCCATGCCTCTGTTTGCCCGCCCCCGAGAAAACGAATTGCCCGGCGATTTTGCCCGCCGGGTCGCCGCCTACGCCCTGCTCGCCTGCCTGATCGGCCTGACCGGCTCGGTCTGGCTGTTCATGCGCCTGCCAGACATCTGGGCGCAGGTCATGCCGCTGGAAGGCGCGCGCTTCATGCTTGCTGCCACCGCGCTCGGCGCGCTGATGGCGGTGATGCCGGTGGTGGCTGCGGCCGGCTTCGTCGTGGCGCTATGGTCGGGCGTCGACAGTGTGTACCGGCCGCGTCGGCAGCCTTCGCCCCTGCTCGACCGGGTGATCGTCGGGCTGGGGCTGATAGTCTGGTTTGCGCCGACGGCAGGCGGCCTGACGATGGCAGTCAAGGCCATCGTCAGCGGGCGCATCCACTTCGTGCGTCCGCCGCGCGACTATTTTCTGGCCACCGATCCGACCGCTTTCTGGCAAGGCGTGGGGTTCTGGCTGATCATGTCGGCCATGCTGGCCTTTTTTGCCTGGCGGTATTGGCGCAACAAGCTTTTCAGCAAGAACGGCATGACCTGAACCCTGCTTGCCCCACGGCAAGGCGTCGTCTGCCGGCGGCGGCTGCTGCACCACCCGTGCGGTTTAGCGCCCCAGCCAACCCCGGCGCAGCCGGCGTGCCGCCGCCGAGGCTTTTGCCGCCGGCTTGAGGCTGATCTGATCAGCCGGTGGGGTAGCCAGTTCCAGTTCAAAGCGGAGCAGCTCGTCACGTCTGAAAGCGTAAAGTTCGATGCGCTCGCCGGGCCGGCGGCGGGCCAGCATCGCGTCCAGGCCGCGAGCGTCGACCTTCAGCCCATCGAGCGCCACCAGCACATCGCCCGCCGACAATCCGGCGCGCTGAGCCGGTCCGTCGTCATACACATGAACCAGTCTGGGCTCACCGTCGACGGCCAGCTTGGCCCCCAGCCAAGGGGCTGTGCTGGCCGGTTCGGCGGTACAGACAATCCCAAACGGTTTGAGCAGGCGGGCGAGCGGCAAATCGTCAGTGCCTTCCACCGCGCGGCGCAGCCAACGTGCCAAGGATGTGCCGCCAATCTGCGCCACCGCGGCAAAAATACCGTCCTCGGGCACGCCGATACCGGTCTGCCCATAGTGCTGCCAGAGCAGACGCATCACGTCGTCCAGGCTTTTTTGCCCGGCGCTTGCCGCACGCAGTTGCAAATCCAGCGCCAGCGCCACCAACGCCCCCTTGGCATAGTAGCTGACGATGGCGTTAGGAGCGTTTTCGTCCTGACGGTAGTACTTGATCCAGGCATCGAAACTGGATTCGGCCACGCTCTGCCGTCGGCGCCCCGGTGTGCGCAGCACGTTGGAAAGCGTCTGGCCGATCAGCGCGAGGTAGTCGTCCACCTCGATCACCCCGCTGCGTACCAAGGCCAGATCGTCGTAATACGAGGTGAAGCCTTCAAAGGCCCACAACAGGCGGGTGTAGTTTTCCGCCGCCAGATCGTAGGGCGTAAAAGCTGCCGGCTTGATGCGTTTGACGTTCCAGGTGTGGAAGTACTCATGGCTGCACAGACCGAGAAACTGTCGGTAGCCCTTGGTCATCGCCTTCATGCCGGCATACGGCAGATCGGCGCGACTAGCCAGCAGCGCGGTGGAGGCGCGATGCTCCAGACCGCCGTAGCCATCGCCGACGATCATGACCAGAAAAGCGTAGTAATCCATCGGCGCGGGCGCGCCGAACAAGTCCACCTGCCAGGCGCAAATGCGTTTCAGGTCCGCGGTAAGACGCACCATGTCGCAGTCGTGACGGCCGGTCAGCGCCACGTCATGCACTACCTCGCCAACTTGGAAACTGCCCAGGGTAAAGCGCCCCATTTCCACCGGATGGTCGATCAGCTCGTCGTAATCAGCCGCACGGTACAGACCAAAGCCATAAGCCTTTGCAGCGCCGCGACCGGATGCCCGCGGCAGCGCGGTAATGACCCGCCAGTCGCGCAAGCGCTCATCCACCGGCGGCTGGATATCCACCGTGCACGGCCGTGCGCTGTGGCCGTGGACCTTCAAAAACACGCTGGTGCCGTTGAAAAAAGCGTGGGTGTGATCCAGATGGGCCGCACGCACCGACAGATCCCAGGCATAGACTTCGTAATGCAGGGTAAGCGCGCGGCCGGCCGGTACCCGCGCAGCCCGCCAGCTATGCTTGTCGAGCTTTTCCAGCGCCACCGCTTTACCGTCCGCCTCTGCGCGGATGCTGACGATGTTGCGCGCAAACTCACGGATCATGTAGCTGCCGGGTATCCAGGCCGGCAGGCTGAAAACCTGGCCTTCGGGGTCCGGTTCGGCCACCGTGACGCTGACCGCAAAGCGGTGCGCTCGGGGGTAAAGAGGACAGATGCGGTAATGGATGGGGTCGGTCATGCGCCACACCTTCGTTACGGCCGGGGCGCACGATTCTACGCGGGCTGCAGGCAAGCGGGCTGCCCAAAAATTGAGCAAGCCGGAAAAATCCTGTCCGCTCAAGCGGATGGCCCGCCGCCTCACAGCTTATCCACAAACATTTTCACGGCGGCTGGGGATTGGCTGGAAAACCCCACACCTGAGCGCACGCGCGCTCGCGCCGCAGCCGCTCGGCTGACGCCTGCAGCCACCGCCTGCGGCGCATCTCGATTGCCTCTTACAGCAGAATCACGAAATCGCGGTCGGCGATGGCGGCTTCAGTGCTCATGCCGGCGGCCACGCTTGCGGGGCCGCTCCTGCCCTTCGCTCCAGGCATGGCGGGCGGCGCTCATGTCGGTCAGTGCGGTAGCAATCCGATGATTCAGGGTGTTGCGCGGCAAAATGCCCTTGTTGTCGGCCTGGCCCGCCGGCATGCCGGTCAGCACTTCCATGGCCTCGTCTACCGTCGCCACGGCATACACCGCAAAGCGCCCGGCAGCCACGGCTTCGACCACGTCTTCGCGCAGCATCAGATGACGGATGCAGGCGGTGGGAATGACCACGCCCTGTTCGCCGGTAAGCCCACGCGCGGCGCACAGGTCGAAAAAGCCCTCGATCTTTTCATTCACACCACCGATGGCCTGTACACCGCCGAATTGGTTGATCGAGCCGGTGATGGCCAAAGACTGGCGGATGGGCACTTCGGCCAAGGCAGAAAGCAACGCGCACAGCTCGGCCAGTGAGGCGGAGTCGCCTTCCACCGGCGAGTAGGATTGCTCGAACACCAGACTGGCCGATAGCGACAGCGGCTGGTGGCGGGCATAACGGCTGGCCAGAAAGGCAGACAGGATCAGCACGCCTTTGGAGTGGATCGCGCCACCCAGTTCGGTTTCGCGCTCGATGTCGACCACATCGCCGTCGCCCAGGCGCACCGTGGCGGTGATACGCACTGGATGACCAAACCGTTCGCCGCCTAGTTCGACCACCACCAGCCCATTGACCTGACCGGCCTGCAACCCCTCGGTGGCAATCAGCGTGGTGCCGTCGAGCATGGCTTCACGCACCTGTTCCGCGTAACGGCCAAACCGGCGAACGCGTGCCGCAACAGCCCGATCGATGTGCCCCCGCCCGACCCGTGACTGAGCTTCCTGGCGCGCAAACAGATCGGCTTCCCGCATCAAGTCCGCCAGCAGCCGGGTACGCAAAGATAAGCGGCCGCCATCTTCGGCCAAACGGGCGCTGTGCTCGATCAGGCGCGCAACCGCCGCACTGTCGAAAGGATGCAGTCCGGACTGGCGTGCCAGCTTGGCCAGCAGGGCGGCAAAATGCTTTTCATTGGCAGCATTGCGCGGCATATCCTCGTCGAAGTCGGCGGCCACCTTGAACAGCTCGGGAAAATCCGGATCGATTTCGTTGAGCAGGTAAAACGTGTCGCGCTCGCCCACCAGCACCACCTTGACATTGCAAGGCACCGGCGCGGGATCCAGGGTGAGGGTGCTGCGCCACTCCTGTGCTTCGGACGGCGGTTCGATGCGGATTTCGCCACTACGCAGCACGCGCTTGAGCGCCTCCCAGGCAAAGGGGTGGCTCAGCAAACGTTCGGCGTCCAGTAGCAGATAGCCGCCGTTGGCCCGATGCAGCGCGCCGGCGCGGATCAGGGTGAAGTTGGTCACCGCCATGCCCATCTGCGCCACATGCTCGATGCGGCCGACCAAATTACCAAGGGCCGGGTTGTCCTCGATGATCACCGGCGCGCCTGCAGTGTCGGTGTGATCGACCAGCAGATTCACCTGATAGCGCTGGAAGCGGCTGCCGTCTTCCTCATCGTCCTCCTCGCCATCTTCGCCGGTGCCGCGCCAGATGGTGCCGCTGTCGAGCAGATCGCGGCAGATCGCATTCAGGAAGGCGCCGACCTCGGGCAGGTCGGCAAAGCGCTCGCGCACCCCGCGCATCAGGTGCGCAACCGCAGGCGCCAGGGCGTCACGCTCGGCGCGGGCAATGGCCTCATGCAGCGCCTTACGCCAACCGGGCAACTGGTTGAGCAAATCGGTCAGGCGATCGCTCCAGGTGTCGACCAGCGCCTCGCAGGCTTTGCGGTCGTCTTCGGGCAGGGCCTCGAACGCTTCGGCCGACAGCGGTTCGCCATTGCGCGTGGGCGCAAACACGAAGCCCTGCGGGGTACGCAACAAGGCCAGGCCGTCCGCGGCACAGGCATGGCCGATTTCGCGCAGCGCGGCTTCTTCGCGCTTTTCGTGGGCCTCCTGCAAGGCCTCCACCCGTTTGGCGTGGGTTTCGCTTCCCAGGGCCGCATCGATGGCCGGACGCAGTTCGCGGATGAAGGTCTGCATAGCGGCCCGCAATGTGCTGCCGCGACCGGCCGGCACGGTGAGCAGACGCGGGCTGAGCGGTTTGTCGAAATCATGCAGGTAGCACACATCGGGCGGCGTTGCGCGCTTGGCCGCCTCCTCGCGTAACAGGCGCAACGCGGTGGCATGCCGTCCGGTACCGGGGCCGCCGAGCACGAAGACATGATAACCGGGGTGATGCATCGCCAAGCCAAAGCGCAGCGCTTCTTCAGCGCGCGCCTGGCCGAGTCCGCCGGGGACCTCGGGCAGCTCATCGGTGGTGGAAAAGCCCAGACTTTCCGGTGCGCAGCGGTTGCGCAAACGTTCCGGGTCCAGGCGGCGGTCGAAGGCGCGGTCGTAACCGTCGGCCATATTGTTGTTCTCCCAAAGAATGAAAATGGCGCCGACGGCGCCATCTTCTCATCAAACGGCATGGCCGATCACCCCAGATGACCCTCGACCGGCCCGATATACCGGCAAAGGCTATATATAATTACAGTCATGAGCTATCCTGCCTATGCCGAACTCCATTGTCTGTCTTGCTTCAGCTTTTTGCGCGGTGCCTCGCATCCCGAAGAGCTGGTCCGGCAGGCTGCGGCATTGGGCTATGCCGCCTTGGCGCTCACCGATGAGTGCTCGCTGGCCGGAGTGGTGCGGGCGCACGGCGAAATCCGTCGCCAGCGGCTGCCGCTCAAACTGATCGTTGGCAGCCGCGTGTTCCTGCAAGACGGCACCGGCTTGGTGTTGCTGGCTGCCAACCGCGAAGGCTACGGCCGGCTTTGCCGCCTGATCAGCCAGGGTCGGCGCTCCGCGCCCAAGGGCGAATACCGCCTGAACCGTGCCGACCTGCAAGACGGCTTGCCCGGCTGTCTTGCCTTGTTGTTGACACCGGCCGAGAGCGCCCGTCTGGAGGCGACCCTGACCGAGCAAGCCGATTGGCTGGCCAGCGTTTTCCGCGGCCGTGCCTGGATTGCGCTGGACTGCCCCTGCGGCCCCGACGAGCACACCCGGCAGGGCACGGTGCAAGCGCTCGCCCGCCGCACCGGACTACCGGTGGTGGCGGCCACCGGTGCATTGATGCACGACGCCAGCCGGCGGGAACTGGCCGACGTGCTCACCGCGATCCGCCTGCGCACTCCGCTGACCGAAGCCGGTCTGGCGCTCGCCGCCAATGCCGAGCGCCGCCTGCACCCGCCGGCGGAGCTGGCCCGCCGCCTGCCGGCCGAGTGGCTGGCCGAAACCCTGGCGGTGGCGGCACGCTGCACATTTTCGCTGGATGAACTGCGTTACGAGTATCCCGAAGAACTGGTGCCAGCGGGCGAATCGGCCACCACCTGGCTGCGCCGCCTGGTCGAAGGCGGACTCGCCTGGCGCTACGGACCGGCGGGTCACCGTCGGCAAGTCGCCACACCGGGCCACGACAGCCGCCCCGAGCCGGCCGACGACCCCGCTCCGCCGCGGGTGCGGGCCATGGTGGAGCATGAACTCGCGCTGATTGCCGAACTGCGTTATGAACCTTACTTTCTCACCGTGCATGACATCGTGCACTTTGCCCGCAGCGCCGGCATTCTGTGCCAGGGACGCGGCTCGGCGGCCAACTCGGCGGTGTGCTGGGCGCTGGGCATCACCGAGGTGCATCCCGAGCAAGGCATCATGCTGTTCGAGCGCTTCATCTCGCGCGAACGCAACGAGCCGCCGGACATCGATGTCGACTTCGAGCATGATCGCCGCGAAGAAGTCATCCAGTACCTGTACCGCAAATACGGCCGCGAGCGCGCCGCGCTGGCCGCCACGGTGGTCAGCTACCGTCCAAGGAGCGCGCTGCGCGACGTCGGCCGCGCACTGGGCCTGGACGAAGCGTGTATCGAACGCCTCACGCGCGCCCAGCAGTGGTTCGACGGCCGTCAGATCGCCCCGGAGCGTCTGCGCGAAGCCGGCCTGGACCCGGACGGCCCGATCGCGCGCCGGCTCACCAGTCTGGTGCACACCTTGCTCGGTTTCCCGCGTCACCTCTCCCAGCACGTCGGCGGCTTTGTCATCGCGCGAGGCCGCCTGGACGAGCTGGTGCCGGTGGAAAACGCCGCAATGGACGCTCGCACCGTGATCCAGTGGGACAAAGACGACCTCGACGCCATGGGATTACTCAAGGTGGACGTGCTCGCCCTGGGCATGCTCTCCGCGCTGCGCCGCAGCCTTGCGCTGCTGTCCGAATGGCAGGGGCGCACCGTCACCCTGGCCGACATCCCGCGCGAGGTGTCGGCGGTCTACGACATGCTCAGTGCTGCCGACGCCATCGGTGTATTCCAGGTCGAATCGCGCGCCCAGCTCAGCATGCTGCCGCGGCTCAAGCCGCGCACTTTCTACGACCTGGTGGTGGAAGTGGCCATCGTCCGTCCGGGGCCGATCCAAGGCGGCATGGTGCATCCTTACCTTGCCGCACGCGAACGCGCCGCGCGCGGCCAAAACCCGCTGGCAGAATTGCCCGCGAAGATCCGCCCGGTGCTGGAACGCACCCTGGGCGTGCCGATCTTCCAGGAACAGGTGATGCAGTTGGCGGTAACTGCCGCGGGTTTCACCCCAGGTGAAGCCGACCGGTTGCGCCGTGCGATGGGCTCCTGGCGCGGCAGAGGCGCACTCGACCGCTATCGTCAGCAACTTCTGGCCGGCATGGCAAAAAACGGCTATCCGGCCGAATTCGCCGAGCGCCTATGCCGGCAGATCGAAGGCTTTGGCAGCTATGGCTTTCCCGAATCCCACGCGGCCAGCTTCGCCCTGCTGGTCTATTGCTCGGCCTGGCTCAAGCGCTTCCACCCGGCGGCTTTCCTGTGCGGCCTGCTCAACAGCCAGCCGATGGGGTTCTATTCGCCTTCCCAACTCATTCAAGACGCCCGCCGCCACCATGTGCCGGTGTTGCCGCCCGATGTCTGTCACAGCGCCTGGGACAGCACGCTGGCACCGTCCGCCACAACGGCCGACAGCGCGGCCACGCCGCCGCCCGCAGTGCGCCTGGGTCTGCATCTGATCAAAGGCTTCAATGCCGCTGCGGCGGCACGCATCGTCGCCGCGCGCCAAGCGCGCCCGTTTGCGGACGTTGCCGACCTGGCCGAGCGCGCCGCGCTCGACGCCGCCGAACTGCGCATCCTGGCCAGCGCCGGAGCACTGGCCGAATTGGCCGGCCACCGCCGCCAGGCGCTCTGGCAAGCCGCCGGCGCCGCGGCGCTGCCTGGGGTTCTGCGCGGCGCACCGCGCAACGAAGCGCCCCTTGCCCTGCCGGCAGCTTCCGAAGCGCAGGAGATCGTTGCCGACTACGCCCGTCTGGGTTTCACCTTGAGGTCTCACCCGCTGGCGCTGCTGCGCAAGCGTCTGGCTGCGATGCGCTTTCTGAGCGCGCAGCAGATTTTCGCCTGCCAGAACCGTCAGATCGCCCGCGCGGCCGGCCTAGTCACCTGCCGCCAGCGTCCGGGCACCGCCCAAGGCACGCTGTTCGTTACCCTGGAGGACGAAACCGGACTGATCAACGTCATCGTCCGCCCACAACTATTGCAAACCCAGCGCCGCGAACTGCTCGGCGCCCGTCTGCTGGGCGTCTATGGGCAGATCAGCCGCCAGGGCAAGGTGGTGCATCTGGTAGCCGGCCGGGTGGTGGACCACTCCGCGCTGCTTGGCCCACTTCAGGCACACAGCCGGGACTTTCATTGACATCCGGACGCCCAGTCGGTTTTCGACCGACCACGTCAAGGCATACCACCGACAGCTTAGCCGGTGACATTGCGGCGCACAAAATCACTACGCGCACAAAATCTTTCGGCTAACATCGGCGCTCTTTCTTGCCACCTGCTCCATGCTTCCCACGCCGCCTTTCGCGCTGTTCGACGATAACCAGGATGCCGCTGGCGATTTGTTGCTCAGCGATCTGCGCCACACTTTGCAGTGCACACGGGCGGAGGATATCGAAAGCACTTTCGCCGCCATCGAAGCCGCCCAGGCCGCCGGCTACTGGGTGGCGCTGGCGGCCGACTACGAATTGGGTTACCTGCTGGAGCCGCGCCTGGTGCCGCTGCTGCCGGCTAAGCGCGAAGCGCCGCTATTTACCGCCTGGGTGTTCGCCCGTGGCCAGCGGCGCAGCGCGGCGCAGACCGCCGACGACATCGCCGCCACGCTCGCGCCGCTTTGCGAACACCAGCGTCTTGCCGGGGTGATGGATTTGGCCCCAACGCTGGATGCTGGGCGCTACCGCGCCGCGGTCGAACGCATCCGCGCGCTGATCCACGCCGGCGACTGCTACCAGGCGAACTACACGTTCGCGCTCACCGGCCGTTGCTACGGCGCCCCGCTTGCGCTCTATGAGCGTTTGCGGCGCGCTCAGCCGGTGCGCTACGGTGCCTATATCACCGACGGCCGGCGCCATCTGCTCTCACGCTCGCCGGAGCTCTTCATCCAGCGCTGCGGCCGCAGATTGACCTGCCGGCCGATGAAGGGCACCGCGCCCCGCACCAGCGACCCGCAGGCGCTGGCAGCCTCTGCCAAGAACCGCGCCGAAAACGTGATGATCGTGGATCTGATCCGTAACGATCTCGGACGACTGGCGCCGGCCGGCGGGGTACGGGTAGAGAGCTTGTGCGACATCGAACCTTATCCCAGCGTCTGGCAGATGACCTCCACGGTCAACGCCGAACCGGTCAGCGCAGGACTGAGCGAAATTTTCCGCGCGCTTTTTCCCTGCGGCTCGGTCACCGGCGCGCCGCGCATCCGCGCCATGGAGATCATCCGCGAACTGGAAACACAGCCACGCGGCATCTATTGCGGTGCGCTGGGCTGGCTGGCGCCGAATGGCGACTTCCGCTTCAACGTGCCGATCCGCACGCTGACCATCGACCCACACGGCCGCATCCATCTGGGCATTGGCAGCGGCATCGTGGCCGATTCCGACCCTGAGGACGAATGGCGCGAATGCTTGCTCAAAGGCAGCTTTGTGCACCGCGCACCACCAGGTTTCGCACTGATCGAAACGCTGCGCTGCCAGCCGGCCGACGCAAACCCCTATCCGCTGCTCGAACGCCATCTCGCCCGCCTGGCGCGCTCGGCGCTCACGCTGGGCTTTGCCTGCGATCTGCCGGCGCTACGCGCCGCCTTGCTTAGGGAAGCAGACGGGCGCAGCGGCACGCTGCGGGTGCGCCTGCAACTGGAAGCGGACGGCCGATACATGATCGGCGCCACGCCACTGGATGACTTGCCGGACAGCTTGAGCGTGACGCTGTCGTCCCACCGGCTGCGCGCCGATGATCCGTTACTGCGCCACAAAACCACCGCCCGCAGTCTCTACGACCGCGAACTGACCCAGGCCATAGCCGCCGGCCACTTCGACCTGCTGTACTTCAACGAACGTGGCCAGCTGTGCGAGGGCGCGCGCAGCAGCGTGTTCGTGGAGCTGGACGGCCAACTGTGGACGCCGCCGCTCGCCTGCGGTCTGCTCGATGGCGTATGGCGCCGCAAGATGCTCGACGAAGGCCGCGCCCGCGAACGGGTGCTGACCCTGGCCGAACTGCGCGCAGCATCCGCCCTTTACCTGGGCAACGCCTTGCGCGGGCTGCTGCGGGTGCAGCTGAGCTGACTGCGCCGGGTTTTTGCCCGATCGCATGGCGGTAAAACCCTACTGGTGGTATGTTCGAGCCCACTTTGGGCATAGGCTTTTCTGCATGAAACTGCGCAGCTTCATCCTCGCCACGTCAATCGCCGTCGGCATCGTATTCCTGGGGGGCAGTTGGTGGGCCGTCAGCCGCGGGTTTGATGAAGCGTTTAGCGAACATGCCCGCCGTCAGGCCGACGACGTGGCCGCACTGACCTTCTCGGCAATGTACGAGATCATGAGCCGCGGCTGGAGCCGTGAGGAAGCCGAGCGCTTTCTGGCCGGCATCCATGGCAGCGCAAACCCGGAATCCGCCCCTGAACGGCTGAAAGTGATGATTTTCCGCGCACCTGCGGTGGCCGAACGCTATGGCGAAATCGATCAACCCGACCCCAGCCGACTGGTGCGCCAGACACTGGCCAGCGGCCAAGGCGCCGACTCTGCCGAATTTGGCGTATTCCGGCGCACTTTTCCGCTCAAAGCCGAAGCGCGCTGCCTGGCCTGTCATGACAATGCCGAGGTAGGCGAGGTGCTGGGCGTCATCGAGGTGCGTCAACCCTATGAAGCGGTGTTGTGGAAGGTGCGCACCGGCTTTTATATCAGCGCCCTGCCCAGCCTGCTGCTGGGCATGATCGTGGCGCTGGGCGCGGTATGGTGGGTCAGTCTGCGCATCGAGCGCAGCGTGGACGAAGTGGAAAACAGCCTGGAATCGATCAACAGCTTCGCCGATCTGCGCCAGCTTGCGGTCAATGAGGTAACCGTCCGAGCAACCCCGTAGTTCCCGGTCAGCGCTGAATCGCCGATCGTTGCGGCTCCCGAATTCACTTCAGGAGAGCGACGATGATGGAGCAGGACAGACTGATGGCGCTGGAAGAACCACCGGCTCAGGACCGTGGCGAAGCGGGCGTTCAGCGGCGCGTGCATCGCGACGATGCATTCTGGCGCTCGCATGAGCAGCAGCGGCGCCGGCAAGGCTTGAGCATTCCGCAGTATTGCCAGGCCACCGGCCTGGCGCTGTCGACGTTCCGGCACCGCATCAACCGCCTGGCCGCTGTCGAGGCAGGGTCGGCAGTGGGCGAAGCCGGCGGCCGGTTCATCGCGCTCGTGCAGCCAGCCTCCTCGGGGCAGGTCGATGCGATGCAGATCGAAGTCGTGCTGCCCGAATCGATGACGCTGCGCCTGCACGGGGCGGCTGCGCGGCAGGTGCTCGATCGCGTGCTGGCGCGGCTGCCGTGATCCTGTCCTCGGCGATCCGCGCCCACGTCTATAGCGAAGCGGTGGACATGAGGAAGTCGATCGATGGGCTCGCGCAGATCGTGTCGCGCTGCATGGGCATGAACCCGCTCTCGGGTCAGGTGTTCGTGTTCATCGGTCGGCGCCGCGACAAGGCCAAGCTGCTGGTGTGGGACCGCCATGGGTTCTGGGTGCTGTACAAGCGCCTGGAGCGCGGGCGTTTCACCGACCCCGCGCGGCTGTCGGCTGAGGGCCTGGCGATGAGCGAGTTGCTGGCCTGGCTCGATGGTATCGATCTGTCGCGGACACGCCGCCTGGCGCCGGTGGCGGCCAGCGTCGTGGGGTAAGTCGCGGCCGCGTGGGCAATCGGTGATTCACCGCATTCACCCGAGGTGCCGGTGCTGGCATGCTCATGGCCCATGAACCTGCCTGCCCCGATCGATCGCGCCAGCCTGCCCACGGAGGTTGCTCCGCTGCAGGATCTGGTGCTCGAGCTGGGGCAGCAGATGCAGGCGATGCGTGCGCAGTTCGACGCCCAGCTCGATACCCTGCGTCACCAGTTGGTCGAGCTGCGGCGGCGCCTGTTCGGGCCGCGCAGCGAGGTGATCCACCTCGGGCAGGCAGAACTGTGGTCCGACCCAGTACAGTTCCCTGTGCCGGCCGAGGAGCGGCGCGAGGTCGGCGCTCACACCCGGCGCAAGGGCGGGCGGCCGGCGATCAGCCCGGATCTGCCGCGCCGGCGCGTCGAGCACGACCTCTCCGATGCCGAGAAGGCCGGCTACGCCTCGCTCGAGCGCATCGGCGAGGAGGTCTCGGAGTTGCTCGAGTACATCCCCGCCCGGCTCGAAGTGATCCAGAACGTGCGCCTGAAGTACCGCTGCGAGAGCGCCGACGGCCGCAGTACCGTGCGCACTGCTACGGCCCAGGGCTCGCCGCTGCTCAGGAGCAACGCCGGCGCCGGGCTGCTCGCCCACGTGATGGTGTCGAAATACCTCGATCACTGCCCGCTGGCGCGACAGTCGCGGATCTTTGCGCGCCAAGGCGTTGCCCTGTCACGTCAGACGCTGTGCGACTGGGTGCTCGATGCGACCGAGTTGCTCGCCGTGTTGATGCCGGCCCTGCAGCGCCACGTACTCTCGAGCCCGGTGATCTTCACCGACGACACCACGCTGGCCCTTCAGGCCCCCGGCAAGACGATCACCGCCCGGATGTGGGTCTATCTGGCCGGCGGGCAACAGAAGGACGATGAGGGTCAGTGGCACAAGGTGGCTCCGGCCGCCCTCTACGACTTCACGGCCGATCGATCCGGGACGCATCCGCGCCGGATCCTGGGCGCGTGGCGCGGCTACCTGCAGGCCGACGACTACAGCGGCTACCACGCCAGCTTCCGCGAGGGCGTCACCCATGTGGCGTGCTGGGCGCATGTGCGGCGCAAGTTCTTCGATGTGATCAAGGCCGCCCCCAAGGGGGCGCCGCCCGGGCTGGCCGATGACGCGTTGCGCTTCATCGGGCTGATCTACCGCATCGAGCGTCGCCTGGCCGAGGCCGACCCGGACGTACGCCTGCGCGTGCGCCAAGGGCGCACCCGGCGGGTGCTGACCGCGTTCCACCGTTGGCTCGCCCATCACCAGCCGACGCTGCTGCCGCGCTCGCCGCTGGGACGTGCGTTTGCCTACGCGCTGTCGAACTGGACAGCGCTCACCGTGTTTGCCGACAGTGGCCTGCTCGCGCCGGACAACAATACCGCCGAGCGGGCGATGCGGCCGGTGGCGATCTCGAGGAAGAACTGGCTGTTTGCCGGAAGTCCACGTGGCGGACGGGCCGCCGCCGTGGCACTCTCGCTGATCGAGACGGCGCGGTTGAACGGCATTGAGCCCTACGCCTACCTGAAGGATGTGCTCACGCGCCTGCCCGGCCACCGCATGGACCGGCTCGACGAACTGCTGCCGATGAACTGGAAGCCCGCGCCCTGATGGATCCCGCCACCCTCGAAGCCCTCAACCGCGCAAGCTCGCTCGAACTGTTCCACCTGTCGCGCGTGATCGAGCGTCTGATGTCGGATCCGTCGCGGATCGTGCAGATCCGGCTGCATCTGAACCTGGGGAAACGGGTGCGTTTCGTGGACGGGAAAGCCCCGGGTGCCGCACTGCAACTGCGAAGCGGCACCGTGGTGGCGATGAAGGACACTCAAGTCACGGTGCAGGACGACGCCACCCGTGCGACCTGGACGCTGCCCTATGCAGCGATCGAACTCCCTGCCGACAGCCGCGCCGCGCCTCAGGTGCCAACCGCCAAGCCCGCCCAACGTCCCACCCGCGAGGACTTCCGCGTCGGCGATCGCGTCAGCTTCGAGGATCGCCATCTGCAGACGCGCATCGGCACCATCGTGCGCATCAATCAGAAGACGGCCAGCGTCGACTGCGAGAACGAGCCCGGCTGGCGCGTGTCGTTCGGACTGCTCAGGCACGTCGTCGACCTCTGAAGCCCTCGGCACCGCCGGGGAACGGGGTCGCTCGGACGGTTACTGCGGTCAATGAGGACCGCCACACTTTTGACGAATTCCACCAGGTGCATGCCTCTATTGTGTCGCTGGCCACCAAGCTGCGCTCGGTGGCGGTGGACAAAGACATTTTGTTGTTCGAAATCGGTCTGCTGGAAAAATTCGTCATCACTTCCGAGGTCATCCGCGACTGGCGTGTGTATGTGGGGCGTCTGCTGGAAGACATCAACAGCGTAATCGAAGCCCATGTGCTGTTTTCAGTCTTTCAGATCGATGACGAACTGTTCGATGTGGAAATTTTCTGGCACTGCACACCAAGCGAAGCCGCCCGGGGTCAGATCGAACGCTCTATCCGCGATGCCTTGCACGCCGATACCCGCTTTGGTGAACCGGCGACACTGAACATCCACCATCACACCCCGGATAATGAACGCGCGATGACGCTGGCCGAACAGGACGCGATGGTGCTGCGCATCAAGTCCTTCTTCGTGGACCGGCCGCGCATCGGCAACATCGTAGGCATTGGGGTGCATTCCGATGCGCTGGCCGACCACACCCACAGCCTGGTGCTCGACAGCATTCTGTCTACCCTGCTCAACGTAGTGGGCTCGATCAAGGCCATCCATAAATACACCCGAGAACTGGAGTACTACGCCACCCGCGACCCGCTCACCGATCTCTACAACCAGCGGGTGTTCTGGGAACTGCTGGGTTACGAAATCGGCCGCAGCCAGCGCCATAACACCAAGTTCACCCTGCTGCTGATCGACCTGGACAACTTCAAGCTGATCAACGACCACTACGGCCACGCCACCGGCGACCGCTTCCTGCAGCGCTTTGCCGAGGCGGTGAGCAGCGCACTGCGCGGTGGCGACATCCTGGCGCGTTACGGTGGCGACGAGTTTGTCGTCGTGCTGCCGGAAACCGATGTCGAACAGGGTTATGCGATTGCCCAACGTGTGCTGGAAGCCGCCAAGTCGATCTCGCTCGAGGTTACTCCCGGCGGCGAGCAGATCCATGGTTCGGTGTCCATTGGCCTGGCGGTGTATCCGGACCATGCAACCGACGCCAAGGATCTCTTCCTGTTTGCCGACAACATGATGTACCGCGCCAAGGCCGAAGGTAAGGAGCGGGTGTCGCTGCCGTCGCCCGAAGACGTGATGGCGGTGTTCCGGGATGTCTCGGAAATGGGCGTGGCGGTGCTGGCGGCGGTCAACGAGCGCCGGGTGATTCCCTTCTTCCAGCCCATCCTGGGCCTGAAAAACAACCGCTTGGCAGCGGTGGAGGTGCTCTCCCGCCTGGAGATCAACGGTGAGCTGATGCGCGCCGATCAGTTCATCGAAATCGCCGAAAAAATCGGCGTGATCCACCGCCTGGACGCGATCGTCATCGAGGCTGCATTGGCCAAGATCAAAGACAGCGATTACGACGGCTATATTTTCTTCAACCTGTCGCCGCGCGCCCTGGTGCTCTCGGAGTTCGCCCGTACCCTGCGCACCGTGGTCAAGGCTTCCGGCATCGCGCCCGAGCGCATCGTCTTCGAGATCACCGAGCGGGATACGGTAAAAAATCTGTCGCTACTCGAACGCTTCATCACCGACCTGAAATCCGAGGGCTTTGGTCTGGCCATCGACGACTTCGGCTCGGGTTTCTCGTCCTTCCACTACCTGCGCCGCTTCCCTTTCGACTTTCTCAAGATCGAAGGCGACTTCATCGCCAACATGCTCAACAGCGAGCGCGACCGGGTATTCGTGCAAAGCATCACCGAGCTGGCCAAGGCGCTCGACATCCAGGTAGTGGCAGAATTCGTGGAATCGGCCGAGGTGCTGGAGATGCTACGCGAATTGAAGATCGATTTTGCCCAGGGCTACTACATCGGCCGACCGGAGCGCCAAGTGACCCTATCGCAGACGCTCAGCGCACCGACCTGACCCACGTCAAGACGCGCTCGCATCGGCCGTCCGCGCCCGACCGTCAAGAGAACTGGGCGCTTCAGGCGTCGAACCTTTGCAACCGGCAGCCTGCCGGGCAAGCGGACAGCGCACCGCCACGGCCCACGCACAGGCAGTAATAATTGCCGTTACACGCCACGCTACTCACAGGCGTGTCCTCCGATTCGAAATCCTCGACACGCACCAGTTTGAGAAAGCGCAGCGCTGCTTCCAAGCCATTGAATACGGTCAGCCGCCCATCGCCGGTACATAACCAACGATCATCCATCGACAACGCGTAACAACCGCTGCCCGCCTCCCCGTCCAGTCGATGCACCCGCACCCGGCAATGCTGCCGCCGCCAATCCGGTGCCACTGCAAGCTCCAACCAAGTCGCCACGCGCCCAGGCCTTTGCAACGACTCCATGATGTCCCTCCTTGATTGCTTTTATTCAAACCCGCTTCATGCCGGATGATTTTAGCCTTGTACCGGCGGCTGGTCATTTTTCAGTATGGGGAACGTCGCTGAAATTGCAAGCCGAACACCCTCCCGGCGTCAGCTGGCTATACTGCGGGGCTTACCATCAGGAGGTAAAAAACGATGAAATTCGAGACGATTGCCGTTCATGGCGGTTACCAACCCGACCCCACTACCCGCGCGGTGGCCGTGCCGATCTACCAGACCACCTCTTACGCCTTCGATGACACCCAGCATGGCGCGGATCTGTTCGACCTCAAGGTGCAGGGTAACATCTACACCCGCATCATGAACCCGACCACCGCAGTGCTGGAGCAGCGCGTGGCAGCGATGGAAGGCGGCATCGGTGCGCTGGCGGTGGCCTCCGGCATGTCAGCAATCACCTACGCCATCCAGACCATTGCCGAAGTGGGCGACAACATCGTTTCCGCAGCCACCCTCTACGGCGGCACTTACAACCTGTTTGCCCACACCTTTCCGCAACTGGGCATCGAGGTGCGATTTGCCGATGCGAGCAACCCCGACTCCTTTGCCGCGCTGATCGACGAGCGCACCAAAGCGGTGTATTGCGAATCGGTGGGCAACCCGCTGGGCAACGTCACCGACATTGGCCGCCTTGCAGAAATTGCCCACCAGGCCGGCGTGCCACTGATCGTGGACAACACCGTGCCCACGCCCTACCTGTGCCGCCCCTTCGAGCACGGCGCCGACATCGTGGTGCATGCGCTGACCAAGTATCTGGGCGGGCATGGCAACTCGATCGGCGGCATCATCGTCGATTCAGGCAAATTCCCCTGGGCCGAGCACAAGGCGCGCTTTCGCCGTCTGAACGAACCGGACGTGTCCTACCACGGCGTGGTCTACACCGAAGCGCTTGGCGCTGCGGCCTACATCGCCCGCGCCCGCGTAGTGCCGCTGCGCAACACCGGGGCTGCGCTGTCGCCTTTCAACGCTTTTTTGATCCTCCAGGGCATCGAGACCGTAGCGCTGCGCATGGACCGCATTTGCGAAAACACCCTGAAGGTGGCCGAGTACCTGAAGAAGCACCCGAAGGTGGCATGGGTGAAGTACGCCGGCCTGCCCGATCATGCCGACCATACGCTGGTGCAGAAGTACATGGGCGGCCGCGCCTCAGGCATTCTCTCTTTCGGCGTCAAAGGCGGTCTGGAGGCCGGCGGCCGCTTTCAGGATGCGCTGAAACTGGTGACCCGGCTGGTCAACATCGGCGATGCCAAGACGCTCGCCTGCCACCCGGCATCCACCACCCACCGCCAGCTCTCGCCTGCGGAACTGGCCAAGGCGGGCGTCACCCCCGACATGGTGCGGCTGTCGATCGGTATCGAGCACATCGACGACATCCTGGCCGACCTGGAGCAGGCGCTGGCTGCGGCCTGACCACCGGCCCGCGGTGCTAAAGATCGCCCCCCGGCGATAGATTGCCGCGGGGGCGCGAACCGTCATCCATGCGGCCGCACCCCGCGTGGCCGCCGTGACTCTCAGCGCAAGGCAAAGTGCACACAGGCACCACAGTCCTGCCCGCCTGTCTGCCCGATCTGGGGCGCACGGACAAAGACCCGCTCGGCCGGCACCCCGCCCTCGTCGATCAGCCAATCACGCGCAGCCCACGCACGTTGCTGCGCCAGCGCGCTGAAAGCTTCGGCCTCGAGCACCGTGTTGGCCAGTAGGGCAGCCTCCATCTGCGCGACTGGCACATCCTTGATCATGCCGAAGAAGTTGCGCGGCTTTTCGAAATCGCCTTCGCGGTAAGCTTTGCGCAGCAACGCCGGGTACTCCTCGTCGGTCAGCGTCAGCTCGTCGAGCGCCGGTGCTTGTCCGCCACCGTCGACGAGCGCGCGCTGCTTGACGGCCTTGACGGTGCGCAGCAAGGCCAGCCGCTTGAGGGCGTCTCTGTCGGTGGCCGGATCGGCACGGCCGGCAATTTCCAGCTTCAGCGCCGGTCGGTCGCGCAAGGCGTCGGCCAAGGTACGCAGGCGGGTCAGCGCCTCCGGCCCCAGTTCGGCGGTGCCAGGCTCGAACGTCAGTTGTGAAAGCTCTTCGCCGCCGCCAAACATCGAGCCCAGCAAAGCAAACGGCGAAGTCACCGCTTTGCCCAGCAAACTCATGATGGCGCGCAAAACCAAGCCGCCGACGCTGAACTGCGGGTCGTCCAGCGTACCGCTCACCGGCAGATGTAAATCGATCTCTCCGCGACGGTTTTTGAGCAAGGCCATCGCCAGTTGCACCGGCGCCTGGATGGCATCAGGACTACCGGTTGGCGGCCCAAAGGTCAGTTGATCGAGAAACACCTGATGCGAAGCGACCAGTTTGCGGTCTTCGATGGTGTACTGGAGCTGAGCCGACAGTTTGCCCTTATCGATGCCGTAGCCCACGTATTTGCCGGCGTATGCGGACACGCCGACCAGATCGAAGTCTTTCACCTCGGCGGCAATCTCCAGCCGGCGATCGTCGCGGAAGGGGTTGAACTGGCCGCGGATGCTCACCGAGGCGGTTTTGTCCACCTTACCATCGAGCTCCAACCGGGCGAGCGTGGATGGGTCCGACGATAAGCCCACCAGTTGGCCGCGCAACCCGCTCAGGTTGGCGTCGTAATTCGGGCGGATGAAGCGGTCGCTGAACGCGATACTGCCTTGGCGAAACACCACCCGGCCGAGCGCGAAGGGCGGCCTCTGCGCGGGGGGTGAAAAGACCGCCACCGCCGGCGTATCGCCCGGCTCGGGCGTCAGCGGGCCGATCTCCCTGACGTTCAGCCGGCCGCGCTCATCCAGAATCAGCCGACCATGAAAGCCGCTCACTGCGGCCTCATCAATGCTCAAGGCCCAGGGCATGGCCAAATCCATCCCATCGAGCCGCAATTGGCGCCAGCGCACAAACTCGGCGGCATGTCGACGGTCGGTAGAGGCAAAATCCTCCACAGTCAACCCGCCGCGATAGCGCCCGCGCCAATCACCCGATGCGCGCTGCTCCAAGGCCAACACACCTTGAGCGCCCAGGCGACCGCCCTCGATGGCGATCTGGGTCTGTTCCAGTAGATAAGGCTGCAGCGGCAACAGATCGAATGCGCTCAGATCGAGCGTCAACTCAGTCTTGAAAGGCGACAGTGCCAAGCTGCCTTCGGCTTGCAGCTTGCCGTGTTGATTGATCTGGGTATGCAGGCTGATACGGGCCGCATGGCCTTCGGCGTTCGACAGGCCGTCGGCGCTGAGCGCCAAGCGCTGGGCATGCACCACCACCGGTGCGCGGTGAGCGCGATCTTCCAGGCGCACGCTGGTGTCTTCGATACCGAGTTGGGCGATGCTGTAACGCCAGGCCGGCGGGCTGCCTTTGTCTGCGCCGGAGGTCAAAAAGTCGAGCGCATCCAGCCTGCCATCGGCCAAGCGCTTGAGCTGCAACGCGGCGCCGCGCAGCTTGGCTTCACGGACCGCAACGCTGCGCCCGGACGGCAGCACGGTCATTTCGGCGACGGTCAATTCGGGCAATTCAAGCAGCGCCTGACGAACGCCCTTGAGCCCCAGTACCGCGTCGCGCATAGCCAGGTTTTCCACCGTCAATTCGATTTCCGGCCGCTGATCGCGGGCGCGCACCCGATGGCGCACTACGGCGTCGAGTTTGCCGCCGCGCACTTCGCCGCCACCCAACACATGACGGTAATAAGGCGCAAAGCGGGCCGGTTGCAGGTCGGTCACCGTAGCAATGCCCTCCAGCTCGAAAGGCGCAATCCGCAGTTGCTCCTGAAAGTCGAAGCGCTCGCCGGCGTCGGTCAAAAAATCGCCGCGAACCATCGCGGGCAAATCGCCCACGGTAGCCAGATCGCGCAGATCGATGTTGATGTCGGCCAAACGGGTCTTGAACGGCGCTGCCGCATGATCTTCAAAATCCAGCACCCCGTCACGCACCCGCGCGAGGGCGAGCAGAAAATCGACCGCTGCGCCGGCTTCGCTCCGGACCGTCTGACCGCTTTGGCGATTGGCATCGGAACGGTCCGGCCACAGCAAGCGGCTCAGGTTGAAGCGGCCGTCTTGCTCGCGCACCAGCACCACATGCGGCGACTGCATGCGCAACCGGGTGAAATGCCATTTGGCCGCCAACGGTTGGCTTTCGACCAACTCGGCGGAGATTTCCTCTGCGGCCAACACCGCTCGCCCACCAGCATCCTCGACCTGGAGCTGGCCGAGGCGCACTTCGCCGTTGAGCGCGACATAGGGCGGACCGTCTTCGGTCTGGCGAAAAGCCAAGCTGAGGTCGGTGCTCAACTGTCCACTGCGCAGTGCAAAGGCCGGTTCGAACGGCAAATAGACCAGAAAAGGGGCCAGTTCGAGCTCATCGAGCACCAATTCCAGCGTCGTTTCCCTCCCCGCAGTAAACGGTCGGGTCTTGCCGCTCAGCTTCACCGGTCGGCCATTGAGCGTTGCCGAAGCGCGCGGTTCTACGAACACGTCCAACTTGGACGGCAGATTGGACAAAAAAGGAAGATCGATGGCCAGCTCGCGAAGCTGGTGGTGCACACCGTTTTGTCGATCGTGCAATTCAACTTCGCCCCCCTTGAGCTGGATATTGCCCAGGGAAAACCGTACGGGCAGTGCTTGCTGTTCGCCATCGGCGGCGGTCTTAGCCAAGCGAGCGGCGACATCACGCCAATTGTGCTGCCCGTCGGCGCCTCGCACCAGACTGAGCCGTGGTGCTTCCAGACGCAGTTCATGGATAACGGCGCCCTGGCGCAGGAGCGATTCAAGCTCGAAATTGGCATGCGCGCGTGCCAGCGAAAAAGCCGCTGCGCTGCCGTCAGCCTCTAGCACGCGCAAACCCTCCACGGTAAGCGCAAGGGTGAAGGGATTGAACTGTACCTGTTCGACCGTCACCACACGGCCGATGAGCTCGCCCAGCACACGTTCGCCATGCTGGCGTACCAGATAGGGCACGGCAACCAAGCCGAACAGCGCATAGGCCGCAGTGCACAGGGCAAACCAGTTCAGCAGCTTGCGCGAAGGCCGCAGGCGGGCAGCCAGATCAGCGGGTGAGCGCATCATCGACTCCGGAATGTGCAAACATGAAGGCGTAAATCGAACAAAGCCGCAGATTGGAAAACAGCCCAAGGCCGTTTTTGCGAAGCGCGAAATCTATCAGGCTCCGCGCCTTGCGGGCGGATCATTGGCGTAAATGTTTTTGCCTCGCGCTCGACCATCGCGTTACCCGGCCGATCGATTGTCATCGCACGGTCACAGCCTGCGCTTAGGCTAGCCGACATATGGAAACCGTCGATATTTCCGCCGAACCCCGCCAGGTCCGCTCGATTTTCCTGTCGGATATCCACCTCGGCACCCGCGGCTGCCAGGCCGATCGGCTGCTGGATTTTCTCCGCCATCATGAGGCCGAACATCTGTTTTTGATCGGCGACATCATCGACTTCTGGGCGATGAGCCGCGGCATCCATTGGACGGCCGCACAGAACACCGTGGTGCAGAAAGTGCTGCGCGCTGCGCGCAAAGGCACCCGGGTAGTGTTCGTGCCGGGCAACCATGACGAAGCGTTGCGTGAGTATATCGGCATCACCTTCGGCGACATCCGCCTGGAACGCGACTGGATCCATCGGACCGCCGACGGCCGTCAATTTCTGCTGCTGCATGGCGACGAATATGACCAAGTCACCCGTTATCATCGCTGGGTGGCGGTCATCGGCGACGTGGCCTATGGCGCGCTGGTGCGCATCAACGGCTGGCTGTCCTGGATGCGCCGCCGGCTCGGTATTTCCGGTTACTGGTCGCTGGCCGGTTACGCCAAGCGCAAGGTCAAGACTGCGGTCAATTTTATTTTCGATTTCGAAGATTCGGTCATTCACGCCGCCCGCGAGCGCGGCGTCGATGGAGTAATTTGCGGCCATATCCATTGGGCGACGCTGCGCACGGCTGACGGACTGACCTATGTCAATTGCGGCGACTGGGTCGACAGTTGCACCGCCATCGTCGAACACTTTGACGGACGCCTGGAGCTGGTGCAATGGGGCGGCGCTCAGCGCATCGCAACAACACCGGCCGCAACGCCCGTGCAAGCGCCTGAGCGCGACACATTGGCCGCAGGCGGGTCGGAGCACCCGGCTCAGGTCTTTTTTCGCCGCTCGAAGATCGGCAGCAACGGCAAATAACCGAGCGCCTGCAAACCAATCAACCCGGCAAAAGCCATCGCCAACGCATCGGCCTCGCGCTGCCCGGTGGCGGCCAGCAAATCCAGCGCGACACCCAAACCCCACTGCACCGCAAAAGCGCCAATGAAGGCCATCAGGTTGACCGCGGTGCTCACCCGTGCAAACACTTCCCGCGGAAAATAGGCCGCCGCAGCCAGATAAGCCTGTGAATTGACTGCCGACAACGCGCCGAGCAAAAACCACAGCACGGTAAGCGGACCGATCTGCAGCAAAATGCCCAACTCCACCGCCAACATGCCGGCAAAACCCACCTGCATCAAATTCACCGGCCTCACGCCTCGATGCGCCAAGCGTGTGCCAAACACGCCGATGGCAAGCTGCCCCACCAACATGCCTACGTTGAGCACCATCAGCAGCACGGCTGCGCCTGCCAGATCCAAGCCATTGACCCCCATCAGCCAGGGCACCGCCCACAGGCTTTGCAGCGCCATGAAACCGCCGGTAAAAAAGGCCGCTGAAGCGGCAAAGCGCAGAAAACCCGCCGAGGCGTAGATCTGCCCCACCGACCTCAGGGTTTGCCCCAAGGTATCGCGCGATGCCTGCCCTGCCTCATCTGGCAACGACAGAAAAATCCAAGCCGCAATCGCAGCGGCCACGGCGGCGATGATCCAAAACACGCCCCGCCAGCCGACGATGGGCAGCATGGCCTCGACCGGCGCGCTGGCCGTCAGTGCGCCCAACGCCCCCGCGGCCATGATGAAACCGGTCATCGAGCTTTGGCGCTGCGGTGGATACCACATCGCAAAACCTTTCAAAGCCCCCATCAGGCAAGCCGACACACCCAGTCCGATGAGTGCGCGCGCCAGACCCAGGCCGCCGAGCGATTCGGCCATCGCAAAAGCCGCAGCCCCCAGCGCGGTGAGCACCAGCAGCGCCCCTTCCACCCGCCGCGGACCGAATCGGTCCAAAGCGATGCCCACCGGAATCTGCGCCAGGCCAAAAGCCAAAAAATAGGCACTGGTGAGTAACCCCAGATCGGCTGCGGACAAACCCAGCTCCCCGGTCAGCGCGGGCGAGATCACCGCATTGACGGTGCGCAACAAATATGACAGGTAATACCCCAGCGCAAACGGTAGAAACACCCGTCCCCAACTGGCGCCGCCGGTTGTGTGCTGCATTGAACCTTCCCTGATTTTTGGGAGAGCCTGATTGTGCACCACATTGGGGCAAGCGCAGAAACTTTGAAAATCCGACTCGCACCCACCTTGCCAGCTTGACACAGATCAAGGCCGACGCTGCGGCAAATCGGACAATCCACTACACCCCAACCGGAGACCCACCACAATGAACTCGCTCACCGATCTGATGACCCATGACCACCGCCAGTGTGACCAAGTCTTTGCCTGTGCGGAGCAGCATGTGGGATGCGGCCAATGGGATAGAGCGCGCGCCGCGCTGGAGCGCTTCTCATCCGCCTTGAATGCCCATTTCGATGCCGAAGAATCCATCCTTTTCCCACAGTTCGAACAGGCCACCGGTATGACGCACGGCCCCACCCTGGTCATGCGCGAAGAACACCGCGAACTGCGTGCGGCACTCGCCCGGCTGGCGCAAGCCATCGACGCGCGGGACGCCGACGAGTACGCCGGTGAGGCCGAAACCCTGCTGATCATGATGCAGCAGCACAACATGAAAGAAGAAAACATCCTTTACCCGATGTGTGACCAGCGCCTGAATTCACAACGAGAAGCCCTGGCCGCAGCCATCGGTCGCGAACTTTCCACGGCACAACAGCATTCAACGCCAGCATGAGCGACACTTTGATCGACGCCCGCGGCCTGGAACCGCCCGAGCCTTTCGAACTGGCGATGGCGGCGCTGGCCGACCTGCCGGCCGGCGAAACCCTGACCCTGTTACTCGACCGCATACCCTGGCCGCTGCTGCGCATTCTCGAACGCGATGGGACGCGCTATGAATACGAGGTGGGCGAGGACGCGGTGAAAGTGCGCATCGGTGGGCTATGAGCGCCGCTCGACTGCCCCTGAGCTATGAGGCCACCCCGCCTTTTTACGTTCCGCTTTCGTTTTTCCTCACTGCCGCACTGTTTGGCCTGGCCGCCGGGGTTTATCTGCTGTTGCAGCCCGCCTCACTGGTCTCGCGCTGGACGCCGGGCGCGCTGGCACTCACCCATCTGATCACTGTCGGCTTCATGCTGTTGGTCATGCTGGGCGCCCTGATGCAGATTCTTCCGGTCGTGGCCGGCGCTCACTTACCGGCCATTAGGGCTTTGTCAGCCGGCGTGCATCTTCTGGTCAGTAGCGGCGCAGCCGCGCTCGCGTGGGGGTTGGGCGACGGCCAGCCGACGCTGATGCAAACCGGTGGCGGACTGTTGGGCCTGGGCGTGCTGATTTTTTTGGCTGCCGCAGCCCTTGGCCTGCGGCATGGCGCCGCCGGGCAAACCACCGCCCGCGATCTGCGCTTCGCACTCATCGGCCTGGCGGTCACCGCGGCACTCGGTGTGCTGTTGGTTCTGGCCCTGTCGCGCGGTATAGGGTTACCGCTGGCGCAACTGGCCAATCTGCATGTCGGCTGGGGCTGGTTGGGCTGGGGCGGCGTGCTGATGGCGGCCACCAGTTGGGTGGTGGTTCCAATGTTTCAGATCACCCCCAACTACCCCGGCTGGTTGACCCGCATCTGGGCGCCGCTGGTTTGTGCGGTGCTGGCCGGTTGGAGCGGCCTGACCCTGGCACATTCGGCTGAGGCGCCAACGCTGCCGCAGGACACGCTTGCCGCCTTGGCCGCTGCACTGGCGGTGTGCTTTGCGCTCGCCACCCTGTTGGTGCTGCGTCGCACCCGTCGCCCGCAGCCGGACGCCAGTTTCCGCACCTTGCAATGGTCGATGCTGAGCACGCTGGCAGGCGTGGCATGTGCCATGTTAGCCGTCTGGCTGGAACAGGACGGCTGGTCTCTGGCTGCCGGGATACTGGTGCTGCACGGCGGGTTTGTCAGCGCCATCAGCGCCATGCTTTACAAAATCGTCCCCTTCCTCGCCTGGTTGCATCTGACCCAGGCCCGGATCAAAGCGCCCAACATGAAAAAGCTGCTACCCGATCCACCGGTTCGCCGGCAGTTGCTGCTGCATGCGGCCACCTTACCCGTTTTGCTGCTGGCCACCTCGGGCGATGCCTGGGCGGGACGGCTGGCGGGCGCCATGCTGATGGCAGAGTTTGCCTGGCTGCTGATCAATCTGGCGGCTACCGCCATGCGCTGGCGCCGAACCCTGCTCGCTCATCACTGAGCGCATCGCAATCGCCGACTTTGCCGCGGCCATTCCATTCGCAACCCGGCCGCTGGCGGTCGATCACGCTTTGCGTGCAACGCCTCAGAGCACGGCCAGCAGCTTACCCTTGAGCTCCACCGCGCGCATTTTGCCCATCTTGGTCAATGAAATCGACTCGAACCAGTCATCGACCAAGGCGTGGAGTTCGCTTGCGCTGCGGCTGTCATTGATGCGAGTCATCAGATCGATGTTGCCGTAGGGACCGTTGAAGGTCCGTAACGAGTTGAGCATGAAGTTACGGGCCATCTCCAGTTGCTTGGGATCGACCGGCTTGGCCGGCACTTGAACGGTGGCATCGCCCCCGTCGGGGGGCGCGGCGGGCGTGGCAGTCGCGCCGCCGATCTGTTCGATAAAGCCATCTTGAAGCAGCAGCGCCAGCGTCTCATCCAGTTGCGGGTCGGGCATCAGCGCGCGTACCTCATCCACGGGGCGCTTGCCGTCGAACAGAATCAGCAGCCTGCGCGCGCGCGGACTCAATCCGGCGCTGCGATGTTCGATTTCTTCCTGCCCTTTGCGGGTCTTGGCAAAAATCGCGGTCATGTTGTCTCCTCGGTGTGGAAGGTTGGTCTGAGTTTGTCGTCGCGCTCCTTGTCGTAGTGCGGGTTGGATGCTCAACCTCCATGGGGCTTCAAGGCGCGAGTGTTGCGCCCGCGCCAGTCGCTGTCAATACACTGTCAATGGACGGTGCGCCCGATCAGCGGCACCGCTGTTGCCGCAATTGCTCGAACAGGCAGACTGCTGCGGCCGCCCCGACATTGAGCGACTCGATCATGCCCTGCATCGGAATCGTCACCGTTAGACTGGCCAGCGCGGCCACTTCGGGGGAAAGCCCCTGTCCTTCCGCGCCGAACAACCACGCTACCGGACCGGTCAGATCGACCTCGTACAGACTCCGCGCCCCGGCGGTGAGTGCCGTGGCAATCCGTGGACCACAAAAACCGGCCAGACGCGCACCGACATCTACAGCCTCATGGACGCGCAGCACGAAATGCGCGCCCATGCCGGCGCGTAGCACGCGAGGCGACCACGCCTGTGCGCAACCGCGGGTCAATAACACATCACCTACCCCGGCCGCCGCCGCGGTGCGCAGGATGGTGCCGAGATTGCCGGTATCCTGAACGCCATCGAGCAGCACCACGGTGTCACGCAAAGGCTTGACCGGCGGCGGCGCCGGTAGATCGATCACCGCGAGCACGCCGGAAGGGCTGTCGACCGGACTGACGTATGCGAACAGCCGATCGGGTAGATGCAGGATCGGCGCGTCCGCTGCATCGTCGAGCAATTTCACGATTTCCGCCTGCGCCAGTCCGTGGTCACTGACCACCAACTCCTTGAGTGGCCAGCGGGCCTGGCGCGCAGCCGCCAGCAGATGGGCGCCGTCGAGCAGGGTTTGGCCATATTTGCGGCGCTCCCGCGCCGAGCCAGCCAAGGCGTGCAGGCGACGGACGGTGGGATTGTCGCGCGAGTGGATCGTTTTCACAGCGCAAGACCGAGCGTGGCCACCGCAATGGTCACCACGCCCAGCGCCAGGTTGAAGGCCACCCGTTGACCGATGGCGTTGAGCGCCACCGCAGCGCTGGCCCAGTCCTCCACACGCACCGCACGCTGCAAGCGCGCCCAGGGTCCGAACCAGATGCTGGCAAATACCCCGATCATCACCGCGCCGGTGAGCAGCATCGCATGCCAAGCGCGCGGCGCGCGCGCGAAACCGGTTTCCAGCAGCATGAAGATGCCCGACAGCGTGATCAGCGCCACCGCAGCCCAGACCAGCGGAAAGAAACGTGAGAAGCTGGCCGCCCACAGAGGCAGGCGCTGCGCAGGCGGTAACTGCTTTGCCGCCGGCCGCAGGCAGCCCCAAGCGAAAGCCATGCCGCCGACCCACACGGCCACGCCCAAGACATGAAAAAACAACATCAAATGGTGCACGGTCATTACCAGCCCTCCTCGCCCCACAGCGGCGGGTTTTCTAGGATCGCGCGCACCGGGGCGAAACTGCGTCGGTAAAAGGGCGCCACCCCGTAGCGACGGATGGCCGCCAGGTGCCCAGCCGTGGGATAACCTTTGTGTTGGGCCAGTCCATAGTGCGGAAACTCGGCGTCCAACGCCACCATGGCCGCATCGCGTGCGGTTTTGGCAAGGATGGACGCGGCAGAGATCGCCGGCTCGCGCGCATCGCCCTTGACGATGGCGCGCACCGGCAGGTTCAGTGGCGGGCAGCGGTTGCCGTCGACCAGCACCTCGTCAGGCACCTTGGGCAGCGCTTCGACTGCACGCCGCATCGCCAGCAGGCTAGCGTGCAGGATGTTCAGCCGGTCGATTTCCTCGACGCTGGCCTCGGCCACCGCCCAGGCCAGCGCCCGCTCGCGGATCAGAGGCGCAAGTTGCGCACGCACCTTCTCGCTGAGCTTCTTGGAATCGGCCAGGCCAGCGATCGGCCGCGCCGGATCGAGAATCACCGCGGCGGCGACCACTGGGCCACACAGCGGGCCGCGACCGGCCTCGTCCACGCCGCAGATCAGCAGACCGCGCGCAGCCTGCATTCTTCGGCTCCGACCAAGTAGGGCAGGATCGCGCCGGCAGCCTTGTCGGCGGTACCTTGGCGCAGACTGTGATGCAGCGCGGTGAAGCGTTCGGCCAGTGCCTGGCAGGCCGTCGGGTCGTTCAGCCAGCGCTCCAGTGCCTCGGCCAGCCTCTGCGGCGTGGCGTCGTCCTGCAGCAGCTCGGGCACCAGCGAATCCTGGCACAAGATGTTGGGCAAACCCACCCAGGGCAAATAGGCCAGCCGCTTCATCAAACGGTACTGCCACTTGCCCATGCGGTAAGTAATCACCATCGGCCTCTTGATCAACGCGGCTTCCAGGCTGGCGGTGCCGCTGGCCACGAGCACCGCGTCCGCGGCAGTCATGGCATCGACCGCATGGCCGTACAGCATGCGGATCGGCAGATCGGCGGCCTGGTTGCGGTAGATCGCTTCGTCGAACAACTGCCGCGTCTCCCGGGTGGTCAGCGGCACCAGAAAGAGCAGTTCGGGCCGACGCTGGTGCAGCAGGCGCGCGGTGGCAATAAAGATGTCGGCAAGATTGCGCACTTCGGACTGTCGGCTGCCCGGCAGCATGGCCAGCACCGTAGCGTCCTCGCGCAGATTCAAAGTTTCCCGGGCCTGCAGCCGGTTGGGCGCAAGCGGCAAGACATCGGCCAGCGGGTGGCCGACATAAGTCACCGGCACGCCGGCTTTTTCATAGAGCGGCGGCTCAAAAGGAAACAGGCACAGCATGTGCGATACCGAGCGCGCGATTTTACGAATCCGCCCGCCCCGCCAAGCCCAGATCGACGGGCTGACGAAGTGGATCGCCGGCATGCCGGCAGCTTTCACCTTACCTTCCAGCCACAGGTTGAAATCCGGCGCGTCGACCCCGATGAAGGCGTCCGGCCGCTCGCGACGAATGCGCGCAAGCAAGGATTTGCGTAGGCCCGACAGTTCGCGGTATCGCTTGAGCGCGTCGACATAGCCATGCACCGCAAGCAGCTCACAAGGCCACAGCAGCTCGAAGCCTTCGGCCTGCATTTTGGGACCGCCGATGCCAAAGAACTGGGCATCGGGCAGATGACCACGGATGGCGCGGATCAAATGGCTGGCAAGCAGATCCCCGGAGGCTTCCCCGGCAACCATGGCGATTCGGATGGGCATGTGAGGTCGGCGTAACGAGCAGGACATCCGCGCAGCGCAGCGGCGCAGTCCTAACGGACGATGCCGCGCGCGCTGTGGGCGATGAAATCGAGAAAAATTCCCACTTCTTGGTGCTCGGCCGCTATCTCGGCGATCTTATCGCGCGCCTCGTCCAGTTTGAGGCCGCTGCGGTACAGCGTGCGATAGGCGCGTTTGATAGCCATAATGCCTGCGGATGAAAAACCGCGACGCCTAAGCCCTTCGCTGTTGATGCCGTGCGGCTGCGCCGGACTACCCGACACCGTGACATAGGGGGGTAAATCCTGCAGCAGTACAGTGCCCACGCCGCAAAAGCTGTGCGCGCCGATGCGCACGAATTGATGCACGCCGGTAAAGCCACCAAGAATCGCCCAGTCGCCCACGTGCACATGGCCAGCCAGCGTGGCATTGTTGGCAAAAATAGTGTGGTTACCCACTTGGCAATCATGGGCAACATGCACGTAGGCCATGATCCAATTGTCGTTGCCGATGCGGGTCACACCGGCGTCCTGAGCGGTGCCGACGTTGAACGAGCAATATTCGCGGATGGTGTTGCGGTCACCGATTTCCAGCCGGGTGGGTTCCGCATCGTATTTCTTGTCTTGCGGGGGTGCACCGATGGAACAAAACTGGAAGATTTCGTTGTCGCAACCGATACGGGTGTGACCTTCAATGACCACATGCGGACCGATCCGGGTGTTGTCGCCGATTTCGACATGCTCGCCGATGATCGAGTACGGGCCGATATGGACGTTTTCGCCAAGTTTGGCCCCGGGGTGCACGATTGCGCTGGGATGAATCATGACTTGGTCTTGAGCGCACACATCAGTTCGGCCTCGGTGGCGATTTGGTCGCCCACACGCGCCACCCCCTTGTATTTGTAGATGTTGCGCTTCCCTTGCAGGATCTCGACATCGAACAACAACTGATCGCCCGGCACCACTTGGCGTTTGAAACGCACGCTGTCGATGCCAGCGAACAGCACCACCGAGTTGTCATCCGGCTTCACACCCATGGTCTTGAACGACAGCAAGGCGGCGGCCTGCGCCATCGCCTCGACGATCAGCACACCGGGCATCACCGGGTGATTGGGAAAGTGGCCAGGAAAAAAGGGTTCGTTGATGGTGACGTTTTTCAACGCCAGGATGCGTTTACCTTCTTCGATCTCCAGCACCCGATCCACCAGCAAAAAGGGATAGCGATGCGGGAGGTATTGCAGGATTTCGTTGATATCCATGGCGTGTCAGACAGAATCTGCCTTATCCAGGCGTTTTTCGAGGGCGCGTATTCTAGCCGCCATGTCATCCAGGTGGCGCAAATGCGCAAAATTTTTGACCCAGTCGGGGTGGGTTTGCACCGGCAGATTGCCGGTATAGACGCCAGCGCGGCGGATGGACTTGGTCACTAGCGTGCCGGCCGATACCACCACGTCGTCGGCGATCACCAAATGGCCGATGATGCCGGCCTGTCCGCCTATCATGCAGCGTGCGCCAATCGTGGTGCTGCCGGCGATGCCTACGCACCCGGCAATCGCAGTGTGCTCACCGATACGCACGTTGTGGGCGATTTGAATCTGGTTATCCAGCTTGACGCCATTGCCAAGCACGGTGTCGTCCAGCGCGCCGCGATCTATGGTGGTGTTGGCGCCGATCTCGACATCGTCGCCGACGATCACCCGTCCGGTCTGCGGAATCTTGATCCAGCGGCCGTCGCGTTCGCGGGCAAAACCAAAACCGTCTGCACCGATCACCACACCGGCATGGACAATACACCGCTTACCGATCACGCAATCGTGATAAACCGTGACCCCGGCATAAAGCCGCGTGCCTTCGCCGATGACTACACCGCGACCGATATGGCA
Source organism: Pseudothauera hydrothermalis (assembly GCF_003345255.1). Classification (GTDB taxonomy): domain Bacteria; phylum Pseudomonadota; class Gammaproteobacteria; order Burkholderiales; family Rhodocyclaceae; genus Pseudothauera; species Pseudothauera hydrothermalis. Next base: position 1,427,130 of record NZ_CP029331.1, on the reverse strand, counting down.
GCCCGCACCGATGACCACGTTGTGACCCAGGCGTACACCGGCGCCCACCGTAGCCCCCGCGCCGATACTCACCGAATCCGGCACCGCAGTGTCGACCACCGCGGTCTCATGCACACCCGGCGCAGGGCGCTCCGGCGGACTGAAGAACTGCGCGACCCGGGCAAAATACACATACGGCTCGGCGGTCACGATACGCGGCAGATCGGTCAGCGCGCACGAATCCGGTGCCAAAATCACCGCCGAAGCTTTGCAGTCGCGCAACCGCCCGGCGTACCGAGGATTGGCTAGAAAAGCCAGATCGCCTTCGTCCGCCTGCTCCAGCGTAGCGACCCGGCGCACCACCACCGCGGGGTCGCCGAGAAGTTCGCCCCCAAAGCGGGCGACCAGTTCATCCAGACGGACCATCGCCCCCTGCCCGTTTACTTGCTTTCGGCAAGCGCCTTGATCACTTTGTCGGTGATATCGATGCGCGGATTGGCGTACACCGCTTCCTGGAAAATGATGTCGTAATTTTCGCTCTCGGCGATCCGTTTGACCGCAGCGTTGGCCTTATCCAGCACGGTGGCCAATTCCTCGTTGCGGCGCTGATTGAGATCTTCGCGGAACTCGCGCTGTTTGCGCTGGAAGTCGCGATTGAGATCATTGAACGCACGCTCTTTGTTACGACGATCGGCCTCGGCCATGGTCAGCGCATTGCGTTCGAGATCTTCTTGCATGGCCTGCAGATCCGCCGCCATGCGTTGCAGCTCCTGGTCACGGCGTTCGAACTCCTTTTCGAGACGCTGCTGAGCGCGCACCGCGGGCGCAGCTTCGCGCATGACACGGTCCGAGTTGACAAAGCCGATCTTAGATTCGGCCAATGCGCCCTGCGCGGCAAAACCCAAAAGCATTGCGGCGAGAACGGAAACGGTACGAAATTTCACTGCTGCCTCCAACACAAACCTGGCCCCGCGGCCTGATCAGAATACCGAGCCCAACTGGAACTGGAACCGCTGCACCTCGTCGTCTTTGTCCTTCTTGAGCGGAAAACCCAAACTGAACTTCAACGGACCGATCGGCGAACTCCAGGAAAAGGCAAGACCGGTACTGTAACGTAGATCGCTGAAATTGATCTTCTGCTGACGGCCGTTGGCGTCTTCACCCCAGACATAGCCGGCATCGAGGAAGGTCGACACACGGAACGAGCGGTCGGTCCCCGAGCCGGGCAGCGGAAAGTAAAACTCCGCGTTGGCCACCAGTTTGCGGGTGCCGCCCAGGGCATCGCCCGCGGAATCCTTGGGACCGATCGAGCTTTGTTCAAAGCCCCGTACCGAACCCAGGCCGCCGACGTAGAAGTTTTTGTAGAACGGCATTTGCTTGCCGCCCAGACCCTTGGCCCAACCAATTTCACCATTGAGCATCAAGGCGTAGTCACGCCCGATCGGGAACCAGTGCTGATACTGGTAACCCGCCTTGATGTATTCGAGCTTGCCCGGCGGTGCGGCATATTCGGCAAAGACGTTTTGATAGACCCCGCGGCGTGGATACAGAAAACTGTCGCGCCCATCCCGCGACCAACCGGCAGATAACACCAGGCTGTTGACCGTTACCGTGCCGACGCCGCTCGGATTGCTGCACCCGAAGTCGATGCAGAAATCCTTGTAACGCTGGGTGCTGTCCTCGTATGTGGTGATCTCGGTACGATCGGCCGCCAAGCCGAAGTTGATGCGGTCATCCTCGGCGATCGGATAGCCAAGACGCAGCCCCGCACCGGTCGAGACCGTTTTATAGCGCGACACTGAATACGATTGGGACGGATCATAGGTGCGGTGGTAAATGTCCCACCCCAGGCTGATGCCGTCTACCGTATAGTACGGATTGGTGAATGAGAGCGCATAGGTGCGATTGGTTTTGCTGGTATTCAAGCCCAGCGTCATGGCGTTACCGCTACCGAACAGGTTTTGCTGGGAAACCGACGCCGACAAAGTGATCTTTTCCGAACTCGAGAAACCCGCACCGAGCATCAGATTGCCGGTGGGACGCTCCTTGACGGTGAAATCGACATCGACCTGATCGGTGCTGCCCGCAACCGGTTTGGTTTCGACGTTGACCTCATCGAAAAAGCCCAGCCGGTCGATGCGGCTGCGCGACTTATTGATTGCCGCGGCGTCATACCAGGCCCCTTCCATTTGGCGCATTTCCCGCCGTACCACTTCGTCGCGGGTTTTGGTATTGCCGCCGACGTTGATGCGCCGGACATACACCCGGCGACCCGGGTCGACAATGATGGTAAAAGCCACCTCACGTTTTTCTTTATCGACCTCAGGCGCCGCGTTTACGTTGGCGAAAGCGTAGCCTTCGTTGCTCAGCAAATCGCTGATGGCTTTGGTGGTCTCGGTCAGCTTTTCGCGCGAAAAAATATCACCGGGACGCAATTGCGTGACTTCGCGGTATTTGGCTTCATCCAATACCAGCTCTCCGGTGTAGCGTACCCCCGTGACAGTGTAGCGTTCGCCTTCGGTAATGCTGACAGTGATATAAATGTCCTTTTTATCCGGCGTAATCGACACCTGAGTGGAATCGATATTGAAATCGAGATAACCACGGTCCAGGTAATAAGAGCGCAGCGTCTCCAGGTCAGCCGACAGTTTCTGCCGGGAATACTGGTCATTCTTGGTGTACCAGGTCAGCCAACCGGGCGTGCGCAACTGGAACAGATCGAGCAGATCGTCTTCCTTGAAAGCTGTGGCGCCGATGATTTTGATCTGACGGATCTTGGCGACCTCGCCCTCGTCGACCGTAAAGTTCACCGCCACACGATTGCGCTCCAGCGGTGTGACCGTGGTGGTGATCACCGCCGAGTATTTTCCGCGCGACAAATACTGACGCTTGAGCTCCTGCTCGGCACGTTCGACCAGCGAGCGGTCAAAAATACGCGCCTCGGCCAATCCGACTTCGCGCAGACCTTTTTTGAGCGCCTCTTTGTCGAATTCTTTGACCCCGACGAAATCGATTTGCGCGATCGCCGGCCGCTCATCGACCAACACCACCAGCACATCGTTTTCGACTTCGATACGGACATCGCTGAAAAAGCCGGTCGCAAACAGTGCGCTGATCGCCTCCGCAGCCTGCGCCTCGGAGAAAGTATCGCCCACACGCACCGGCAAATAGTTGAAAACGGTACCGGCCTCGGTACGCTGGATACCTTCGATACGAATATCTTTGACGACAAAAGGATCGAAAGCGATTGCCGGCGCGGACGCAAAAAGGGCCATGATCAGCCCGGATAGGAGCTTGCGGTTCATCGGGATTCAGCCGGAAATAAGACGGGAAATGTCGTTGTAGAAGGCGAACGCCATGAGCATCGCGAGCAAGACAAGGCCGATCTGCTGACCAATTTCCATGACGCGCTCGGAAACCGGGCCGCCTTTGATAATTTCGATCGTATAGTACATCAAATGACCGCCATCTAGCACCGGGATGGGCAGCAGGTTCAGCACGCCCAGGCTGATGCTGATCAAGGCCACGAACTTGAGATACTGCCCCCAGCCGAGCTGCGCAGTCTGCCCCGCATAGTCGGCGATCGTCACCGGGCCGGAGAGGTTTTTCCACGACACTTCGCCGGTGATCATCCGCCCCATCATGCGCAGGCTGAGCACACTGGTCTCCCAAGTCTGCCGCAGCGCTTTGACAAAGCTCTCTACTGGCCCGTAGCGAACCACCGCGAACATCGCATCATGATCCCCGGCGGGCGGGCGGGCCACCGCCACGCCAATACGGCCGACACGTTCGCCGCCCTCATCGGTCAGGTCCGGCACCAGCGTTACTTCGATCCGGCTGCCGTCACGCTCGAGCACGGCCGGCAGCGGTTTTCCACCTGCAACCCGTACCTTGGCCACCAGATCGCTCCAAGACTCCAGCGGCTCGCCGCCCAGTTCGATGAAACGATCACCTTCGCGCACGCCGGCGCGTTCGGCCGCGCCGCCTTGCACCAATTGTCCGACCACCGGATCGATTCGTGGCCGCCAAGGTTGCAGTCCCAGGCGCTGCACCAGATCCTCATCGGCATCGATGGCAATGCCCGACAGATTCAATTGCCGATAGGCGAGCACACCTTCGTAAGTGCGCACCGTCAGGGTGACTTGGCGCGCGTCCAACGCATGACGCAACAGCACCCAACGCAGCTCCTGCCAACTGTGCACCGGCTCGCCGTCGATTGCGGTGACCAGATCGCCGTCACGCATGCCGGCCGCGGCCGCAATCGACTGCCCCTCGACCAGCGCTACCCGCGGTCGCAACTCCTCCACACCGGTCGCAAACAGGCCCCAGTACAGGGCGATGGCCAGAATAAAGTTCGCCAGCGGGCCAGCGGCCACGATGGCAAAGCGGCGATAGACCGACTGCCGGTTGAAGGCGCGATGCACTTCGTGCGCCGCTACTTCCCCTTCGCGCTCATCGAGCATCTTCACATAACCGCCCAGCGGAAAAGCGGCCAGCGCCCATTCGGTGCGATCGCGCCCGCCGCGCCAGGCCAGCAACGGCTTGCCAAAACCGATCGAAAAGCGCAGCACCTTGACCCCGCACCAGCGTGCAACCAGATAATGGCCCAGCTCATGCACCAGGATCAGCAAACCAAGCGCTGCGGCAAACGGCAGCAGGTAATCGAGTAAATTCATCGGCGGTTATGGATTTCCTCTGTGGCGATCTGCCGTGCGCGTAGATCGGTGGCGAGCACGGCGTCGAGCGAATCGACCGACAAGCCCTGCGCGCGTTCCAAAGTGGCGTCGATGACCTCGGCGATACGCCGGAACGGTAAAACGCGATCCAGGAAGGCGGCCACTGCCTCCTCATTGGCGGCATTGAGCACCGCCGCGGCGGCTCCACCTTCGCGCAGCGCCCGATACGCCAGCGCCAAACAGGGGAAGCGCTCAAAATCCGGGCGTTCGAAGCTCAGCCGGGCGATTTCGAACAAATCCAGCGAACGCACCCCGGCCTCGATGCGCTGCGGCCAGGCCAATGCATGGGCGATGGGTGTGCGCATGTCTGGATTGCCCAGTTGGGCAAGCACCGAACCGTCGACATATTCCACCATCGAATGGATCACGCTTTGCGGATGCACCACCACGTCTATCCGCTCGGCCGGCACCCCAAACAGCCAGTGCGCCTCGATGACCTCCAAGCCCTTGTTCATCATGGTGGCCGAATCGACCGAAATCTTGCGCCCCATCACCCAGTTTGGATGCGCACACGCCTGCTCAGGGGTGACCGCATCGAGTTCCTCGGGTTGAGCGCAGCGAAACGGCCCGCCGGATGCAGTGAGCAAAATGCGACGCACCCCGCAGGCGTCCGGATCCCGCCGATAGCCAGTCGGCAGCGCCTGAAAAACGGCGTTGTGTTCGCTGTCGATGGGCAAAAGCAGCGCGCCGCTGGCGGCCACCGCATCCATGAACAATTGCCCGGACAGCACCAGCGCTTCCTTGTTGGCCAGCAACACTTTCTTGCCGGCACGGGCAGCCGCCAAGGTCGGTTGCAAGCCGGCCGCACCGACAATTGCCGCCATCACCACGTCCACATCCGGATGCTCGGCCACTTCGGCCAACGCCCGGCCGCCCGAGAGCACCTCGACCCGACTGCCCGCCTCGCGCAAACGGCAACGCAATGTAGCGGCAGCCGGCTCGTCGGCAAGCACCGCAAAACGCGGATTGAAGCGCAGACATTGTCCGAACAAGGCATCGACCTGACGATGCGCAGTCAGTGCAAAAATCTCGAAACGGTCTGGATGGCGCGCCACCACATCCAGGGTGGACAAGCCGATCGAGCCAGTGGCGCCGAGTACCGTGAGGCGCTGGACGGAGGTGGTCATGTTCAGCGGAGAAACCAAAGCGCCGCCAGCGCCAACAGCGGCAAGGTGGAGGTCAGGCTGTCGATGCGGTCGAGTACGCCACCGTGACCCGGCAGCAGCGTGCCGCTATCTTTGAGGCCGGCATGGCGCTTGAGTAAGGACTCGAACAAATCGCCGACCACGCTCAGCCCGGTCAACGCAACCAGGGCGAAGCCGAAAAGCAGCACAACGGCCGAGGTCCAGGCGGGTTTGAACAACCCGGTCACCGCCGCAAAACCGTAGACCAGCACACCGACGACGGCGCCAACGACGCCTTCCCAAGTTTTGCCGGGACTGATATTTGGCGCCAACTTGCGCCGCCCGAACGCCCGACCCGAAAAGTAAGCGGCAATATCGGCAACCCAGCACACTGCCAGCGCTGCCAACACCAGCCACGGCCCCCACTGACGCAGATGCGCCAGTGCCAGCGCAGGCGGCAGCAGAACGATCAACCCCACCGCAGCGGCTGCGCCCAAACCAGACAGCCGCCAGCCGTACCGCAACCACAGCGGCACCACGAAAAGCCAAAACACGGCGCTGAGCAAGTAAACACCGCTCAAGGCCGCGGACATGGCCCCGTGGGCGCGCTGCAAACCACTGGCCAGTCCGGCCAACAAGCACAGCCCGCTCAAAAAAAGCGCGAAGGCCACCCGCTGGGATCGTGGCAGCCGAGTCAGCGCCCCCCACTCCCAGCCGGCCGCGCCACACAGCACAGCGCACAACAGCAGCCATGCGGGCGCGGGCAGATAGAACACGGCGCCCAATAGGGCGCCTAGCAGCAGCAATGCGGTGATGATGCGCGTCTTAAGCATGCTCACCCGGCTTTGCCGACGACACGTCGGCCGAATGCTGCTGCAACTGCTCGCTGGTGCGTCCAAAGCGCCGCTCACGCTGGCGATACCAAGCGATCGCCTGATCCAAGGCGTTGGCATCAAAGTCCGGCCACAAGGTATCGGTGAAGAATAATTCGGTATAAGCAAGCTGCCACAGCAAAAAGTTGCTGATGCGTTGCTCACCGCCGGTGCGGATGAAAAGGTCCGGCTCCGGGGCGTAGTTCATCGCCAGTTCGGCCGCCAGCTGCTCTTCGGTGATTGCCTCGCGACGCTCCGGGTCGCGTGCCAGGATGCGGTTGACTGCTTGCAGAATGTCCCAGCGCCCGCCATAGTTGGCCGCAACGCTCAAGGTGAGCGCACGATTGTCCGCAGTGAGCGCTTCGGCGCTGCGGATCAAGTCGACCAATTTGGCGTCAAAGCGCGATAGATCACCGATGACGCGAAAACGGATGCCGTTTTTGTGCAGACGGTCGACTTCTTTTTGCAGCGCGCGCATGAACAGCTGCATCAAAAAAGAGACTTCGTCCGCGGGACGCCGCCAGTTTTCGGAGCTGAAAGCAAACAGGGTGAGATAAGACACCCCGCGTTCCATCGAGGCGCGAATCACCTCACGCACCGTCTCCACGCCACGGGTATGGCCAGCGACCCGAGGCATCAGGCGCTGACGCGCCCAACGCCCGTTGCCATCCATGATGATGGCAATATGGCGCGGCACCGCGCCCACCTCGGGGATGCTGCGCGTCGAACTGGCAAAGGGCGTCTCAATCATGGGGTGCGCGCGCAGACCCACACAGGATGCAGATCCGTCCGTGCGGATCAGATCTGCATCAACTCCTGCTCTTTTTGCGCAAGCAGCTTGTCGATTTCAGCAACGGCGCGGTCGGTGAGTTTTTGAATGTCATCCTCGGCGCGGCGCTCTTCGTCTTCGGTGATCAGCTTGTCCTTGACCGCATCCTTGAGCTGCTGATTAGCCTCGCGGCGCAGGTTGCGCACGGCCACCTTGGCGGTTTCGCCCTCATGACGTACCACCTTGGTCAGATCGCGACGTCGCTCTTCGGTCAACGGCGGCATCGGCACACGGATGATCTCGCCTTGCGCAGCGGGGTTGAGCCCAAGATCGGAATCGCGGATCGCTTTCTCCACTTTGGAAATCATGTTTTTTTCCCACGGCTGCACGCCGATGGTGCGCGCATCGATCAGGGTGACGTTGGCAACCTGATTCACCGGCACCATGGAGCCGTAGTATTCCACCATCACGTGATCGAGCAGACCGGTATGCGCACGCCCGGTGCGTACCTTGGCCAGATCGGCCTTGAGCACCTCGATCGACTTTTGCATTTTCTGCTCGGTCGTTTTCTTGAGTTCGGAAATCATGCTCGAATCCTCAGGAATGAACTAGCGTACCTTCGTCTTCACCCATCACCACACGGCGCAATGCACCGGGCTTGAAGATCGAAAATACGTTGATCGGCAGTTTCTGGTCGCGGCACAACGCGAAAGCGGTGGCATCCATCACCGCCAGATTGCGGCCGATGGCCTCATCGAAACTGATCCGATGATAACGCTGCGCATCCGGATCTTTTTTGGGGTCGGCAGTATAGACCCCGTCGACCTTGGTGGCTTTCAGTACGATCTGGGCGCCGATTTCCGAACCGCGCAGCGCCGCTGCGGTATCGGTGGTGAAAAAAGGATTACCGGTACCGGCGGCAAAGATCACCACCCGACCTTCCTCCAGATGGCGGATGGCGCGCCCGCGAATATAAGGCTCGACCACCTGATCGATACGCAGCGCCGACTGCACACGCGCCTCGACATCGGCACGGCGCATGGCGTCGGCCAGCGCCATGGCATTCATCACCGTAGCCAACATGCCCATGTAGTCGGCCGTGGTGCGATCCATGCCGCTGGCCGAGCCCTTCATGCCGCGGAAAATGTTGCCGCCGCCAATCACCACGCCCACCTGAACGCCAAGGCGAACCACATCGCCGATCTCGGCCACGATGCGACTGACGACCTGTTCGTTGATCCCGTAGGCGTCGTCCCCCATCAGGGCTTCGCCCGAGAGCTTGAGCAAAATGCGCTTATAGGCGGCGGCAGTCATGCGAAAAGCCTCTTACTTTTGCGCCGCCGCGGCTTGCGCGGCGACTTCGGCGGCAAAGTCGCTGACTTTTTTCTCGATGCCTTCGCCCACCAGATACAGCGCAAAGCCGGCAACCGAAGCATTACGAGACTTGAGCAACTGCTCGATGGTCTGCTTGCCGTCTTCGGCTTTGACAAAGACCTGCGCCAGCAGCGTCACTTCTTTGAGGAACTTCTGCACGGTGCCTTCAGCGATTTTTTCCAGCATGGCTTCCGGCTTGTTGTCGGCGCGGGCCTTTTCGATGGCCACACGCCGCTCGGTGTCGATCAGCTCCTGGGGCACACCGGCGGCATCCAGCGCTTTGGGCTTGGAGGCGGCGATGTGCATGGCGATGTCCTTGCCCAACTGCTCGTCGCCGCCGACGAGATCAAGCAGCACGCCAACCTTGGCCCCGCCGTGAATGTAGGAGTACAGCCGACCGGTAGCCTCGAAACGCTTGAAGCGGCGGATCGACATGTTTTCCCCGATCTTGCCCACCAACGCGGCGCGGGTGGACTCGACCGTGCCATCGCCCATCGGCAGCGCGCTCAATTCCGCCACGTCGGCGGGATTTTTCGTGGTCACCAGTTCGGCGCAGCCTTTGACCAAAGCCAGAAAATCGTCATTTTTGGCCACGAAGTCGGTCTCGCAATTGACCTCGATGATCGAACCCAGCTTGCCGTCGGCCGACACATTGACCGCCACGACACCTTCCGCAGCCACCCGTGCGGCCGCCTTGGAAGCCTTGTTACCCAGTTTGATGCGCAGGATTTCCTCAGCCTTGGCCATGTCGCCTGCGGCCTCGGACAGCGCCTTTTTGCACTCCATCATCGGCGCATCGGTCTTTTCGCGCAGCTCTTTGACCATGCTTGCGGTAATTTCCGCCATGCTAACTCCTGAAAGTCCGATTGAAACCATTGCCCCGCCGTCTCTTGGCGGGGCGCAAATCCGTTGTCGCCTAATCAGCCCTGCTCGGCTTCTCCGGCGCTTTCTTCGACCTCGACGAACTCGTCACTGCTGGCGGCCACCACTTCCTGCAGCGCCTGGCTGCGACCTTCCAGCACGGCATCGGCGACGCCGCGAGCATACAGGCGGATGGCCCGCGAGGAGTCATCGTTACCCGGAATGACGTAATCGATGCCCTCGGGCGAGTGATTGGTGTCGACCACCGCCACCACCGGAATACCCAGCTTTTGCGCTTCGCTGACGGCAATCTTGTGATAGCCGACATCGACGACGAACAGCGCATCGGGCAGACCGCCCATTTCTTTGATCCCGCCGATGGCTCGCTGCAGCTTGTCCAGCTCACGGGAGGCCATCAGCGCTTCTTTTTTGGACAGGCGCTCGATGGAGCCATCTTCCACCATCGCCTCCATATCCTTGAGACGCTTGATCGACTGCTTGACGGTCTTGAAGTTGGTCAGCATACCACCCAGCCAGCGCTCGTCCACATAAGGCATGCCGGCGCGGCGCGCCTCTTCGGCGATGATTTCCCGGGCCTGGCGTTTGGTACCGACAAACAGGATCGTGCCGCGATTGGCCGCCAACTTACGCACGAAAGCCATGGCTTCCAGATACTTGCCCATGGTCTTTTCGAGGTTGATGATGTGAATCTTGTTGCGCTGGCCGAAGATATACGGCGCCATGCGCGGATTCCAGAAACGGGCCTGATGACCAAAATGGACGCCCGCTTCGAGCATCTGACGCATCGTTACAGTCATGGTGAAACTCCAAACAAAGGGTTGAACCGCCGCCCGACATGGCTGGACGGACACGACACCGAGCACATCGCGCCTGCCACCCGTACCGTCGCCCAAAGAACCAGGCTAACAGACCCTTTCGGCAGGCCTCTCGAGGCATCTTGAGACCCTGTTGAGACCTTTTGCCGGGCGTGTGGATTTTGCCCGCCCATCGAGCGGACAAGCCCAAGATGATAGCACTCGTTCATGACCGCGCTCAAGGCACCCCAACGGCAGCCCATTTGCCCATAAACCGCGCATACGCTAGCCTTCTTACTTTTGACGGCCCTGCCTCCAACAGATGAGCATCACGATAAAAACCCCGCGCGACATTGAAAAAATGCGCATTGCCTGCCGCCTGGCTGCCGAAGTACTCGATTACATCGAACCGTTCGTAAAACCAGGGGTGACCACCGGCGAACTCGACCGCCTATGCCACCACTACATGGTCGAGGTGCAGCACACCATCCCGGCACCGTTGAACTACGCCCCGCCGGGTTATCCGCCTTATCCCAAGTCCATTTGCGCCTCGGTCAATCATCAAGTCTGTCACGGCGTGCCCGGCGACAAGGCGCTCAAGAAAGGAGATATCGTCAATTTGGATATCACCGTCATCAAAGACGGCTATCACGGCGACACCAGCCGCATGTTCATCGTGGGCGGAGACAGCACGATTCTGGCCAAGCGGCTATGCCAGATCACCTATGAATGCCTGTGGCTGGGCATTGCCGCGGTGCGTCCCGGCGGCCGCCTGGGCGACATTGGCCATGCCATCCAGACGCATGCCGAAGGCAATGGATTTTCGGTGGTACGCGAGTTCTGCGGACACGGCATCGGCCTGAAATTCCATGAAGAACCGCAGGTGTTGCATTACGGCAAGCCCGGCACCGGCCCGATGCTACTACCCGGCATGATTTTCACCATCGAACCGATGATCAACGCCGGTAAAGCGGCAATCTCCGAACTACCCGACGGCTGGACCATCGTCACCAAGGACCGCAGCCTGTCGGCGCAATGGGAGCACACCGTTCTGGTCACCGAAACCGGGGTCGAAGTGCTGACTCTGTCACCCGGTTGCCCGCCCCCGCCGACCTTCGCTGCGCACCTGGTCCCCGCCGCGACCTGATTGGCACTGCCATGAACGCCACCGCTGCCGACCGCCTGCGCGAGGCCATTGCGCTGGTCCGGGACCGACTCGCCGAAGGTCATCGCACGCTGCGTGCGGCCTATGAAGCCCACCCGCGCACCGCTGCCATGCTCAAAGGGCGCGCCCGTTTGGTCGACGAGGCCATCGTGCAGCTTTGGCAACTGTGCGACATGCCCGCCGAGGCCGCCTTGGTGGCCGTCGGCGGCTATGGGCGCGGCGAGCTGTTCCCGTGCTCGGATGTCGATCTGCTGATCCTGCTGCCGGCTGCACCCACCGATGAGGTGCAGAGCCGACTCGTCACCCTGGTCGGCGCGCTTTGGGATGTCGGCCTGGAAATCGGCCATAGCGTGCGCACGGTACAGGAGTGCCTGGAAGCGGCCGCGCAGGACATCACCGTTCAGACCAACTTGCTCGAGGCCCGTCCGCTGACTGGCAATGCCGCGCTCTTTGCCGAGTTTTCCGCGCGCTATCATGAAAAACTGGACGTGCGCGCATTCTTCAAGGCCAAGCAACTCGAACAGGAACAACGTCACGCGCGCTACAACGACAGCCCCTACAGCCTGGAACCGAACTGCAAGGAAAGCCCCGGCGGCTTGCGCGACCTGCAGATGCTGGGCTGGATTGCGCGTGCGGCCGGCCTGGGGCGCAGCTGGCGCGATCTTGCCCGCCGACGTTTAATCACCGGCGAGGAGGCCGCGGATCTGCGCAGCGTCGAGCGCTTTTTGCAGCACTTACGGATTCGCCTGCACTATTTGACCGGACGCGCGGAAGACCGTCTGCTCTTCGACCACCAGGAAAAGCTCGCGCGCATATTGGGCATCGAAGCGACCGCCACCCGGCGCGCCTCCGAGGTGCTGATGCAGCGTTACTACCTGACCGCTAAAAAGGTCACGCAGCTCAACACCATTTTGCTGCAGAACTACGGTACCGAGATTTTCCCCGATCGCAACGGTCCGGCCATCGTCATTAATCCGCGCTTTCAGGCGGTGCGCGAGTTACTCGACATCCGTCACGGGCAGGTCTTCGAACAGCACCCATCGGCGCTACTCGAATGCTTCCTGGTGCTGCAGCAGCGCTCAGAGCTCAAGGGCATGACCGCGCGCACTTTGCGCGCGCTATGGCTGGCGCGCAACCGGATCAACGCCGCCTTTCGCGCCGACCCGGCCAACCGTGCGCTTTTTCTGGAAATCCTGCAGCAAAAGCGCGGCATCGTGCATGAATTCCGCCGGATGAACCAATACGGCATTCTGAGCCGCTATCTGCCGCCGTGGCGGCGCATCGTCGGTCAGATGCAGCACGACCTGTTCCACGTCTACACGGTGGATCAGCACATCCTGATGGTGCTGCGCAACGTGCGCCGCTTCACCATGGGCGAGCATGCCCACGAATACCCGCTGATGACCCGCCTGATGCTCGGCTTCGAGCGCCACTGGCTGCTCTATATCGCGGCGCTGTTCCATGACATCGCCAAGGGCCGCGGCGGCGACCACTCGCGCCTAGGCATGGTGGACGCCCGCGAATTCTGCCAACAACACGGCCTGGCGGCCGAAGATGCCGATCTGGTGGTCTGGCTGGTCGAACACCACCTGACGATGAGCCATGTCGCACAGAAAGAGGACACCTCCGACCCCGAGGTCATCGGCCGTTTTGCCCGCACCGTAGGTAGCGAACGCCGCCTGGTGGCGCTGTATCTACTCACCCATGCAGATATCCGCGGCACCAGTCCCAAAGTGTGGAACGGCTGGAAAGGCAAGCTGCTGGAGGATTTATTCTTTGCCACCCAGCGGCTGTTGCGCGGCGCCACGCCGCAGCAGGCGCTGGGTCTGGACGATCGTCAGGAAGATGCGCGCCGCCTGCTGCGTTTTCATGGCCTGCGTCCGGGCACTGAAGAGCCGCTATGGGCACAGCTCGACGCGGTTTATTTCATGCGCCACTCGCCCGAGGAGATCGCCTGGCACACCCGGGTGCTCTACTACCGCATCGCGGCCGACACTGCAGTGGTCAAAGCCCGGGTGCTCGAAGACGAGGACGGCATCCAGGTCATGGTATTTACCCGCGACCAGGCAGATCTGTTCGTACGCTTGACCGGCTTTTTCGGTCGCATGGGCTTTAGCATTCTGGACGCCAAAGTCCACACCACCCGCCACGGCTACGCACTGGACAGCTTCATGCTGCAAACTGCCGGAGAAGGCGTGCATTACCGTGACGTGGTGCTGCTGATCGAGCATGAACTGAGCGAACATTTGAACCGCCCCGACGCCCCGATCCAGCGCCCAGCGCAAGGCCGGCTGTCACGCCAGGTCAAACACTTCCCGATCAGCCCGCAGGTGAGCATCCGCGCCGACGATGCCGGGCGCCACTACATCTTGTCGCTGACCGCTGCCGACCGCCCCGGCTTGTTGTTTGGCGTGGCCGAAGTGCTGGCGACGTACGGCATCAATGTGCAGACCGCCAAAATCGCCACGCTCGGCGAGCGGGTCGAAGACACTTTTTTGCTCACCGGTCGGGCGCTGTCACAAGACGCTCTGGTCATTCGTATCGAACGCGAACTGCTCGACCGGCTTCAAGTGTGACCGGTCGCGGGGCAAAGCGGCTCTGTCGGCCTTGCCCGGATGGGCGGAATCAATGCGTCCCGCCGCCCCGCTGCAAGCGGTCCATCATTGCGTACAGCAGACCGGACAGTACAAAAGTGATGTGGATGCCCACCATCCAGGCCAGTTCGCGGTCATCGAGCTTGCCGACGTTCATGAAGCCCTTGAGCAGCTCGATCCCGGAAATCGCCACGATCGAGCCGATCAGCTTGATCTTCAGATCGCTAAAACCGATATGGCCCATCCAATCCGGTCGGTCTTTGTGGCCGTGCAAATCCTCCATCTTCGAAACGAAATTCTCATAGCCGCTGAAGATGATGATGATCAAAAGGTTCATGATCAACGCGGTATCGACCAAGGTCAGCACGCCGACGATGACCTCCGGCCCGGTCGCGCTGAGTAGATCGCCGAGAAGCTGCCATGACTGCTTGGCGAATTTCACCAACAACACCAGCATGGCCAGAATCAAGCCTAGATACACCGGCGCCATCAGCCAGCGGCTGGAAAACAGCAAGTGTTCGAACGCGCTTTCGAATCGCTTCATCGACGAAAAAGTCCACTCAAGGTAGAAGCGCGGATTCTATCCCTGAAAACGCCTTCGTCACGCACCAACCGCTGCCGCACACCCAAACGCCCGCCGGCTCGAATCCCGCCTACCGCAAAGCGCCCAGTACGCACCGCGCTGGACCGGATGAGACTTTTGTAATACGTTGCACGGCAGCGGCAACGCTTCAATACACTACAAAAGCGCATCATGGGCGAACGTATCGGCCGGTTTGAAATCAGGGGGGAGCTGGGGCGCGGCGCGCAGAGCGCGGTTTATTTGGCCTTCGATCCGCATCTCGAGCGAGAAGTCGCGGTCAAGACCCTGCACTTTGCAGCCGCCAGCGATCGACAAAATATCGACCTGCTGGGCGAAGCGCGTCTGGTCAGCAAACTGCGCCACCCCGGGATCGTACCCATTTTTGAAGTGGGCGAACAAGACGGCGATCTTTATCTGGTGTTCGAATATGTGCCGGGCGAAAGCCTCGCGCAACTGATCGGCCGCCAAGCGCCCCTTCCTGCTGCGCGCGCGGCCAGCCTGATGTCTGCCATTCTTGCCGCCATCGCCCATGCGCATCGGGAAGGCATCATCCACCGCGACCTGAAGCCATCGAACATACTGATCGACGAACGCGGCAACCCCAGAGTGATGGATTTCGGCATCGCCCGGCGGATAGAAGGCGGTGGATCGTCCTCGCGTGAATTATCCGGCACCCCGGCTTACATGGCGCCCGAATACATCATCGGGCATATGGTCAGCGAGCAGACCGACGTGTTTGCCGCCGGCCTGATTTTGCTGGAAATGCTCACCGGCCGCCGCGTGTTTGAAGGTGACAGCCCCCAGGCCATCATCGACAAGGTGGCCAAACAGGCGGTTGCAATGCCGGCCGGCGTGCCGGTCGAGCCGCGCATCGCTGCCATCGCCCTGCGCGCGGTGGCGCATGATCCGCAGGAGCGTTTTCGCAGCGCGGAGGAATTTCGTCAGGCGTTGGACGCCTTCCTCGCTCCGCCCGAGGAGGGCCGCGATCGTCAAGCCGCACAAAGCACGGTGGAGTTTCTGCTGCGTCGGATGCGCCATAAGAGCGACTTTCCGGCGCTGTCCGAATCGGTGAGCGCAATCAACCGGATTGCTTCGAGCGAAACCGAGTCGATCGACGCACTGTCGCTGACCATCCTGCGCGATTTCTCGCTCACCAACAAAATCCTGCGCCTGGTCAATTCCGCCCATTATCGCCAGGCCGGTGGCGGCAACATCAGCACCATCTCACGCGCGATCATCGTGCTGGGCTTCGATGCGGTGCGCAACATCGCCATCACCGTGCTGTTGTTCGAGCATCTGCAAGACAAAGCCAACGCCAATGTGCTCAAGGAAGAGTTCCTGCGCGCCAATCTGGCCGGCATTCTCGCCAAGGACATCGCCGTCCAAATCAACACCCGCGACCTGGAACAAGCCTTTATCTGCTCGATGTTTCATAACCTCGGCAGACTGCTTGCGCAGTTCTACTTTCCCGAAGAAACCGAGGAAATCCGTAATCTGGTAGCGAGCAAGGCGTGTAGTGAAGCGGCCGCGGCGCAGCGGGTGTTGGGAATCGGTTTTGAAGAGCTGGGCATTGGCATCGCCCGCAGTTGGGGCTTTCCGCCGCTGATCGTCAATAGCATGGAAAGATTGCCACCGGGCGCGGTGCGCCGGCCGCGCACGCCGGAAGAGCGGCTGCGCGCGCTATCTTCTTACGCCAACGATCTGTGCCAGGCCCTTACCATTCAGGATAGCGCCGAACGGGAAAAAGAACTCGGCCGTATCGGCGCGCGCTACGGCGATGCGGTCACACTAGACAAGAAAAGCGTGCGCGAAGTGCTGCTGCGCGCCATCGAACAGGTTGCCGATTTTGCCCGCATCGTCCGCATCAATCTCGCTCAGACCCCGTTCGGCCAGCAACTGCGGCGCTTTGCCGGGGCCGACTGCGCAGCGGCGCCAACGGCCGAGGACATCACGCTGGGGGGCGCGGCACTGGCGTGGGAGACACCTGCTGGACTGGATACCGGTAATTTCCCCACCGAGGGACAAAAGGCTGCCGACGCCCAGGCGCTGCTGACCGCCGGCATTCAAGACATCAGCAACACCTTGGTGTCCGACTTCAAGCTCAACGATATCCTACGCATCATTCTGGAAACGATGTACCGGGCCATGGGCTTTCACCGGGTGTTGCTGTGCATCAAGGATGCGCATACCAACACTATGCGGGGTCGGTTCGGCTTCGGCCCGCAAGTCGATGAACTGGCGCGCGCCTTCCGTTTCACGCTGCGTTTTACCCCGGACATCTTCCACGCGGCTACTTCCAAAGGCGTAGACATCCTGATCACCGACATCGACGACGACAAGATCGCCGACCGCATCCCAGACTGGTACCGCAAAGCCTCGACTGCCAAGACCTTCGTGCTCTTTCCTCTCACGATCAAATCTAACCCTGTGGCCTTGATTTACGCCGACAAGCCTCGCGCCGGCGATATCGAAATCACCGAAAAAGAGCTGCAACTGTTGCGCACCTTGCGCAATCAGGCTCTGCTCGCCATCAAACAATCCACTTAACCCAAACTTGCGCGCGCCTTGCCTCCCGACACCCGCGCCGACGTGTATAATCCGCCCGCCCGCGCCCCGGTGGTGAAATTGGTAGACACGCTTGACTTAGGATCAAGTGCCGCAAGGTGTGGAGGTTCGAGTCCTCTCCGGGGCACCATGCATCGTGGGCCATGTGCCGTTCTGACGCAGCGCCGGCTACATGCGCAGCCGTTCGGCGTAGCCGGTCATCTCCAGATAGCCGCGGCCGATTTCGCGGCCGTCTTCCAATAGACGCACCGCGCCTTCCCAATACACCGCACCGGTCGAACGCCGGCTGTCCAGTTCCTGGTCGTCCATCCACGGCACCACCTTCAGCCTGCGCGGCGCGCCCCCCGACGGCGGGTCGATCTCCACCGTCCATTCCACCGGATAGTCCGCGCCGGTGCGCGGCGAACGCCAGCGCCGGCCGGGTATCCAACGCACCTGATGAGCGCCCAGGCTGACCTGTACGCCATCGGCTCCGCGCAGACTGCCGCCGGCCCACAAAGGCTGCTCGGCCTCGTCACGCATCCTAAAGGCCATTAACGCACCGCCATCGTGCAGATTGATGCCGATCCAGTCCCAACCGCGCGCACCGGGTGGCATCAGCTCGCTGGACCACTCGTGGTCCAGCCAGGCCAGACCGCGTACCCGATGGGTGGCTGTGCGAACCCGCAGCTTGCCGTCCACCGCCAATTGCGGGCGGCTGTAGTAATAGCTGGCGTGCTTGGGGTCGGCGGCCTTGCGGCTAAAGCCGCCCTCGCCATTGATCAGCGGTGGCGCCTGTGGCACGAAGCGCAGCTCGAAAGCAAAGTCCGCCGCCTTCACCTGGGTGCGGTAGCCCGCCTGCTCCAGCCTCAACCACCAGTCACCGATCCAGGCGTGGGTGCGTTCGGTCTCGAAGCCGGCCAGCGGCGCCAGCGCGCGTGCAGCGCGCTCATCATGCAGTAAGCGGCCTTGTTGCGGATCGGCCAGCGCGGCATGGGCCAATACCAGTTGCCGAGGCGCAAAGCGGCTCGGGTTGTCCTCCCCCACGCCGGTTCGCACACGAAAAAAAGTCACCTGAAAACCGCGCTCGGCGCCTGCTTCGTCGGCCAACCAACCGGTGACATACCACCACTCGGTGCGAAATGCCGGGTGGGCCCCGGTATCTTCAGGAAAAACCAGCGCGACACCAGGCACCACCGGCGCATACGCCACCTCTGCCGCCCACGCGAAAGCGCCCTGCAACATCAGCAGCGCGGCGAAAAGACTGCGCCAGCAGGCGGCCCGCATCACCAGTCCTCCCGCACCGCCAGCACGGCAGACTGGCGCATCGCCCGCGCCCCGGCCAAGCGTGCGGCGAGCGCGGCCAGCCCCACCAGCGTAACCGCAAACAGCGCCAACCCACCCCAAGGCAGGTTCATATCCATACTCCAGTGGAAACTCTGACGGTTGACCACCTCGACCAGCACCCAGGCCACCGCCGCGCCGGCAAGCAGCCCCAAGGCCACACCCAGCGCGGCCGCCAGCGCGCCCTCGATTGCCAGCAGCCGGCCGATCTGCCCCTGAGTGAGACCAAGGTGGCGCAGCATGCCGAACTCCCGTCGCCGCGCCGTGGCCAACGCGGCAAAACTGGTGGCCACGCCGAACAGGCCGATCAGCACCGCCACCCCTTCCATCAAATAAGTCACCAGAAAACTGCGGTCGAAAATCTCCAGGCTGCGTGCGCGGATTTCGCCGGGAGTGGCCAGCCGCACGGTGCGCTCGCCCAAGGCCGCATGCACGGCCGTGCCGACGACTGAGGGGTCGGCATCCGGCTGCAGATGGATCGCCAGATCGTTGCTGCGTAGATCGCCGGTCAGCGCACGGTAAAGATCGATGTCGATCACCACCGCACCATGCTGGCGCACATAGTCTCGCCACACCCCGGCAATGCGAAAGCGCAGCGACTGGCCAGCCAACGGCAGCGCCAGCACCTCGCCAGGGCGCAAACCGTACAAATCGACGATCGCCTCGGAGATCCACGCTGGCGGCAAGTCATCGGGCGGCAGATCGGTCATTCGCCCTTTGACCAGCGGCAGATCGCCCACAGCGCGGATTGGGCGCGCCAACACGGTCACCGGCGGCCGCGCCTCGGCCAAGCGCACTTCTACGTTGCGTACCGGCGACACGGTGGCCACGCCGGGTAATGCCGCCACGGTGGCCACCTCGTCAGGCCCCAGGTAACCGCTGGCCGAAGACGCTGCGGCTTGCAAATACAGATCCGCAGGCAGCACACGGGTCAACCAATCCTCCACCGAAGCACGGAAGGAACTCACCATGATGGCCATGGCCGCAGCCAGCGCCACGCTGGCTAGCACGCCGGCGCCGGCCACCACGGTCTGGCCGGGTGCTGCGCTCAGACGCGCTAGCGCCAAACGCCACAGCACCGAGCGGCCGCGCACCGGCAGGCCGGCAACCCCCGCCGTGACACCGGGCAGCGCCAGCACACCCGCGGCCAGCAAACAGGCTATCGCCGCATAGCCCGCCACCGGCACCCCAGCGGCCGGCGGCAATCGGCCGAGTCCGATGGCGGCCAGCAGGCAAACAAAGGTCATCGCCCAGCGCGGACGGCTGTCCAGAGCGCCGGCATCGGCCGCGCGCAGGGCGCGCGCCGGCACCAGCGCCGCTGCTTCACGCGCCGGCAGTTCGCTGCCCGCCCAACCGGCCGCCACCCCCAGCGCCACATAAGCCGCGGTAAGCCAGGGATGAAAGCGCAGCGCTGGTTGCAGTCCTTCAAAGTAACCGGCCCCCAAATCCCCCCCGGCCAGTTGCAATGCGACCGCCGCCAACGCATAGCCAAGAGCCGCCCCGCACGAGCCGCCAATGAACCCCAACGTGGCGCCTTCGGCCAACAGCGCACGGCGCAGTTCACCGCGGGTCAGCCCCAGCGCGCGCAAAAAGGCAAACGTCGGGCGACGACGCACCACCGATAACCATTGGGTGGAGAAAACCAAAAAACCGCCGGTCAGCAGCGCAATGACTGCCAACATGCCGAGATTGACCCGGTAGGCGCGCGACAAGGCGAGCCCCTGCGCGTGTGACGTTTCCGGAGTCAGCACGCTCACCCCCGCCGGCAAGATGGCGGCCAGCGCGCGGCGCGCTTCGTCCCGGTCGATGCCGGGCGCCAAGCGCAGATCGATGCGGGTAAGCCGCCCGATGCGGTCAAAAAGCTGTTGCGCCGCGGCAATGTCCATGACCGCCAATGGCTGACCGGCGCCAGCACCGGGCACCCGACCCGCCACGGTCAGCGTGTGCTCACGCACCCCATTTTGCACGATCAGCGGCCCGCCTCGAGGCAGTGCCAATAAAGCCGCTGCTGCAGGACTCAAGAAAATCCGCCCAGGCCGCAGGGCGGCGAGCTGCTCTGCGCCCTCGTCGGCCACCGGCAACAAAGCCGATTGCACCTCGGCCACGCGGAACACATCCACGCCCAGCACGCGCAGCGTGTCCTGACGCCCCGGCAAGCTGGCTTGCACCTCCAGCACTGGGCTGGCGTGCGCAACCTCCTGCCGCGCGGCGATGCGCAGGTACAGCGCGTCATCAAAACCCTCGCGTGGTCCGACCACTTGCAGATCGGCCTCCCCCACCAACTGGCGCAGCCCGCGGCCGAACTCCTCCAGCGCCGCATCGTGGATTAGATGCACCGCCAGCCCGAGCGCCACGCCCAGCGCAATGGCCAAGAGTGACAGTGCGGTACCCAACGGCCGGTGCCGCAGGCTGGCAAGGAAAACCCGGTTGAGCAGCGCACTCATCGCACCGCCGGCTGTGGCATCAGCCCGGTCGCTGTCAGTCGCAGCACCCGGTCGGCACACGCCGCGGCCGCTGCCGAATGGGTGACCAGCACCCCGGCCGCACCGGATTCGCGCACCGTCTCCAATAGCAGCGCCAGCACCGTCGAGGCATGCGCCGGGTCCAGATTACCGGTCGGCTCGTCGGCCAACACCACTGCCGGACGGTGCACCAACGCCCGCGCAATCGCCACCCGCTGCAACTGCCCGCCCGACAACACACGCGGCCAGTCAGCGGCACGCGCGGCCAAACCCACCCGGGCCAGCATCTGGAGCGCACGCGCCTGGGCCTCATCGTCGGCCACGCCCTGCAACCACAGCGGCAGGGCAACATTCTGTAGCACGGTCAGATGCGGCAGGATATGAAAAGCCTGAAACACAAAGCCATAGCGGTTGCGGCGCAGGCGGGCGAGCGCGTCGTCGTCCAGTCCGACCAGTTCCTGCCCGAGCAAGCGGATGCTGCCGCCATCGACCGTCTCCAGTCCGGCGATGCAGTTCAGTAGCGTGGACTTGCCCACGCCGGATTCGCCCACGATGGCCACGCACTCACCGGCGGCGACATCGAGCCCGACCCGCTCGAAGAGCGCCGTCGGCGCCTGCGGATCGAAACGTTTGACAAGATCGCGGATTTCCAACATGCGCAATGGACCGCTCAATACGCCAAGAAGTGCCCGACAGACGGTTTCGCTTATACTCCGGGCGGCCGGCCGGGCCAAGCCTGTCAGTCCATCGTCCCATGCCCGTCGATCACTACGAAAACTTCCCTGTCGCTTCCGTTTTGTTGCCGGCCGGCCTGCGCGAACCGGTGGAGGCGATTTACGCATTCGCACGCGGGGCGGACGATGTGGCCGACGAAGGGGATTTGCCACCGGCCGAACGTCTGGCACGGCTGGACGAGTACCGCGCCGGGCTGGATTTAATCGCGCGCCGGGCGCCGCAACCGGCCTCAGCCTTGGCACCGATGTTCGAACGCCTGGCGCGCAATATTGACGAGCACGCGCTACCGCTGACGCTTTTTTACGACCTGCTGGATGCTTTTCGTCAGGACGTGGTGAAAACCCGTTACCGGGATTTTGCCGAACTGGCCGACTATTGCCGGCGCTCGGCCAACCCGGTCGGCCGCTTGTTGCTGCATTTGTACCAAGCCACCGACGAGCACAACCTACGCTGTGCCGACCACATTTGTACCGGCTTGCAACTGATCAACTTTTGGCAGGATGTCGCACTGGACCGCGACAAGCGGCGCATCTACCTGCCGGCCGACGAGATGGCGCGCTTTGGCGTGAGCGAAGAGCATATCGAACACGGCCG
The DNA here is from genome assembly GCF_003345255.1 of Pseudothauera hydrothermalis. Classification (GTDB taxonomy): domain Bacteria; phylum Pseudomonadota; class Gammaproteobacteria; order Burkholderiales; family Rhodocyclaceae; genus Pseudothauera; species Pseudothauera hydrothermalis. The sequence continues at coordinate 1,404,579 of NZ_CP029331.1, read as the reverse complement.
GGTGGACGCCGCCTGGTGCGCACTGATGGACTTCCAGGTGCAACGTGCGCGCGCGATGATGTGCGCCGGCGCCCCGCTTGCCCGGCGCCTGCCGGGACGCATTGGCTGGGAACTACGCCTGATGGTACTGGGCGGGCTGCGCATCCTGGAACGCATCGAAGCGGTCGGCTACGACGTTTTTCAGCACCGGCCGACCCTGGGCAGAACCGACTGGCCGCTACTTGCCTGGCGCGCCCTGAACTACCGCATGCACACATGAATCCACACGCCTACTGCCAGGACAAGGCCGCGCAAAGCGGCTCAAGCTTTTACTACAGCTTCCTTTTTCTGCCGACTGAGCGCCGTCAGGCGATCACCGCGCTGTATGCCTTTTGCCGGGAAGTCGATGACGTGGTCGACGAATGTCACGACCTGTCGCTGGCGCAGACCAAGCTGCAATGGTGGCGGCAGGAAGTGGGGCGCATCTACGATGGTCAGCCCACCCATCCGGTCGGGTTTGCGCTGCGCGAGGTGTTGGGCCGCTTCGACCTGCCGCGTGAACAACTGCTGGAGATCATCGACGGCATGGCCATGGACTTGCAGCAGACCCGCTACCTGGACTTCAAGGGTCTGCAGCTCTATTGCTACCGCGCCGCCAGTGTGGTTGGCCTCTTGGCTGCGGAGATCTTCGGCTACAGCGACCGCGCCACACTCAAATATGCGCACGATTTGGGCATGGCTTTTCAGCTCACCAACATCATCCGCGATGTAGGCGAAGACGCCCGCCGCGGACGCATTTACCTGCCAATCGAAGACTTGCAGCGTTTCCAGGTGCCGGCTGCTGACATTCTCGCAGCGCGATACAGCGAAAACTTCCGCGCGTTGATGGCATTTCAGGCCGAGCGCGCGCGCCGGTTCTATGCCCAGGCCTACGCCCATCTGCCCGCCATCGACCGTAAGTCCCAGCGCCCGGGACTCATCATGGCAGCGATTTACCGCACTTTGCTGGAGGAAATCGCTCGCGACGGCTTTAAGGTGCTCGACCGCCGCACCTCGCTCACCCCAATCCGCAAACTCTGGATCGCCTGGCGCACCTGGATCAAGGGCTGAGAACACGCATGGTCCCGCATCAAGTGGCAATCATCGGCGCCGGCTATGCCGGGCTGGCCTGCGCAGTGGAACTAGCCCGCCGCGGCGTGCAAGTCACCGTGTTCGAGCGCTCCCACACCCTGGGCGGGCGCGCCCGGGTGGTGGCCAAAGACGGCTACAGGGTGGATAACGGTCAGCACATTCTGTTAGGTGCCTATACCGAACTCAGCCGGCTGCTGCGCACCACCGGCGTGTCGCCCAAGACGCTCCTGCGCCTGCCGCTGCTGCTCCATGTCCCCGATCTGCTGCATTTTCAGGCCGCAGGTCTACCGGCCCCGATGCACCTCTTGGTTGGCTTGTTGCGCGCCCGCGGTCTGACCTGGGCCGACAAGCTGGCCATGGTGCGGCTGATGCGCACGCTCAAAAAGTGCGCCTGGCGGGTGGACGCCACCCTCAGCGTGGCCGATTTGCTGCGCTTGAACCGCCAGACCGAACCACTGGTCCGCCTGCTCTGGGCGCCCTTATGCGTGGCCGCGCTCAACACGCCGGTGGCCGAAGCCTCCGCGCAAGTGTTTGCCAATGTGCTGCGCGACAGTTTGGCGGCAGATGCCGCCGCCAGCGAGCTACTGATCCCGCAGGTGGACCTATCCGAACTCTTTCCGGTGCCGGCCGCACGCTTTTTGGCGGTGCGCCGTGGCAAGCTGCGCACCGGCACCGCAGTGGAGGGCATCCGCCGTGAGCGGGGGCGCTTCTTTCTTGAAGGCGATCCGGGCCAAGCTGGCTACCAGCAGGTGGTCATCGCCACCGCCCCGCATCACGCCGGCGCCTTGCTCGCTTCAGTAGGACACTGCGAACGTCTGGCCGCGCAGATCGACGCCCTGCCCACTGAGCCGATCGTCACCGTCTATTTGGCGCTCGGCGACGGCGTGCGCCTGCCTCACCCGATGATCGGGCTGGCCAACGGCCCCGCTCAGTGGGTGTTCGACCGCGGCCAGCTCGGCGGGCGTGCCGGACTGTTGGCCTGTGTGATCAGCGCGCATGGCGCGCATGAAGCTTTGTCGCGCGAGGCGCTGATCCTGGCGGTACATAAGCAACTCGAAGACGAGCTCGGGCGCCGCCTGCCGGCGCCCGAATGGAGTCAGGCGATCACCGAAAAGCGTGCCACCATCGCCTGCCGCCCCGGCCTGTTGCGCCCTGGTTGCCGCACGCCGGTGGCTGGCTTGTGGCTGGCCGGCGACTACCTCGAATCCGACTACCCGGCCACCCTGGAATCTGCCGCACGCGCTGGCGTTGCCGCAGCCCAGCAGGTGCTGCGCTTTGCCGCCCGCGCACAGCTCTGATTGGCGCCCGGGGGCAAAAAGTCCAAACGGAAACGGGCCAGCCGGACCGCTCGAGTCGGGCGACTCAGGCCCAGCGCAGCGCGGACCGAGGCGGTTCGATGGCCGGCGCCCCCGAGCGGAACGCGGTCAGCATTCGGCGCAGGGCCGCGGCATCCTCGTCGGTAAAGCCACGTTTGAAATCGGTCAGGATCAGCCGCGAGCGGGTCAGCCAATTGCCGGGCGCATCGTCCAGCGCACACCAGGCCGCGGTGGAAATATCCGCTTCATGCTGACTCAGCCACAACATCGCCTCGCGCTCACGCAGCCCGTGCAGTTCTGCGCCTTTCTTGGGAATCAGATGCGGTGTGGCGCCGATCACGCGCGAACGGATGTCCGCTGCAAAGCGCGCGACCAGTTTGGACAAGGAAAACAACATGCGCCAGTCGGACGCGATGACGATGCGCGCCTCGTCGAACTCACGCACCACGGCTTCGATGGTCGGCAGACAGCGAAAATCCTCCGCCTCGCCCCACGGGTGGGTGACACCGTCGAAATCCATGAAAATGTATGAGTATTTGCTCATCTGCTAGGTGCTCGCGCGCAGAAAAACCTGATCGGCCATCCGGGTTCATTGATGCTGCAATGCAGAATATACTGTAATCGGTCGCAACGAAAGCACTGCAAAAAGCGCGTAAAAGGCGCGTTTTTTCTGCGCTGTAACATGACCGTGGTCCAATCGTGCAGCGCAGTCCCATTTCCCTGTAGGAGCCGTCCATGAACCCGATCATCGATCTCGAAGGCAAGGTAGGTCTGATCACCGGCATTGCCAACGAAAAATCCATCTCCACCGGTGTGGCCGAAGCCTGCATGCAGGCCGGCGCCAAACTGGTCATTACCTACCAGAACGAAAAAACCCGCGCCTTCATCGAGCCGGTCGTCAATCGGCTGGGCGTCGAAGACGTCTATCTGATGGATGTTACCCGCCCGGAGACCATGCAAGAGGTGTTCGCGCAGATCGACGCCCGCCACGGCAAGCTGGACTTTGCCATCCACAGCATGGCCTTTGCCAAGCGCGACGATCTGCACGGCCGCGTGGTCGACACCTCGCCCGATGGTTTCGCGCTGGCCATGGACATTTCCACCCACTCCTTCGTGCGTCTGGCCAAACATGCCGAGCCCTTGATGATCAAGGCCGGCGGCGGCTCTCTGGTGACCATGACTTATCTGGGTTCGGAAAAGGTCATTCCCAACTACGGCGTCATGGGCTTGTGCAAGGCGGCGTTGGAAGCAGCCACCCGTTATCTGGCCGCCGAACTGGGCGCCAAGGGCATTCGGGTCAATGCTGTGTCGCCCGGACCGTTGATGACCCGCGCGGCCTCCGGCATTGCCGGCTTCGACGGCCTGATGGCTGCTGCGGTGGAACGCTCGCCGATGCACAGTCTGGTCACGCCGGAGGACATTGGCGCACTGACCGCTTTTCTGGTGTCCGATGCCGGCCGCCTGATCACCGGCGGCGTACATTTCGTCGACGCCGGCTACAACATCATGGGCTGAGCCGCCCCGGTACGGAGTACGCGCCGAATGATCGATCTTGCCGAAGCACGCGCACGGCTGGGCCGCGAGTCGGTGGTGCTGCCCGACCCGGTGCCCGATCACCCGCTGCTTGCCGGCAAAAAGGAGATCGGCCGCGGCGAATACTCCATTGTGTTAGACAAAGGCGACGGCGAGCGGGTCTATAAGGTCGTCAGCTCGCCGGCCGACTATTTTTTGTACACCGCCCACGACCGCCCGCGCGGCGAGCATTTCCCGATCATTTACGCCGATCACGGCATCATCGGGCGGGCCAGTTCCGGCTACCCCTTCCATCTGATCGAGATGGAGCGTCTGTACCCCTTGCAACAAGACACCCCGGCCGCCGAACTTGCCGCACGGCTGATCGACTTTTACTGGTCGGCTTGCCAGCAATGGAGCCGACTGGGTATGGACATGGGGCGGATTGCCCTCTATCACATGACCGTCAATCCGCTGGACATCTCAGACAGTCTTCAGCAGGCGCTGAAAGCCTTGTCGGACTTCGTCGAGGCCTACCAGGTGCTGCCCGATATCCTCAACACCAACAACCTGATGATGCGCAAGGACGGCACCCTGGTGTTTTCCGATCCGGTTTTCCTTGCCTGAAGCGGCACCCTGTCAAGTATCGCGGCTGGCTGCCCGCGAGCGCCGATGCGCCCCAAGGTCGAGCATGACCACTTCTCGCCCTTGCAGCACCAGCGCGCCTGGATAGCGGTCATAGCCGCTATCCGAATACTCGAATTCATACACCCGCCGCAGTGCCAGGCGCCCGTTGTCGTCGCGCGCCAAGCGCAGCGACCGGCAGGCAACGGTCTCATCGAGCAATTGCACCGCCTCACGCCGGCAGGCCGCGCGCGCGCCCGCCATGCCGGCTTCGCGGGCCTCGAAGCTATCGAACCAAAGCCACGCCAGCGCCACCATGAGCAAGAGGAGGGAAAGTTCCAGCCCGGACATGACGATGATGATACCTGCCCGCGTCGATGCCGCACTGCGCTCAGGGCGCGATCAGGCCAGCATCATGCCGCGGATCATGAAATACAGCATGGCCGCGATCAGGGCCGAGGCGGGCACGGTAATGATCCATGCTGCAGCGATACGCATCAGTTGGGAGCGTTTGACCAATTCACGCTTATAAACCTTGCGCAGCCCTTTACGTTCGCCCTTGGAAAGATGCAGCGGGTCGTCTTGCTGCTTGGCCTTGCGTTTGAGCTCGCGCAGCATTTCACCTTTGCGAGCCACCGAAGCCTTGGCAAACTCGGCCAAATACGCGTCCAGCGCCTCCTGATCGTCTTCCGGATGGTGTGCCTTGATCTCGGCCACCATACGGTCGTAGTTGCGTTTGAGGTATTCGCGCAGGAAGCCTACGCCGAACACGCCGCCGACCGCGATATGGGTCGAACTGACCGGCAGCCCGAGTTGACTGGCCAAGATGACGGTCAGCGTGGCAGCCATGGCGATACAGTAAGCGCGCATCTGATCGAGTTCGGTAATCTCGGAGCCCACCGTGCGGATGAGCTTAGGTCCGTACAGTGCCAACCCCAACGCAATGCCCAGCGCACCGACCATCATCACCCAGGTTGGAATCGCCGCTGCGGTGCCGATCTTTGCGCCACCTTGCGAGACGATATCCACAATGGCTGCCAGCGGGCCGACCGCATTGGCCACGTCATTAGAACCATGGGCAAAACTGAGCAATGCTGCGGCAAAGATCAGCGGCACGGTCAGCAGGCTATTGACGCTTTGTTTGGTATTGCTGATCCAGCGCGCGCGAGCCGCCACGAAGGGTTTGACCGCAAAGTACACCAGCACCGCCACGGCCAGGCCGATCAGCGCGGCACCGGTAAAGCCGGTTTTCCATATCTTACTGACCCCTTTTAGCAGGATGTAGGCAACAAACGCCCAGGCCATCAACGCCACCAGTAACGGCACTACACTGCGCGCAGCGGCTACCATGTCGGCTTTGTAGGTGATGCTACGCTTGATGAGATAGAGAAACCCCGCGGCGATCAAACCGCCCATCAGCGGAGAAATCACCCAACTGGCGGCAATCGAACCCATCACCGACCAGTTGACCGCATCGACCCCGCTGGCGGCCATACCCGCCCCGAGTACCGCACCGACTATGGAATGCGTGGTCGACACCGGCGCGCCGACTGCGGTGGCAATGTTCAGCCACAAGGCCCCGGCCAGCAGGGCGGCCAGCATCAACCAGACGAAGGTGTCGCCGTCGGCAATGCGACTGGGGTCGATGATGCCGCCACGGATGGTGCCGACCACTTCGCCGCCGGCAATCAAAGCACCGGCGGCTTCGAAAACCGCGGCGATCAACAGCGCGCCCCCCATGCTCAGCGCCTTGGAGCCGACCGTCGGCCCCACGTTGTTGGCGACATCGTTGGCACCGATATTCATCGCCATGTAGCCGCCGACCACAGCCGCAATGACCAGTACCAGACTGGTCTGCTCGCCACCGCGCATCGTCACATAAAGCATGACGCCAACCAGAAAGATCAGGCCAAGGCCCAGCCTGAAAAGCTCGGAACGCCCCCGCTTGGTGGCCCGCTCGATTTCGTCGATGTGTTGAAGTTCCACGCGCCCAAACCCGCTTGTGCGAAAAAGCGCGTATTGTTTCAGAAATGTTTAGTTAACAAAAACGAAACAAAGCGTGACCACCCAACCGCTGCTATTGCTGCAAACGGTCGTAATTGTCCGCCCGGCCGCGCGCGGCTTCGACCGGGTAACGTTGTTCGTTGATTGCCAGCTTACGCTGCGCGGCCTGGGCCAGATCGATGTCGAGCACATCGGCCAGACGCACCAGGTATAGCAGCACATCGGCCAGTTCCAACGCCACCGCCTCACGGGTCTGGGCAGACAGCGCGGCCGACTGCTCGGGTGTCAGCCACTGGAAATGCTCGATCACCTCGCCCGCCTCGCCAGCCAGGGCCATGGCCAGATTTTTCGGGGTGTGAAAGGGCGCCCAGTCGCGCGCCGCGGCGAAATCGCGCAGCGCGTCGCGCAGTGTCTCCAAACAATCGGGCGTACTCATTCGATGCGATGCTCCAAATCGAAACCCGCGCCATCGTCTTCGGCCAGGTGGGCGACCAACCAGGGCATGACCGCCTCCAAACGTTCGGGCAGTATCCAGGGAGGGTTGACCACGAACATGCCGCTGCCGAAAAGACCCAAGCCGTCGCGCGGCGGCTTGCGCACCATCAGGCGCACGTCCAACCAACTGTCGGCGCCCAGTGCGGCCAGCCGCTCGGGCAGTTGCCGCGCCTCGGGACGGGCCAGCATCGGGTACCACACCGCAAAGCAGCCGGTCGGAAACCGGCGCATTGCCTCGGCCAGGGCTTCGACGGTGCGACGATAGTCGTCCTTGACCTCATAAGGCGGATCGATCAGCACCAGTGCCCGCCGGCTCGGCGGCGGCAGCAGCGCGCGCAGCGCGGAAAAGCCATCGGCCTTGCGCACCGCGACCCGCGCCGGCTCGCCGACGAAGGTCTTTTGCAGTAGCGCCGCATCGACAGGATGCAGCTCGAACAAATGCATTCGGTCCTGGGCGCGTACCCGGGTCATCGCCAGCGCTGGCGATCCGGGGTAAAAAGTCAGCCCGCCGTGTGGATTGAACTGGCGCACCGCTTCCAAGTATGGCCGCAGCGCCTCGGGCAGGTCGTCGCGCTGCCACAAGCGCCCGATGCCTGCGGCGTGCTCGGCGGTCTTGGCCGCGTGCTCGCCATCGAGCGTGTAGCACCCGGCACCGGCATGGGTGTCGATGTAACACCAGGGTTTGTCTTTTCGATTCAGGTAGTCGAGCAGTTCGACCAGCAAAAAGTGTTTGAGCACGTCGGCGTGATTGCCGGCGTGAAAGGCGTGGCGGTAACTGAGCATCGAGGTCTTGCGCGCAGCGGGAATGGCGCGATGCTACCACCGGCGCCGACCGTACACCGGAAGTGTTTGATACAAAGGCGCCTTTTGACGTAACGGCAAGTTTCCACACCGCGCAGCACTTGCTATGATTGCGCCCCTTTCAGCCGGCGACCCGCTGGCCGCACCTCAGAACAGAGAGACTCAGGTCATGGCAATTTACGCACTGGGCGACAAAGTTCCGCGCTTCGGCGAGGGCTGCTGGATCGCGGACAATGCCACGGTAATCGGCCAGGTGAATGCAGGGCGTAACGTCAGCATCTGGTACAACGTGGTGATTCGCGGCGACAACGACCCGATCACCATCGGCGACGACACCAACATTCAGGACGGCTCCATTCTGCACAATGACCAGGGCGTGCCGCTACAGATTGGCGCAGGCGTGACCATTGGCCACATGGTGATGCTGCACGGCTGCACCGTGGGAGACGGCAGCCTGATCGGCATCAATGCGGTGGTACTCAACCATGCGGTGATCGGCAAAAACTGCATCATCGGCGCCAATGCCTTGATTCCGGAAGGCAAGGTGATCCCCGACCGCTCCTTGGTGGTCGGCTCGCCCGGGCGCATCATCCGCGAACTGACCGACCAGGACATCGCCAACCTCAAAGCCAACGCCGCCCATTATGTGGACAACGCCCGGCTGTATGCCGCAAAACTTCGTCATATCGATCCGTTCAACGGCCGCTGAGCCGCGTCTTCACAGCGCCTTACAAACGTAAAGCGCTTTTTGCGCAGGCATCGGGTATAAGCTGGCAGCTCGTCCCCGTCCGCAATCGCCGCTATGAATGCCGCTACCCGTTACCTCACCGTGCTGCTTGTCTGCGGCGCGTTAATGGCCGGCCAGGCCCATGCACAACAAGCCCATTCCCCGCATCCCATCACCATCGATTTGAACGCCGAGGCGCAGCGTACCGCGCCCAACGATCTGGCGCTTGCCACCGCCTATATCGAAATCACCGACGCCAACCCGGCGGCGGTCGCCCGCGAAGTCAACAAAGTCATGACCGCCGCGCTCGAGGCTGCCAACCGTTATGAGCAGATCAAGACACAGTCTGCCAACACGCATACTTGGCCGGTATATGGCAAAAACGGCCGCCAGATCGAAGCTTGGCGGATGCGTTCCGAACTACGCCTGGAAAGTCGCGATATCGCCGCCCTGTCCGGATTATTGGGCAAGTTGCAAACCACCATGGCGGTGTCGCAGATCGACATGCAACCTGCCCCAGAAACCCGCCGCAAAGCGCTGGATGAGGCCACAGTGGACGCAATACGTGCCTTTGAGCAACGCGCCTCGTTGATGGCCGCCGCCCTTGGCAAACCCTACCGTATCCGCCACTTGAGCGTCGGCGCGCCCGGCGCGCATCCGCAACCGATGCCGCGTATGCGCGCTGCGCTGATGGCTGCCGAGGCCGATGCGGCACCGTTGCAGGCCGGCGAAAGCGAAATTGCGGTAACGGTCAGCGGCACCATCGAATTACTCGACTGAGCACGGCGAAACACGGCCGCGCGCTACAACCGGGTAGACGCACAATGCGCGCATCGGTAAGGTTGAGCCGATGCGCCGTGTTTCTTTCCACCTCCGTCGACTTCCACCGCTGTTTGCCGCGCTGATGCTGGCAGCCTGCGGAACCACACCGCCGTCCGCAGTCCGCGCCCCGGCCCCGCCGGCCAGCAAAGCGGCCGATTACTTTGCACTCGCCCATCCGATGCAGCGCCAGGAAATCGTGCTGTACGCACTCGGCCTGCTGAATACCGGTTACCGCTTTGGCGGCCGCAACCCCGAGGCTGGTCTGGACTGCAGCGGCATGGTGAGCTACGTCGTCGAACAGGTCTCGGGGCTACGCCTGCCGCACAATGCCGCGCAGATTGCCGCGCGGACGCGGCCGATCGCACTTGCCCAACTTGAGCCCGGCGACCTGGTGTTTTTCAACACGCTCGGACGCCCACACTCGCACATGGGCGTCTATATCGGCGACGGGCGCTTCATCCACGCGCCCTCCAGCCGCGGCCGTGTGCACATTCAACGGCTCGATCACCCCTACTTCGCCCCCCGCATCGACGGCGCCCGCAGCCTGCTGGCCGGTGACTGATCGCTGCAGGATTCGACCTTGCGTCGGGCGACGCTCACGCCTACGCTGCAATAGGCAAGCACACCAGCGCATTGAAACCAGGAGGAGCGCCCCATGCCCACACGAAAGATCAGTCAAATCATTCGCAACCAACGCATCCTGACCGCCCCTGCCTCAGTCACGGTGCGGCAAGCCTGCCGTCAGATGGTGGATCATCGGGTCGGCGCGGTGATGGTGGTCGACCAGGATGGCCGTCTGACCGGCATTTTTACCGAACGCGATGCACTGGCCCGGGTGCTGGCGGTTGGACTGGACCCGGACGCCACCTTGCTGGAGGCGGTGATGACCGCTCAGCCCACCACTATTTCGCCCGAACGCCCCCTTGGCCATGCCCTACACCTGATGTACGACGGCGGTTTTCGCCATGTACCAGTGGTCGAAAACGGCCGCCCGGTGGGCATGGTGTCTGCGCGGGACGCGCTGGGGCCTGAGCTGGCTGCCTTCGAAAACGAACTCGAACAGCGCGAGCTCATTACCGCGCTACTGTAAAAAAGACCTGGCGCACGTCCCCCGCCCTCGCCACCCGGGCGTTGCGCTCACCGGTTTGCAGGCGGCGTGGCACCGGCCGCGCGGTCGGCGGTGGCTGCCTTGGGCACGTGCACATAGATTTCGCCTGGCCGGGTCAGCCCCAATTCATAACGGGCACGCTCTTCGACCGCCTCGTTGCCGGATTTCAGATCCTGAACCTCGGCCGCGAGGGCGCCGTTGCGTTGCTCCAAGCCATGGTTGACCGCCCGCTGCGCCTGTAACTGCGCATTCACCTCCGATACCCGCAACCACCCCCCCTTACCGAGCCAAAGCGGGTACTGCAGCGCCAGCAACAGCAATGTAAGGATAATGACCGGCCAACGCATCAGGCGTATTCGCATTCCAATGCACGAAAGGCCGACGGACTCCTCCGCCAGCCTTCCATCAATCTAAGCCGCCAGCGGCCCTTTGCAACTTTAAAACCGCCGCAGCCCGCCTTGTTAACCTCGTTAACTCAGCGTACCCGCAGGTTGAAGAACGCCCGGCGGCCAGGGTAACTAGCGGTATCGCCCAGGTCTTCTTCGATCCGCAACAGTTGGTTGTATTTCGAGATGCGATCCGAGCGGGAGAGCGAACCGGTTTTGATCTGCATGGCGTTCAAGCCAACCGCGATGTCGGCGATGGTGGCGTCATCGGTTTCGCCCGAGCGGTGCGAAATCACCGATGCATAGCCGGCGCGCTTGGCCATCTCGACCGCGGCGAAGGTCTCGGACAGGGTACCGATCTGATTGATTTTGATCAGGATGGCGTTGGCAATGCCCTGTTCGATGCCCTGCTCCAAGATCTTGGTATTGGTCACGAATAGATCATCGCCCACCAACTGCACCTTTTTGCCTAGACGTTCGGTCAGCGTCTTCCACCCCGCCCAGTCGCCTTCAGCCATGCCATCTTCGATGGAGACGATGGGGAACTTGTCGGCCAAGGTCGCCAAATAATCGGCAAAGCCTTCGGCAGTCAGGCTCAGCCCCTCGCCCGCCAGCTCGTATCTGCCGTTCTTGTAGAACTCGCTGGAAGCGCAATCGAGCGCCAGCAACACGTCGCGGCCGGGCTCATAACCGGCGGCGGCGATGGCGTCCTGGATCATGTTCAACGCCTCTTCGGTGCCGGACACGTTGGGCGCAAAGCCGCCCTCATCCCCCACCGTGGTGGGGTAGCCTTTTTTGTCGGTGAGTTTTTTCAGATGATGGAAAACCTCGGCGCCACAACGCAGCGCTTCGCGGAAACTGGTCATGGACACCGGCATGATCATGCATTCCTGAATGTCCAGGCTGTTGTTGGCGTGCGCGCCGCCATTGATGACGTTCATCATCGGCACCGGCATGGTCATCGGGCCGGAGCCGCCGAAGTAGCGGTACAGCGGCAGACCGGCTTCCTCGGCAGCGGCCTTGGCCACCGCCATCGACACCGCCAGCATGGCGTTGGCGCCCAGGCGGGATTTGTTTTCGGTGCCGTCCAGCTCGATCAGGGTGCGGTCGATGAAAGCCTGCTCCTCGGCATCCAGGCCAATGATGGCTTCGGAGATCTCGGTGTTTACGTTCTCCACCGCACGCAGCACGCCCTTGCCCAGGTAGCGGCTGGCATCGCCGTCGCGCAGCTCGATGGCTTCGCGCGAGCCGGTGGAGGCACCCGACGGCACCGCGGCACGGCCCATCACGCCGGATTCCAGCAGCACGTCGGCTTCGACCGTGGGATTGCCGCGGGAATCCAGAATCTCGCGGGCGATCACATCAACGATTGCACTCATGGTCTTTCCTGTATCAATTGAAAACGGGGTGAATCAAACACTGCTCGCGGGCGCTTTGCTCATGGCTGCAGTTCGGTCAACCCGCCAGCCTTGACCAGCCGATCGATATCGCGCAGCACAGCGAGCAGCGCTTTCATCTTCGGCAGTGGCCAGGCGTTGGGGCCGTCGGAGAGCGCCTTGTCGGGGTCGGGATGGGTTTCCATGAACAGGCCCGCCACGCCCACGGCTACCGCAGCGCGCGCGAGCACCGGCACGAATTCGCGCTGTCCGCCCGAAGCGGTACCCTGCCCGCCCGGCAGCTGCACCGAATGGGTGGCGTCGAACACCACCGGGCAGCCGGTCTCACGCATGATCGCCAGCGAACGCATGTCGGAGACCAGGTTGTTATAGCCAAAGGAGACACCACGCTCGCAGACCATGATGGTATCCGAGCCGCCGTTGGCCTCTTTGGCCTTGTCGACCACGTTTTTCATATCGGCCGGGGCGAGAAACTGGCCTTTTTTGATGTTCACCGGTTTGCCCGTCGCGGCCACCGCATGGATGAAGTCGGTCTGGCGACACAAAAAGGCCGGGGTTTGCAGCACGTCGACCACCGCGGCCACCTCCGGGACTTCTTCCACGGTATGCACATCGGTGAGCACCGGCAGACCGAGCTGGGTCTTCACTGCGGAGAGCATCTTCAACCCGGCCGCCATGCCGTGCCCGCGAAAGCTTTTGCCGGAGCTGCGATTGGCTTTGTCGTAAGAGGCCTTGAAGATGTACGCAATACCCAGTTCAGCGCAGATTTCCTTCATCTGGCCGGCGACATCCAGGCACAACTGCTCGGACTCGGCCACGCAGGGTCCGGCGATAAGAAAAAACGGCCGGTTCAGACCCACCTCGAAACCGCAAAGCTTCATCGCCAAAACTCCTCAACCCGCCCTGTGCGCCAGCGCCGCCTTGACATAGGCGATAAAAAGCGGATGACCTTTGCGCGGATTGGAGGTGAATTCGGGATGGAACTGGCAGCCGACAAACCACGGATGCATCTGGCGCGGCAATTCCACCATTTCGCACAAATCGGTAACCGGTGCCCGGCCGGAAACCACCAACCCCTTTTGTTCGAGTTCGGCAAGCAGGGTGTTGTTGACTTCATAACGGTGGCGGTGACGCTCGACGATTTCTGCCGCGCCATAAATTTCCCGCGCCAACGTACCCTCTTTGAGGCAACAGGTTTGCCCGCCCAACCGCATGGTGCCGCCCAGGTCGGAATTTTCGCTGCGCTTTTCGATCTTGCCGCTGCGGTCCTGCCACTCGGTGATCAGGCCGACCACCGGATACGGGGTGGATGGTTCAAATTCGGTCGAATGCGCGCCTGCCATGCCGGCCACATCGCGCGCAAACTCCACCACGGCAAGCTGCATCCCCAGGCAGATTCCAAGGTAGGGCAGTTTATGCTCCCGCGCATAGCGGATCGCGGCAATCTTACCTTCGGTGCCACGCTTGCCGAAGCCACCGGGCACCAGGATGGCGTCCATTTTCTCCAGCACCGCGCAGCCTTCGCGTTCGATGTCTTCGGAGTCGATGTAGTGGATATTCACCCTGGAACGGGTGTGCATGCCGGCGTGGCCGAGCGCCTCGATCAAAGATTTGTACGATTCGGTGAGATCGACATATTTTCCGACAAAGGCGATGTCGACCTCGCTTTGCGGGTTCTCCAGCGCGAAGATCAACTGCTCCCAGACGCTGAGATCGGCCGCGCGCGCCAAAATGCCCAGCTTGTGGCAGACGATCTCATCGAGCATCTGATCGTGCAGCAGACCCGGAATTTTGTAGATCGAATCCGCATCCAGACACTCGATGACCGCTTCCGGCATCACATTGCAAAACAGCGCGATTTTGCGCCGCTCATCGGCAGGAATGGAGCGATCTGCCCGGCACAGCAGGATGTCGGGCTGAATGCCGATCTCGCGCAGTTCCTTGACCGAGTGCTGGGTCGGCTTGGTCTTGAGTTCGCCAGCGGTGGGAATATAGGGCAGCAGCGTCAGATGAATGAAGCAGGTGGCATTGCGGCCTTCCTCGATGCCCATCTGGCGGATCGCTTCGAGGAAGGGCAGCGATTCGATGTCGCCGACGGTGCCGCCCACCTCGACGATGGCCACGTCGGCGCCTTCCGCGCCACGCTTGATGAAGTGTTTGATTTCATCGGTGATATGCGGAATTACCTGGACGGTTTTGCCCAGATATTCGCCACGGCGCTCCTTTTTCAGCACCGACTCGTAAATCTGGCCGGTGGTGAAATTGTTGCGCTTGCTCATCTTGGCGCTGGTAAAGCGCTCATAGTGGCCCAAATCGAGGTCGGTTTCGGCACCGTCTTCGGTGACGAACACCTCACCGTGCTGAAACGGGCTCATGGTGCCCGGATCGACGTTGATATAGGGATCGAGCTTGAGATGCGTGACCTTGATGCCACGCGATTCCAAAATGGCCCCCAACGAGGCCGCTGCGATGCCCTTGCCCAAAGAGGACACGACACCGCCGGTAACGAAGACGTATTTGGTCATGGGAATGCAACTGCGGGAAAGCGCGATGATAACCGAAGAGCCCCCACAGCCGAAAGCGCCTGCCCCGCGGCCGTGTCCGCGAGTGGGTTTCGGAGAACACCGAGAAGATCGAACTGTTTTGCCTGCCGCCGTATGCGCCGGCGAGAGAGGCTCATTGAGGGGTACAACGGCACCACCCGCGTTGAGGCATTGACCGCCACGCAGATAGAGCAATTGGGCTACACCGTGACCTACTCGGCGGGTTTTGCAACGCTCGAGCGCAACGGCGTCCGGATTGTTGCGACGTCTTGGCCTATCGATCCGGTCCATCAGGTCTCGGAACGACGCAGGCAGGAAACCCGCGCTGATCTGCCTCGCGACGTAGGAGCGAGCCAGATCAGCGCGCAGCGTCACATGTAACCATTCTTGCGGTGAAGCTGCGGCCTCCACTTTGACCACCATCGGAAACCAAAACGCCCCATCGCGGGGCGTTGTCTTTTGGTGATGGGCGCGACCTCGGTCGAGCCGGCGCCGGGGCCTGGGTGTCGCCAGTCTTACGCGGCTTTCCTAATCAGATCATTCTGCGCGCGCTTGCTGACTGACAGAATTTCGATGCCGATCAGGGCGCCGGCTTCATCATAGTCGGCGATGATGCCCGGCTCGATTTCGCGTGTAGTCGCAACCTCCTTTTCGGAGATTCCGACATAAGCACTATCGGCGATGGGGTCAAACTCAAGCTTCATAGCTCTTTGCCTCCTCAAAGTAGGCCGTGACGATATAGGGCGGTTTCGTCGTGTCCTTGTAGATCACACGCAAGGTCTTGAACCGCTCGGGAACGTACAGCAACGCGTGCATCAATTCGGGGTCATTGTGGTCGACCTCGGTCGTCAAGGGGTTTTCAAGAGCGGCGCTCACCCACTCAACCCGAATTTTCCGTTGTGCTAGTCGCTTCTTTGCGTGATCGGTCAGTATGAAGTCCACGTCATGCCTCATGCCCGCAATGGTGACACCTTGGGCGCATCGATCGCGGATTTTGTCACCACGTCTGACTGTACCGGATCGGTGACGGTTCCGTCACTTGATGCGGCCTCGATGTTGAGCCCGCCGATTCTGATCGGTCAGCCCCGAAGGTGAGGAGGAAAGGTACGCAATGCCCTTATGAATCAGCCGTGACTGTCACGGCATTTTATAGCCCCTACCTATCCACCGCGCGCCGGTCACATGTAACCACCCCCGCAATTCGGTGACGGTCACATAAAACAAAAAGCCCGACCCGTCAAACCCGCGGCGTGGTGCGATGCACCCGCACCGGGCGCCTGTGCTGGCCGGGTTTGACCAGCGGTGGCGGCAGACCGGCAAGCTCACAGGCGTCGGCCTCGGACATTTCCATCCACATGCCGCGTTTGAGCCGAGAGGGCAGTTCCACGCTGCCGTAGCGCACCCGGATCAGCCGGCTCACGGTCAAGCCGACTGCTTCGAACATGCGTCGGACCTCGCGGTTGCGGCCTTCGGAGATGGTTACCCGGTACCAATGGTTCACCCCTTCCCCACCGGCGTCGATGAGCGAGTTGAAACGCGCCTCGCCGTCTTCCAGCGCGATCCCACGCTTGAGCGCTTCGATCTGGCTTTGATCCAGCGACCCCAGCAAACGGACCGCGTATTCGCGCTCCAGCCCGTAGCGCGGGTGCATCAGTTTGTTGGCCAACTCGCCATCGTTGGTAAAGAGCAGCAAACCCGAGGTATTGAAGTCCAGCCGACCGACCGCGATCCAGCGGCCGCGGCGCAGGATCGGCAGACGTTCGAACACCGTCGGACGGCCTTGCGGATCCTCGCGCGAGACGATTTCGCCTTCCGGCTTGTGATAGATCAACACCCGCGGCGCGCGCCGGCCAAAGCGCAAAGGGAGCAATTTGCCGTTGACCTTGACCCGATCGCCGGGGCCGATCTTTTGTCCGGGCAAGGCCGCCCGGCCATTGACCTCGATGCGTCCGGCGGCGATCAGCGCCTCGATTTCGCGCCGCGAGCCATACCCGGCAGCCGCCAGCACCTTTTGCAGACGCTCAGGCTCCGGCTGCGCATCGTCGGGCCGGCCCCGCCCGGCCTGCAAGCGGCCGCGCGCAGCACGCGCCGTGTGGCCGGTCATAGGTTGATGCTCGGCCGCTGGCGCGGCGGGGCGGGACTTTGGTTTGGCTGCCGGCCTCAACGGCCGGCGTTTTTTGTGAGGTGTAGACAACGCGTCGGATCCTGAAAATCAATGAACCGCTTAACCAACCAGGCAGCGCTCGAACCGTGATTATAGCGGCCAGCGCCCCCCGATCTTGGCAGGATGCGGCTCACACTGCCCGGCATCGCTCAGCAGGCACCATCCGGCTGCGGCGCATCGGCCAGTATCGGCAGTTCGACCAGTTCCATGACACGCTCGATTTCGGTGAGCGCTGGCAGTTCGGTCAAGCTGCGCAGCCCCAGGTCGTCCAGAAAACGCCGGGTGGTGGCGAACAAGGCCGGACGGCCGGGCGTGTCACGATGGCCAACTTCGTCGATCCAGCCCCGCGCCTCCAGCGTCTTGAGTACGTTGGCAGAGACCGCGACTCCACGAATTTCTTCAATGTCGCCGCGGGTGACCGGCTGACGGTAAGCGATGATGGCCAGCGTCTCGAGCACCGCGCGGGAGTATTTGGGCGGTTTTTCTTCCTTCAACCGATCGAGAAAAACCTGATATTCCGGACGGGTTCTGAAACGCCAGCCGCCGGCAGTTTGCACCAGCTCGACGCCCCGTCCATCCCAATCGGCGCGCAGCTCGTCGAGCAGGCGGCGAATGAACTCGGGGCCAGGGTCGGTCTCGAACAGCCGCCGCAAGCTGGCCACCGGCAAGGGCGCGGCGGCAGCCAGCAAGACCGTCTCGATGATGCGTTTGTATTCCTCAGGCGTGCTCGGTGCTTGCATCGGCGATCCTCACGTAAATCGGGGCAAAAGCTTCGTTTTGGGTCACCTGCACCAGTTTCTCTTTGACCAGTTCCAGCAAGGCGAGAAAGCTCACCACCACCCCGGCCGGCCCCAGGCGGGGGTCGAACAGGGTGTCGAAAACCACAAAGGCGCCATCGGACAGCTTGCGCAATATCGCACTCATATGCTCGCGCACCGAAAGCTCCTCGCGCTGGATGCGATGGTGTTGGTTGAGCCGCGCCTTTCTCATGATCTTCAACCAGGCAAGCTGCAAGTCATGCAAGCTGACCTCCGGCAGGCGTTCGACCACTTTCTCGCTCACCAACACGCTGACCCATTCGAAGTCGCGCTCAGCCCTGGGCAGCGCATCCAGGCGGGCTGCGGCCTGTTTCATCTGCTCGTATTCCAGCAATCGGCGGACCAACTCGGCGCGCGGGTCGCCTTCTTCGGTCTGCGTCTCGGGCACCGGGCGTGGCAGCAGCATGCGCGACTTGATTTCCAGCAACATCGCCGCCATCAGCAGATAGTCTGCGGCCAATTCCAGATTGGACGCACGCATCGCTTCGACATATTCCAGGTATTGCGCGGTCAGCGGCGCCATGGGGATGTCGAGGATGTCGATATTGGACTTGCGGATCAGGTACAGCAGCAGATCCAGCGGGCCTTCGAAGGCTTCCAGAAAAACTTCCAGCGCGTGCGGCGGGATGTAAAGATCCTTGGGCAGTTCCAGCAAGGGCTCGCCATACAGGCGCGCCACTGCTGCCGCCTCGCGGGCGGTTTCGACCGGCGCCAGCGCCAGTGGCATGTTCATCCTGGTTTTAGCCCCGGGGCGGCTCAGCCGTAGGACAGACCCATGGCTTCACGCACATCGCGCATGGTTTCCTGCGCCAGCTTGCGCGCGCGCTCGCAGCCGTCGGCGATGATGTTGCGCAACAAAGTGGGGTCTTCCAGGTAAGGACGGGCGCGTTCGCGCATCTCGCCCTGCTCCTTGAGCACCGCCTCGATGACCGGCTGCTTGCACTCGATACAGCCGATGCCGGCACTACGGCAGCCCTGCTGAACCCATTCGCGGGTGCCGTCGTCCGAGTAGATGACATGGAACTGCCACACCGGGCATTTGTCCGGATCGCCCGGATCGGTGCGCCGCACCCGCGCCGGGTCGGTCTGCATGGTGCGGATCTTCTTGGTGACCGATTCGTCGTCCTCGCGCAGGAAGATGGTATTACCGTAGCTCTTGGACATTTTTTGTCCATCCAAGCCCGGCATACGCGACGCTTCGGTGAGCAAGGCTTCCGGCTCGACCAGGATCATCTTGCCACCGCCTTCCAGGTAACCGTACAGGCGTTCGCGGTCGCCCAGGCTGAGGTTTTGTGCTTCTTCGAGCAAGGCACGGGCCTGCTCGACAGCGGCCTGGTCGCCGTCCTGTTGGAAGCGGGTGCGTAGTTCTTCGTACAACCGGGCGCGCTTGGCGCCGAGTTTCTTGACCGCTTCGCGCGCCTTGTCCTCGAAGCCGGGCTCACGGCCGTAGAGGTGGTTGAAACGCCGTGCGATCTCGCGGGTGAACTCGATGTGCGGAATCTGGTCTTCGCCCACCGGCACTTTGTCGGCGCGGTAGATCAGGATGTCAGCCGACTGCAGCAGCGGATAGCCGAGAAAACCGTAGGTGGACAAATCCTTTTCCGCCAACTTTTCTTGCTGGTCCTTGTAGGTGGGCACGCGCTCCAGCCAGCCCAGCGGGCACATCATGGACAGCAGCAGGTGCAGTTCGGCGTGTTCGGGCACGCGCGACTGGATGAACAGCGTGGCCTGGGCCGGATCGACCCCGGCGGCGAGCCAGTCGATGAGCATGTCCCAGATGCTCTCCTCGATGACCTGCGGGCTGTCGTAGGCGGTGGTCAGCGCATGCCAGTCGGCGACGAAGAACAGGCAGGGGTATTCCTCCTGCAGCTTCACCCAGTTTTTCAGCACGCCATGGTAGTGGCCCAGATGCAGGCGGCCGGTCGGCCGCATGCCGGAGAGAACGCGTTCTGCGTACATGTCTTACCCGTAAAACCCGAAGATCGTTGCCAGGACAAAGCGGAACACCGCGATCAGCGGCCACAGGATGGCCCCCAGCACGCCGGTGAACAGCAGGATGAGAAGAATCGGAAAACCGTAGGGTTCCAGCCGCGCGAACTGCCAAGCCAGGCGCCCGGGCAGCAGGCTGACCGCGATGCGCCCGCCATCCAAGGGCGGAATCGGCAGCAGGTTGAGAAACATCAACACCGCGTTGATCGTCATGCCGGCCTCGGCCATCAGCTCCAGCGGCAGGGTGTAGGCGGTCTGCGGCGTGGCGGAGGCGAACTTGAACACCAAGGCCCAGCCGATGGCCATGAGCAGGTTCATGAACGGCCCGGCTGCGGCCACCCACAGCATGTCGGCCTTGGGTTTGCGCAGACGGCCAAAATCCACCGGCACCGGCTTGGCCCAACCAAAAAGAATACCGCCGCCGCCAAAGAGCGTGCTCAACGCCAGAATGCCGATCGGCACCAGCACGGTGCCCACCGGATCGATGTGCTTGAAAGGATTGAGGGTGATCCGCCCCGCCAGATGCGCCGTTGGGTCGCCGAAGTGACGCGCCACATAGCCATGCGCCGCCTCATGCAAGGTAATGGCCAAAAGCACCGGCAATGCCCAGATGGCAAGCGTGGGGATCAGCGATTCCATGAATGTCAGACTCGGAAAGCGGGCATTCTAGCAGAGAGAACGCCCGCGCCTTGGCGCTTCAGTCCGCTGTGAGACCGAATGGCGCCAGATCGCCACGTCCGGCGCGCACCAGTTCCGGCACGCCCGAGGTCAGGTCGATCACCGTGGTCGCCTCCGGCCCACAGTAGCCCGCTTCGATGATCAGCTCCACCTGCTTGGCCAGGCGGTCGCGGATCTCCTCAGGATCGGTCAGCGGCAGATCCTCACCCGGCAGCAGCAGGGTCGAAGTGAGCATCGGCTCGTTCAGTTCCTCCAGTAGCGCGCTGACCACCGGGTGATCCGGCACTCGCAGGCCGATGGTCTTGCGCTTGGGGTGCAGCACACGGCGCGGCAACTCCTTGGTGCCTTCCAGAATAAAGGTATAAGCGCCCGGCGTGGTGGCCTTGAGCAATCGGTACTGAGCGTTATCCACCCGCGCATAGGTGGCGATTTCGGACAAATCCCGGCACATCAGGGTGAAATGATGACGCTCGTCTACGCCACGGATTTGGCGGATGCGTGCCAGCACGCTGGCATCGCCGGTCAGCGCCGCCAACGCATAGGCCGAATCGGTCGGCAGTGCCACCAGGCCGCCGGCGCGCATGATCTGCGCCGCTTGGCGAATCAGCCGCGGCTGCGGATGTTCCGGGTGCAGGGAAAAGTACTGGGCCATGATTTTTCGTGTCTTGGTCGTTTTGTCTTGCCGGGTCAGCCTGGCGGATGTGCGCGCGAGCGCCACTCACAGCAGGCGAGACCACACCGGAGTCAGATCGGGTGGCAGCCGGTTGCAGCGCCCCAGATCCACCGCGCTCTCTTTCTCGCCGTGAAAGTCGGAGGCGCGCGAGGCCAGTAGGCCGCGACGGCGTGCCTCGCCAGCAAAACGGGCAGCTTCCTCGGCCGTATGGGCACCGGACACCACTTCCACCGCCTCGCCGCCGGCCGCCTGAAAACGGTCGAAAAGCCGCGCCATGTCGGCGGCGGACACCCGGTAGCGCGCCGGATGGGCGAGCACTGCGATCCCGCCTGCGGCACGGATCCAGCCCACTGCTTCCTCCAGCCGCGCCCATTCGTGCTCCACGAAACCCGGCTTGCCGCGCACCAGGTAATGGTCGAACACCGTTTTGACATCGGGCATCAGCCCGCGGCTAACCAAAAACCGGGCGAAATGTGCACGACTGACCAGGGCGGGATTGCCGGCAAAGCGGCGTGCGCCTTCCAACGCACCAGCAATGCCCACACCGGCAAGTGCCTCGCCGATGCGCGCAGCACGGGCATCGCGTCCGGCGCGCACCCGACGCAGGCCGGCAACCAGCTCCGGGTGGCGATGATCGATACCCAAACCGACGATATGGACGGTTTCATCGGCAAACGACACCGAGATCTCCACCCCGGCCACAAAACCCAGGCCGAGTTCGGCGGCCGCAGCCTGCGCCTCGTCGATACCGCCCACTTCGTCGTGGTCGGTCAGCGCAAGCAGGTCCACTCCATTGGCATGGGCACGGCACACCACTTCGGCGGGGCTCAGCAAGCCGTCGGAAAAAGTGGAATGGCAATGCAGGTCGGCGTTCATCGAGGCGATTGTTTGGGCTCTGGATGGCTCATTCTAACCGCAAGCGGGGACTCGGCCCCGAGTTGATCCCGGCGCGCATCGACAAGCCCGTTACGGATAGCGCAAACGCACCTGCCCTGGCGTGGCGGTGGGGCGGGCATGGCCGTCGAGCACATTGGGCAGCCGCCCCACTAAATCAGGCGGGCCGGTAAACAGCAGGTCCAACGCCTGCACACGTCCATCGACCAGGGTGCCGAGTCCTTCGATCCGGGTATCGCCCTCCAGGGTGTGCACCGCAAGTTCGACCGTTTGCCCGTTGGCAGTAAGCAGCGCGCGGTGTGCGCCCAGCCGGTAGCCTGGCAACAGCGACACCCGCGCATCGTGCCATTCGATGTTGACTTGTCCCGCGCACTGCAGGCGGAAATCGCACGCCAAGCCGTTTGAATCGATACGCACACCGCCTTGCCAACCGGCGCGCGCTGCAGGATGGTCGATCGCCGCGGCCAGCAATTCAAGCGGCAGTTCGAGCGTCAATTTCTCGATGCTCATGCCACTGGGCGACAGCATCAGCACCAGTTGCGGCTGTCCCTGTTCAGCAAGCAAAAAGCGCAGCGCCAAACGGTTTCCCACCCATTCGGTGCGCCAATCCAGGTGCCGTGCTGCCCGCAGCCGCCCACCGGCATCGACCAGGGCCAGCACGCCGGTGCCGCGCCAAACGCTGCCCTGGGTTTGCGCGATGCGCAACCGTCCATCGCTGAGCTGGCGCACCCCTGCATCCACCAGTCCGGCCGGCAGACGCGCAAGCACCGTCGCCATGATGCCGCACAAGACCAACGCGAAGACAACGGCCGATTTCAAGGTCACAACACCAACTCGAAGCGCACTTCGTCGCCATGGCTACGCACCGTCATGCGCTGCGGACGCAAGCGACTGTCTGCCTGTACCGCCGCCAGCCATTCCACCAACGCGGCAAAGCGGCCGCTACCGCTTACCTCTATCCCACCCGCCACCGGTTGCAGTGTCACCGTCAACCCCCGCACCCGTGCCGCGGTCTCCAGCGCGGGGCCGAGTGCCGCCGGATCGGGCGGCGTTAGCGCCTGCTGTGAGCGGTTGAGTTGGGCCAATTCGGCAGCGTCATCCTGCATTTGCAGCAACTGCACCTGCGCCTGCGGCAAGGCCCGATCCAGCCTATGACGCTCCCGCATCGCCCATTCCACGGTCACTGCCATCAGCGCACCGGCCACGACCATCGCTGCCACGGCAAGCAGCCGGCGCTCACGCACCGACATCGCCGCAGAGCTCGCCCGCATCCATGCGATCGGGCCACTCATCGCCCGATCTCCTGCGAAATCACCCATGTACCGTCCTCGTTTTGCCGCAGCCGATAACCCTTGATCGCCAGCCTGCCGGCCACTTCCGATACATTCAAGGCCGATGCGTCGCGCAGGCTGAGTTTGAGTTGGCCAGCTTCGTAATCGATGGCCGATAGCGCGCCTCTGGCACCACTGCCGGCGCTGTCGACAAAGGCCGCAAGCAGCGTCAGTGCGTCGTCTTGCCGCAACAGGCCGTGTTTGGAACGCATCTCATCCAGATGGCGGCGCAGTTGCAAGGCCGGCGCCACCGCCGGGGTATTGGGCACCGCAGACTCAAAAAGCCGCTGCATGCGCTGCTCGAGTGCCGCCAGTTGCTGTTTTTTCCACAGGACTTCGCCTAAATTTGCCAAAAAGAACACGACCATTGCCGTGCCGGCCAAGGCCAGCGGCCTGCGCAGCCGACGATACCACCCCGTCCGCCGATGCGCCGGACGCAGCTCGCCGTGCAGCAGGTCGGCCGCTGAGTTGCGGCACGACCACCAGCAATACGGTGCGCCCTCGACCACAGGCAAAGCCAGGCGCTCAGCGAGCATGCCAGCATCCAGCCCGCCTGCGCCGGACTGGTAACGCAACACTAGGCGGGCGGGCGCCTGGCCGGCGCGTCTGGCCTGATCCAACAAGTGCGCAAGCAGCGGCTCGCAAGCGGCTTTGTCCAGCGCCAAGCGGGCCCGCCCGGGGCCTGGGTGCAGCACGCCATGCTCGGCCACGCCGAGGGCAAGCGTCCAGTCTTCGCCCTCCCCAACTTCGGCCTGCAGTTCGGCGTACATATGCAGCGCCGGACGGTTGCAAGCTGCCAGCGCGGTCAGAATTTCCCGCAAGCGCGCGCGGTTGCAAACCAGCACCGCGGCCAACACCCCGTCATCGACGCGGCGCTGGCTAATCAAGGTCAAGTGCTGATGATCGATATCGCCCGCAACGCGATCCTCGACCGCATAGCGCAGCAGGCGCTCAGGTTCACGCCGCGCCCCTGCGGGCAACTTGACCTCGATCCAACTGCACAACGGCGCCGCCAGCACCGCTTCGCAGTGCTCGGCCGCAGGCCAATATCGCGGATCGGATTGACCTTGCTCGATCGCTTGCCCCCGGTCATCGAGCACCACCCAGGGCGTGGAGGGCTGGGTCGGCCAGTGTTCGCCGACATAAACAATCAGCCGTCTGTTCATGGAATCCTCAACCAAACCACCTCGGGCCATGTATGCGAGCGCTCCAGCAGTGCTTCGACCTTGACCATCACCCTGCCATAGCGCGCCCGAGTGGTGACCAAAAAGAAACTGCTCTGCACATCCAGACCGACGCTTGCATCCAGGCTCGCACCGGATGGCAAACGCCCCTGCAAATCTCCCAGATGGCGGAACCAGGCGCGCTCCCGTTCGGCGACCAACGCCCGCGCGTCGGCAAGCTCCAGTCCGCGGATCACCGCCTGGAGCACCTCGGCCGAGGCGGTGTTGACATTGATTTTGCTCGGCGATCGCAGCGCTGCCACAAAGGGTCTGAGTCGGGCAAGGGTGGGCGCATCGAAACCGGGTAAAACCGCAAGTTCGGCCACATCCAACAAGGGCCCCGACACCGCACTGCGGTCGCTGCCCGGCACCGGCCCGGCGTCCTCACCTGCGCCGACCAAGCGTGCGAGCACCGCGCGACGCAACGCCTGCGCCCGCTGCGGCGCGATGCCCAGCGCGACCAATAAGCGCTCGAACTGAGCAGCCGCGTTGTCATCGGCCTTCCCTTGCGGTGCGAGATTATTGAGATTGAAGCGTCCGGACAGGTCGACGATCTCACCGGCGATCTCGCCTTCTTCGACCGGAATCGGCGGCACCGGCGTTGCCCACAGTTCTGCAGCATGATCCACCGCGCTGCGTCGTTTGTCGTCGGCCAGCACATTGCGCGCCCAATCCACCGCACCGCGGGCCAGTTGGCGAGCTTGAGCTTGGTCGTACAGGCCGCTGCCGACATCGATGCTTTGACCCAGATCGGCCAACAGGGCCGCCGCAATACTGGCCACCAGCAACACCGCCACCATAGCGGTGACGATTGCCGCGCCAGTCTGCCTTGGGTGGCGGTCAGCGCAAGGCATAAATTCGGGTGATGAGGCCAACATCGTCCAGTTCCATGCGCAGCTCTACCCCGGCGGGCAGTTGAGCGGCGGCGTTGGCGCTCGCTGGCCAGGTCGGCACCCAGCCGTTTGGACCAAGAAAACGCCAGTCCACGGCTTTGACGCCGGTCAGCAGCACGTCCGACTCGTCACCCGAATGTCCGGTTGCCAGCCCATCGTCCACGCGTCGAGCCCAAATCCATCGATCTGCCTCCAGTCTGAAGAACACCCGCTGTACACCGGTCTCACCGCTCAGGGTCAGCACGCTCAATTCGGTCCCTGTCCGTCCATCGTTCAGCACCAAGGCGGGGGGTACGGCGGCGCCCTTGGCGCTTGGCCGGGCGGCTACCTGGATCAGGCTAAGCTCCACGATTTGCATTGCGCGCTGGATCGCCCGCCAGCGCTCCAACTGCGCAGCCAGGAGGCGTTGGGTATCGATCATTTGGCTGCTCCCCCGCCAAGTAAGCGTTCCCAACACCGCAAAAACGGCCAGCGCCACCAGCAACTCGATCAAGGTCAAGCCAGCGCCGCGCGAACGCTCACCCACACGCAGGCTCATCGCAGCGGCCTCGCCAGAAAACCGGTCATGGTGACCAACGGACGTCTGTCCTGGTCAAACACTTGCACATCCACCCGGCGAAACAGCGGATTGGGCGTCGGCTGGACGCGCGCTTGCCAGATGAAACGTCGCCCTGCCTGCTCGGCGTAACCGTCTTGCTGCCCAAGCGGCGGCCAGGCGCCGGTCGCACGCAGTTCGGCCAGACGGTTCTGCGCCACCCATTCGGCAAGTGTGCGGGTTTTCAGGCCATCCGTGGAGGTTGCCACACTGCCGGCTGCGCGTAGCGCCGCGGTCATGGCCAAGGCCAGAATGGCCAAAGCCACCACGCATTCGAGCAGCGTGAACCCGCGGCTGATCATGGTTGCGCACGCTCGTCCGAACGCTCTACGATCACCGCCCCGGTCGCCTGCCCGCGCAAGCGCACCACACCCTCCGGGGTGTTCAGACTCAGCGCATAACGCGGCGCAAAGACGCCAAAACGCACTCGCCCTTGCTCGCCTGAAGCCTGCAACAGAGCGCGCCAGGCCAGTCCGGGTGGTAAATCTTTGGCCACCAACCATGGCGGCTCGTCGAACGGCACCCAGCGGCCGCCGACGTCAAGCCTGTTGAACCGATAGCCGTTGGCCAGTATCTCGAATTCGATGGTCTGCCCCAACGTCTGGGCGCGCGCAGCCGCGGCTTCGAGCACGCGCTGTAAGCGTCGCACCGCCAGCTCGGTGTCGCGCCGCTCGATGACAGTCAACCCGAGACTGGCGCCAGAGACCGCAATGCCCAGAATCAATAGCACCACCAGCACTTCGATGAGCGTAAAGCCCCGAGCGCTGCCACCGGAGACGACCGCGTTAAAGATTCCACGAGCCGATGTCGGCATCGAAACCCTCGCCGCCGGCCTTGCCATCGGCCCCGAAACTCATGACATCCACTTCGCCTTGCAAGCCCGGATTCAGATACTGATAAGGCTGCCCCCAAGGATCGGCCGGCAGCCGCTCCAGGTAGCGTTTCCAATTTTCCGCCACCGGCGTGCCGGTCGGGCGTTCCACCAAAGCCTGTAGCCCCTGGGCGTTGCTCGGGTAATGCCGGTTGTCGAGCTTATAGAGTTTCAGAGCCTGCATGATGGTCGCAATATCTTGTTTGGCCGCCACCACCCGCGCTTCGTCCGGTCGGCTCATGATGCGCGGCACCACCAGCGCAGCCAGCACCCCAAGGATGACGATGACCACCATCACCTCGATCAAGGTGAATCCGCGCTGACGTTGTACGGCAAAGAAAGCCCTCATTTTCGTTACCTGAGCATCGTGTTGATTTCTACAATCGGCTGCATCACCGCCAGCACGATGAGCAGCACGATCCCGCCCATCCCCAGCAGTAGCACCGGTTCCAAAAGACTGGTGAGCACCGCGACCCTGTTTTCCAGCTCTTGCTGCTGCAGTCGGGCCGCACGCTCGAGCAGTTCGTCCAGGCGCCCGGTTGCCTCGCCGCTGGCAATCATGTGAATCAGCAACGGCGGAAAAACCCCGACTGAAGCCAGCGCTTTTGACAAGGACTGGCCTTCGCGCACCCGCTCGGTCGCCTCACGGATGGCGTCCTGCACCGGCAGACGTTCGGTCACCTCACGTC
The DNA here is from genome assembly GCF_003345255.1 of Pseudothauera hydrothermalis. Taxonomy (GTDB): domain Bacteria; phylum Pseudomonadota; class Gammaproteobacteria; order Burkholderiales; family Rhodocyclaceae; genus Pseudothauera; species Pseudothauera hydrothermalis. Next base: position 1,376,916 of record NZ_CP029331.1, on the reverse strand, counting down.
CGGCCTCCAGCGCGGCCAATAACGGCACTCCACTGCCGGCAAGAATCGACAGGGTACTGGCAAAGCGGGTGGCGTCGAGCACCCGCAGATGACGGCCAAGTAACGGCATACGCAACAACATGGCGTGCCAAGCACGCCGGATCGAGCGCTCCCGCAGCAACAGCGCAAAGCCCAGTCCGCTGGCAGCCAGCGCAACCAGCATCAGCCAGCCCCAATCACGCAACAGCGCCGACACATGGATCATCGCGCGGGTCAGTAGCGGAAGTTCTTGCCGTCCTTGTTGGAACACGGTGACGACCTGCGGCACCACGTAGGTCATCAAACCGATCACCACCAGCAAAGCCACACCCGCAACAATGGCCGGATACAGCAAGGCATGTTGCGTCTTTTGCCGAAGGGCAAGGCGGCGCTCCAGATAGGTCGCCAGTTGGTCCATCACCCGAGCCAGTTGCCCGGATTTTTCACCTGCGGCCACCGAAGCCCGGTAGATGGCCGGGAAGGCCGCCGGGAACCGGTCCAGCGCAGCCCGCAGGGAGTGGCCGGCAAGAATCTCCGAACGCACGCCCGACAGCAACTGCCGAGTGGCGTCCTGTTCGGCTTGCTCGATCAATGCCACCAGCGCCTGCTCGATGGTCAGCCCCGCAGCCAGCAGCGTCGCCCACTGGCGCGACAGCAAGACAAGCTCCATTTCCTTGAGCCGATGACGAACCGACACCGCGCTGCCGGCTGCGCTCACGCTCACGACTTCGAGCGGGAAAAGCTTGCGCTCGCGCAATTGGGAGCGTGCCCCCCGCGAGGAGTCGGCTTCGATCACTCCGGCGGTTTCACGCCCCTCGGCGTCCAGCGCACGATAACGAAAGGCCGTCATGCGATCAGTCGCGGGTGACCCGCAGCAGTTCTTCGAGCGCGCTACGCCCGTCGCGCAGATACCTCAGCCCATCTTGACGCAGACTGGGCGTGCCGCTGTGCCGCGCATGGGCGCGCAAGCGATGTTCATCGGCACCGTCATGAATCAGCTTGACCAGGGTTTCATCCGGGATCATCAGCTCATAGATACCGCTGCGGCCGTGGTAGCCGGTGCCGCTGCAGACGGCACAGCCCACCGGCGCCCACAGCGTGTCCAGATCCATAGCCACACACTCACGCTCGGCCGCGGTTGCGGGCCGGGCGCTGCGGCAATGCACACACAGGCAGCGCAACAGCCGTTGCGCCAGCACGCCACGCAGCGTGGATGCCAGCAAAAACGGTTCCACGCCCATATCGACCAAACGGGTCACCGCCGATGCGGCATCGTTGGTGTGCAAGGTGGCCAACACCAGATGGCCGGTCAGACTGGCCTGCACCGCAATCTGCGCGGTTTCCAGGTCGCGGATTTCACCGATCATGATCACATCCGGATCCTGACGCAGAATGGCACGCAAGGCTCTGGCGAAACTCAGACCGATTTGCGCATTGACCTGGATCTGACCGACCCCGGCTAGGTCGTACTCCACCGGGTCTTCGACGGTGACAATGTTCAGATGCGCGACATCCATATCCCGGAGCGCAGCGTACAGCGTCGTACTTTTGCCCGAACCGGTTGGACCGGTCACCAGAATGATGCCGTGGGGCTGCCGCAGCAATTGGGTGAAACGTTGCCGGGTGTCTTCGGACATGCCAATGGCGTTGAGCCCGAGCACTCCGCCCGCCTTGTCGAGCAGACGCAACACCAGACGCTCTCCGTGGGTGGTCGGCAGCGTCGAAACCCGCACATCGACCTGTCTGCCGGCAATCCGCAAGCCAATGCGGCCGTCCTGCGGCAGACGCTTCTCGGCGATATCGAGCTGGGCCATGATTTTGATGCGCGACACCATCGCGGCATGCAGTCCGCGGTGCGGCTGAACGACGTCCCGAAGTATCCCGTCGCGACGAAAGCGCACCAGAGAGTGACGCTCATACGGCTCGATATGGATGTCGGATGCGCCTTCGCGCAACGCCTGGGTGAATAAGGCGTTGATCATGCGGATGATGGGCGCCTCATCCTGGGTTTCCAGCAAATCCTCGACCGCCGGCATATCGGTCATCAGGCGGGAGAGGTCCATATCCTGCCCGGCATCGGCGATCACTTCGGCCGCGGTGCCCTCTCCCCCGCTGTAGAGCTCTGCCAGACGGGCGTCGAACTGCTCGCGCGGCGCGCGTTGCAAACGGATTGCGCAGCCGAGCTGGCGCCTGACCTCGGCAATGGCATCGGCAGAAGCATCCTCACGCAGCAGAAGCTCGGCCCCCTCGTCGCCGATGCCGGTCACCAGCACGCCATGACTGCGGGCAAAGGCGTAAGGTAGGGAAAACGCAGCACTCATTGGACGGCTCGGCCAACCTGGTTGACCAAATCGATCTCACGCACCGGCGCGGGAGACTGCAAGGCCACCGACTCCGGCTGGCCAGCCGGCGCATGTTCACCGAGCGCGGAGACCGGCTGAGCCGGTGGTAGCTCAGGCGCGGCGGGTTCGTTTCTAAGCATGCGCACCGGTGCGGAAACCTCCCGCTGCTGGCCAATCACATAGTCGTAGCGCGAACGCGACAGTTCGGCGTAATCATCCTGATCCCGGATGATCTTGGGCCGCAGAAACACCACCAGATTGGTCTTGGCCCGCTTGCGCGAAGTGTATTTGAACAGCTCGCCGGCCACTGGAATATCCCCCAATAACGGCACTTTTTCCTCGCCTGCGCTCATGCTGTCTTCCATCAGCCCGCCAAGAGCGATGATCGCGCCATCATCGACCAGCACGGTGGATTTGATCGACCGCTTGTTGGTGGTCGGTCCGTTGGTTGCATCGACTGTGGGCAGCACCGACGAAGCCTCTTGATAAATCTCGAGCTTGATCGTTCCGCCTTCGGAGATTTGCGGACGCACTTCCAGCGTCAACCCCACATCGCGCCGCTCGATGGTCTGAAACGGATTGGCCGGCGTGGTACCGCCGCCGGTATTGGTGTATTGACCGGTCACGAAAGGCAAATTGCGCCCCACGACAATCTTGGCTTCCTCATTGTCCAAGGTCACGATATTAGGCGTGGACAAAATATTGGTGCGACTATCCGATTCCAGAAAACGCGCCAGCACGCCCAGGCTGAACACTTCCACCAGTTCACCGTTGATCGGCACTTTGACCGTACCCTTGCCGTAGAGCAGGTTGAACCCTTTGCCCACGCTGGTGATATCGCCCATCGCGCCGATCAGGTTTTGCCCTGCGCCGCCGAAATTGGTGCCCCCGAACACACCCGAGCCGGAGACCGGCAAACTGGCGTTTTGCCACTGAATACCGAACTCCGCTGCACGGTCGGACGATACTTCGGCAATCAAGGCTTCGATATGGACCTGCGCCCTGCGCCGGTCGAGTTTGTCGATGACATGCCGCAGATTCCGATAGACCGCATCCGGCGCCACGATGATCAGCGCGTTATTGACCGGATCGGCCTGCACGATGCCACCGCCCCCCAGGCTGGGCGTTTCGCTTGCGGACAGATTCGATACCGCAGACGCATTGGCCGAGGACGAGCCAGTCGCTGCGGCTTGTGTCGCGCTGCCGAGCGTGGGTTTGGCACCGCGCAGATTGCCCGCAGCCATCGACATCTCGCTCGCCAGCGCCCCGTTCAAGGTTTCGGCGACCTTGCTCGCTTCGGCGTTGCGCAAATACACCACATGAATATTGCCCCCCGCGCCGGGCTTGTCCAGCGAGGCGACCAACTGCCGCACGGCCCGCAGCCGCGCCGGGTTGTCCGATTTCACCAACAGGCTGTTGGTGCGCGGTTCGGGCAGAATCTGCACCCGCAGCGCAGCATCCGGGGCACCTGGCGCCACTGCGGTGTTTTCGGCGTTGAGCAACTTACCAATGGTGCTCGCCAGATCGACAGCGATGGCATGCTTGAGCTCGATGACTGCCACATCGCCTTGCGGCACATCGACCGACTCGATGATGCGTGCGATACGGTTGATGTTTTCCGCGTAATCGGTGACCACCAGCACATTGTTGGCGGGAAAGGCGGTCACCGTATTGTTGGGCGACACCAACGGGCGCACCACCGCAAGCATTTGCGCAGCCGACTCATGCTGCATCGGGAATACCTGGGTGACCAGCCTGTCGCCGCCCCCCACTTTACGTCCGGCGCCAACCGGCCCGCCGTGCAGTTTGGCCTCCGCCTCCGGAACGATTTTGACCACGCCCTCTCCTTCGACCGCCGCGATACCCTGCATTCGCAAAGCCGACAGCAGAATCTGGTAGGACAGCTCACGGCTGACCGGCGTATTGGTGACGATATTCAGTGTCCCCTTCACCCGCGGGTCGACCAGGAAATTAGTCCCGGTGATTCGGCCCACCGCCTCGATCACCGCATGGATGTCGGCATTGACGAAATTGAGCGAAACCTCATTTTCCTGCTCCGCCATGACCGGCAGGGCCAGCACGCAGGCACCGCACAGCGCGACGCGCCTCAACCACATTGCAAACTTCATTCGCACCTTATCTCGAACTTGCCGAAACAGCGGCAGTATGCCCCGCCGATTGTGACCCCGCGCTGACAGGCGCGTCAGTCGCGTTTTTTTTCAGCGTCAAACGCTCATTGATCCCTGCGCGCCCCAACTCGACCCAATCGGCATGGATGGCGAGCACCTCCATACCGGACGGCAGACGGTCGCCCACCAAAAATGCCTTGGCCGGCTCACCGCGTTGCGCGATCAGCGCAAAAGCCGGCCCATTCGCAAAGCCGGTGGCCACTCCGACCAGCGCCAAGCCCGACAGCTCATCGGCGGCCTGAGCCTGTGGCGCCGCGCTGCCACGCTGCCCACCGAAGGGCTGCGCGTCGGCAAGTTTTTGCGCGGCGATGCGCGGATCGCTCAGACGCTCGGGCAGCGCGGCAACAGGCGCAGGACTAAGGTAGCGAACCACCACTTCGGCAACGACCGCCCCCGCCAGCAAAAGCGCCAGTATCCAGGCAAGCGCAGGCAAGAACCTGGCTGACAGTTCGCTTGCTGCTCGCATTTTCATCGGTCAAACCAGAACACGGCATGATGCAAAGTGCGCATGGTACTACCGATCATCGCGCCAACCGATAGTGAGAAGCGGACACGAGCGTTCATGAAAGGACAGCGGCTGCGCGAACACACATCGATTGTCTTGCCGCGCTGGGGCTTGCAATGCTATCGTCCGCCGGTCGCGCGGGAGAGTACTCCCTGTCGAGTCGCCGAAGGCGTAACCCCCCGGAACCGCTCAGGCAAAAGGACCGCGCACGGCATTTCAAGTCTGGAGAGCGATGCGGGCGCCGACCGCGCCGGCGCATCCACCGAAGGGGCACCCGGCGCTTTACGCTGGAATCTCTCAGGTACAAGGGACAGATGGGGCGACGCAGACCAAGGGGGTCGGCTTCGCCCCGTTTTTTCGTCCACTTTCCGGAGTCCGCCCATGGATCACGCCCCCACGTCCCCCGCCCGGCGCACCGCGCTGTATCCCGCCCATCTTGCCGCCGGCGCGCGCATGGTGGATTTTGCCGGCTGGGAGATGCCGGTCAATTACGGCTCGCAAATCGAAGAACACCACGCCGTGCGGCGCGATGCAGGCATGTTCGATGTCTCGCACATGCTCGCCCTGGATCTTTCCGGCGCCGGGGCCACGGCGTTTTTGCGTGGCCTGTTGGCCAATGATGTCGCGCGTCTACAGACGCCGGGCAAAGCCTTGTATAGCTGTATGCTGAACGAAGCCGGCGGCGTCATCGACGACCTGATCGTCTATCGCATGTCCGAAGCCGAGTATCGCCTGGTGGTCAATGCCGGCACCGCCGACAAGGATGTGGCCTGGATGCGCCAACGCATCGCCGCCACCGGCGCCAATGTCACCCTGGATGCACGCCGCGACCTGGCGATGATCGCGGTGCAAGGCCCCCGCGCACTGAGCCGCGCCGCCCAAGCCATTGCCGAACTCAATACCGCCAACGGCATTCCCGCCCCTTTTTGCGCGGTGCGCCTGGGCGATCTGTTCGTCGGCCGCACCGGTTATACCGGCGAAGACGGTATTGAAATCGCCGTCCCCGCCCAACGCGCCATGGCGCTGTGGGAGGCACTGCTCGCTGCCGGAGTGCGCCCCTGCGGCTTGGGCGCACGGGACACCCTGCGCTTGGAGGCGGGCATGAACCTCTATGGGCAAGACATGGATGAAACCGTCAGCCCGCTGGATGCCGGACTGGCCTGGACCGTGGATCTGCGCGATGGAGCGCGCCAGTTCGTCGGCCGGGCCGCCATCCAAGCCCACGGCCCTCAGGCAGCCTTTCTGGGCCTGATCCTGGAAGAGCGCGGCGTGCTGCGCGCCCATATGAAGGTCATCGCCGCCCGCGGCGAGGGTTTGACCACCAGCGGCAGTTTCTCGCCCACGCTGGAAAAATCCATCGCGTTTGCCCGCCTGCCGGCCGGCACCGAGGCCGGCGAGACGGTGCAGGTCGAGGTGCGCGGCAAGCTGCTGCCCGCCCGCACCGTGAAACTACCCTTCGTGCGTCACGGCAAAGCGCTGGTCTGAGCGCCGCCGGCACGATTTTCCGCATCCATCCAATCGCCCACTTACACGAACCGGAGCCGCAGATGAGCAACATTCCCGCCGATCTCAAGTACACCGCCTCTCACGAATGGATTCGCCTGGAAGCCGACGGCACGCTGACCGTAGGCGTCACCGACCACGCCCAAGAGGCGCTGGGCGATGTGGTCTTTCTGGAATTACCGGAGGCCGGTCGCAGCGTTGCGGCTGGTGAAGCCTGCGCAGTGATCGAATCGGTCAAAGCCGCCTCCGACATCTATGCCCCGGTGGCCGGAGAGATCATCGAGTCCAACCAGGCCGCCGCAGACGCTCCTGAATGTATCAACGCCGACCCCTACGGTAACTGGCTTTTCAAACTGCGCCCGGCAGCCGACGCCGCGCTCGACGGCTTGCTGGATGCAGCCGGCTACGCCGACGAGATTGCCTGAACGCCAACGCCTGACACCCAACCGACACCGCCAGCCGGCGGTGTCATACCGCAGCCCCGACACCCACGCCCCCAATCACCATGCAGGAACTTCTCACCGCGCCGCTTGCCCGCCTGGAACAGCGTAACGCCTTCCAAGAACGCCATATCGGACCCAATCCCGCCGAGATCGCCATTATGCTGGCCGCACTCGGCCTGCCCAGCCTGGAGGCATTGATCGATCAAACCGTGCCCGCGGCAATCCGTCTGGAAAAACCGCTGCCGCTGGCCGCCGGCCGCCCGGAACATGAGGCGCTGGCCGTGCTGGCCGCCATCGCAGCGCAGAACGTGGTGAAAAAATCCTTCATCGGCATGGGCTACTACGGCACCCACACCCCGGCAGTGATCCTGCGTAACGTCATGGAAAACCCCGGCTGGTACACCGCCTACACGCCCTACCAGGCCGAAATTGCCCAGGGCCGCCTGGAAGCGCTGCTCAACTTCCAGCAAATGGTGATCGATCTCACTGGCCTGGAACTGGCCAACGCTTCGCTGCTGGATGAGGCCACTGCCGCGGCAGAAGCCATGGCCATGGCGCGCCGGGTTTCCAAGGTCAAGTCCGACGCCTTCTTCGTCGATGAGGCTTGCTTCCCGCAGACCCTGGACGTGGTGCGCACCCGCGCGCATTATTTCGGCTTCGAGCTGATCCTGGGTCCGGCTGCCGAGGCCGCCAGCCATGACGTATTCGGCGCCCTGCTACAGTACCCGGACGTCAATGGCGAAGTACGCGACCATACCGCCGTGCTGGCCGCGCTCAAAGCCAAAGGCGCCATCGGTGCCGTGGCCTGCGATCCAATGGCGCTGCTACTGCTCAAATCGCCCGGCGAGATGGGCGCGGACATCGCACTCGGCTCGGCTCAGCGCTTCGGTGCGCCGATGGGCTTCGGCGGTCCACATGCCGCCTTCTTTGCTACCCGCGAGCACTATGTACGCGCCATGCCGGGGCGCATCATCGGCGTCTCCAAGGACCGCCACGGCAAGCCAGCGCTGCGCATGACGCTGCAAACCCGCGAGCAACACATCCGGCGCGAGAAGGCCAACTCCAACATCTGCACCTCGCAAGTACTGTTGGCCAACATGGCCGGTTTTTACGCGGTCTATCACGGCCCGCAGGGCTTGAAGACCATCGCCGCGCGCATCCACCGCCTGGCGGCGATCTTCGCCGAAGGGCTGCGCCAAGCCGGCATTCCGGTGCTCACCGGGCAGTTCTTCGACACCGTGCTGGTGCGCACCGGCGCACGTACCACGCAGTTGCTGGCCGCCGCCGAGGCCGCCGGCTTCAATCTGCGCCGCGCCGCCGACGACGCGGTGGGCGTGGCGATGGATGAGACCACCACCGCGGACGATGTCGCCGCGCTGCTGGCGATTTTTGGCGCCGGCAGCGATCTCATCGCGCTCGACGCCGCCGTGGCCGCCCGCGGTGGGGCGCTGCCTGCCGACATGCTGCGTGGCGACGCGGTGCTCACCCACCCGGTGTTCAACACCCATCACACCGAGCACGAGATGCTGCGTTATCTCAAAAAGCTGCAAAACCGCGATCTTGCGCTCGATCATTCGATGATCGCGCTGGGCAGTTGCACCATGAAGCTCAACGCCACCAGCGAGATGATCCCGGTGACCTGGCCGGCGTTCGCCAATCTGCACCCCTTTGCGCCGCGCGAGCAGGCGCAAGGTTATATGAAGATGATCGACGGGCTGGCCGAGTACCTCAAAGCCATCACCGGCTTTGACGCCATTTGCATGCAGCCCAACTCCGGCGCACAGGGCGAATACACCGGCCTGGTGGCCATCCTGCGCTACCACGCCGCGCGCGGCGAGCACCAGCGCAAGGTCTGCCTGATTCCAAAGAGCGCCCATGGTACCAACCCTGCCACCGCGCAGATGTGCGGCATGGAGGTGGTGGCGGTCGAATGCGACGACAAGGGCAACGTGGATCTGGGCGACCTCAAAGCCAAGGCCGCGCAGCATGGCGAGCGCCTGGCGGCACTGATGATCACCTACCCGTCCACCCACGGCGTGTTCGAGGAAAATATCCGTGAAATCTGCGCCGTGGTGCATGCTCACGGCGGTCAGGTGTATATGGACGGCGCCAACCTCAACGCCCAGGTCGGGCTCACCTCGCCGGCCGCCATCGGCGCAGACGTCTCGCACATGAACCTGCACAAAACCTTCTGCATTCCACACGGCGGCGGCGGTCCGGGCATGGGTCCAATCGGGCTGAAAGCGCATCTGGCCCCTTTCATGGCCGACCATGTAGTCGCCCCTACCGGCGCCCCGGATCGCGCCCACAAGGGTCAAGGCGCGGTAGCGGCCGCGCCGTTCGGCTCGGCCAGCATTCTGCCCATTTCCTGGATGTATATCACCATGATGGGTGGCGAAGGGCTCAAGCGCGCCACCGAGGTGGCGATTCTCAATGCCAATTATCTGGCGGCAAAGCTCGCACCGCACTACCCGGTGCTCTACACCGGCAGCCAGGGCCGGGTGGCGCACGAGTGCATCCTCGACATCCGTCCGCTCAAGGCGGCCACCGGGATCACCGAAGTCGACATCGCCAAGCGCCTGATGGACTATGGCTTCCATGCGCCGACGATGTCCTTTCCGGTGCCCGGCACCATCATGGTCGAGCCCACCGAATCGGAAGATCTGGCTGAGCTGGACCGTTTCATCGCCGCCATGATTGCCATTCGCGAAGAAATCGCGCGCATCGAACGCGGCGAGCTGCCCGTCGATGACAACCCGCTGAAAAACGCGCCACACACCCAGTTCGAGGTCGCCGCCGCCGTTTGGAACCACCCGTACAGCCGCGAAGAAGCCGCGTTTCCGCTACCCTGGGTGGCGGAAAACAAATTCTGGCCAAGTGTCGGACGCATCGACGATGTGTATGGCGACCGTAACCTGTTCTGCGCCTGCGTACCGATGTCCGAGTACACCGGCTGACCTGCGCTGCCACACCGGTCGCCCCGGCCGATTGTTCCCGCGATCGGCCGGAGCGCCGCAACACGGCCTCATGCCTGCGCTAGAATCCGCGCCCCAAGCTCTTCTGTGACGCGGAATCTGCGCCAATGCTCCCATTGCTTAGCACTCCGAACGCGCGCTGGCGCGCGCTGCTCGCCCTCAACCTTGTTGCACTGGTCGGCCTACTAGCCCTGATCGTGTGGCAAGCCCGCCCGGCGGTCATGTATGACCTGCATCTGGCCGCAGGCGAAAAGCTGCAATGCGTCTCCTACGCACCTTTTCACCTGCCCGGCCAGACCCCTTTCGATCCGGACATCCACATTGCCCGCGAGCAAATCGCCGCCGACCTTGCCGCGCTGGCCAAGATCACCGAATGTGTGCGCCTGTACTCGATCGATCAGGGCCTGGCCGCGGTACCGGAGATCGCCCGCGAACTGGGCTTGAAAGTGCTATTGGGGGCGTGGATCGGTCATGACAAAGTCAAAAACGCGGTCGAACTGGACAACGCCATCGGCCTTGCCAACGAACACCCCGACGTGGTGCGGATGCTGATCGTCGGCAACGAAGTGCTGCTGCGCCGCGAACGCACGGCCGCGGAAATGCGCGAGCTGATCGCCTACGCCCAGGCGCGCACCGAAGTACCGGTCACATACGCCGACGTCTGGGAGTTTTGGCTGAAAAACCGTGAGCTGGCGGCCGCGGTGGACTGGGTCACGGTGCATATTCTGCCCTTCTGGGAAGACGAACCGGTGCACATCGAGCACGCGGTGGCACATGTCGGCCGTGTGCTGGACGAAGTCCGCACGGTGTTCGACAAACCGGTGATGATTGGCGAAACCGGCTGGCCAAGCGCCGGCCGCCAGCGTGAAGCGTCCCGGCCCTCGCGGGTCAACCAGGCGCGCTATGTGCGCGAATTTGTGCATCGCGCGCACCAGGAAGGCTGGCACTACAACCTGATCGAGGCCATCGACCAGCCCTGGAAGCGCGCACTGGAGGGCACGGTGGGCGGACACTGGGGCATGCTCGACGCAGCTCTCGAAGCCAAGTTCCCGCTCACCGGCGCGGTGGCCGAACGCCAAGACCTCCACACACCGCTTGCCGGCATGCTGGCCGGCGCGCTGCTGTGCGGATGGCTGGCGCGCAGCCGGCGCCTCGGCGCCCTGCATGCGGCCGCGGCCATCAGCGGCGGCGCAGTGGGTGGGCTGGTCAGCATGCTGCATCTGGAGCATGCGGTGCTTGCTTACCGCAATCCGCAGGAATGGGGGATACTGGGTTGCGTGGCGCTTGCAGGTGCGCTGCTGCCAGTGGCGCTTGCGCGTTGGCCGGCCGACACTCGGTGGCCGGCTACCGCGCACGCCTGGCGCCTGATGCGCTCGGCCGACTATCGACCGGATGTCGCCCCGCTGCTCGGTCTGTTGCGTGGCGGGCTGCTGTTTGCCGCCGCGGTGGCTGCGCTGTTGCTGGCGGTCGACCCGCGCTACCGTGACTTTCCGCTGGCGCTTTATCTGCTGCCGGCGCTATATATCGGCCTGTTCGCCTCGACGGTGGCCGATAGCGGCACCGAAGAGCGCCTCTGCGCCGTGGTGTTGGTGTTGGCCGCCATCGCCCGCTGGTCAAGCGAGCCGGCCAACCCCCAGGCCATCGCCTGGCTCGCCACTGCGCTGGCACTGGGCCTGCCCGCGCTCATCGTCCGCCCCGCGCCCCAGCGTCAATAGGCTCAACATCGCGCCCACAGCGGCCGGGTCGAAGCTGTACAGCACCAAGCCGGCCAAGCCGCACAGCCAGCCACCCCAGGCGGCTGTGCGTCGGCCGCTCACAAAGCCCAGAACGCCCAAACCCAGCGCCGCCCAGCCCAGGCGTTGGTCAACGAATAGCTGCACCAATACCCATTTCAGCCCGCACAAGCCGCCCACCCCCTCGGCGAGGCTGCCGCCGCAGTCGCGTGGCAGCCGGCCGGCTTCTAGCAGTCCATAACGCAAGCTCAGCACCGCGGCCAACACCACAAGGCTTGCCGCGATGAATGCTGCACCACCGCATTGATGCAAAATATTTCGCCTCATCCAGTTTTTTCCGTTATGAATCAAACCGCCTGCCGATGACCTATTTCCTGTTGCAAAACCGGCGCAAAAATCACTCCAAAACCATTGAATTGAAGCGTAAACTGCGCTTTTACACAGCGTCTGTCCGCTTTTTGCGCATTTTTGCACAAAGTCTCAAGGCTTGGATGCTGCAACGCAAAACCACCGGACTGACCGCAAGCCCAAAAGGCATTACCCACGGCAACCGGTAAAACTTTGGCGACATACAGAGGACCCGATGAAACACACCGCATCGCTGATCTACCGGCTGATGATCGCGTCTGCAATCGCTGCCTTGGTAGCCTATGCGCAGTACGGCATATGGCAGTACTTGGCCCGCGGCACCGAATTCAGCGGCTCGGCGCAAAGCATCAAAGGGTTTGCCTACACCGCCTTTCAACGTGACCAAAGCCCGCTCAAGGGCACCTATCCGACCGACGAGCAAGTGGGCGCCGACCTGGACCTGCTTGCCCGCTCGGCCGACGCCATCCGCACCTATAGTGTGCGTGACATTCCCGCACAGCTCACCGAGGCCGGCAAGCGCGACCTGTTGGTGACCGCCGGTGCCTGGATTTCAACGGACGAGGCCGAAAACAGGGCCGAGGTCGATGCCTTGATCGAGGCGGCGCGCAAAATGCGCCACATCGAGCGCGTCATTGTCGGTAACGAAGTCCTGCTACGCGGCGACCTCGAGCTGGAGCAGTTGATCGCTCATCTGGACCGCGCCCGCAAGGCGCTCAACAAGCCGGTGTCTACGGCCGAACCTTGGCATGTGTGGCTGAAAAACCCCGAGCTGGTGCGCCATGTGGATTTCATTACCGTGCATCTGTTGCCCTATCACGAAGGCATCCCGGTCGACGCCGCGCTCGACTACGCCTTGATGCGTTACGACGAGCTGGCGCGCACCTTCCCCAACAAACGCATCGTCATTGGCGAAATCGGCTGGCCGAGCCGCGGACCGACTTTGAAGAGCTTCGATGGAGCCACCGAGGCGGTGGCCTCGGTCGAAAACCAGGCCCGCTTCATCCACGCCCTGCTCGCCCACCCACGCACTGCGCGGTTGGATTATTACCTGATGGAAGCCATCGACCAGCCGTGGAAGGTTGAAGTGGAAGGCTGGGCAGGCGCTTACTGGGGGCTCTATAACGCCGACCGTCAGCAAAAGTACGCCCTGGAAGGAGTGGTGGCGCGCGACCCGCACTGGCAGAAAAAAGCCAGCACCGCTGCCGCATTGGCCATGCTGCCGATGCTGCTGGTGGCGTTCTTGCTGTCGGACTGGAACCTCTTTGGCCGCATCTTCCTGGCCGGCTTGATTCAGGCGTGTGTGTCGACACTGATCATCGGGCTGAACGTGCCGGTGGACTACTATCTCAATCAGCGAGACCTGATCGGGCTGACCGTGTTGATCGCCGCCACCGTGCTCACCGCCGCGGTGCTGCTGTCACACGGCTTCGAGTTCGGCGAGGTGCTGTTCAAACGGCGCTGGCGGCGACGCTTCATGCCCCTGCCGCCGCACCCACCGGAAAGGCAGCCTTTCGTCTCCATCCACCTGGCCTGTCATAATGAGCCGCCGGAGATGGTCATTGCCACGCTCGACAGCTTGGCTCAACTCAATTACACCAATTTTGAAGTCCTGGTGCTGGACAACAACACCAAGGACGAGGCCAAGTGGAAGCCCCTGCAAGCGCGCTGCGCCGAGCTTGGTCCGCGCTTTCGCTTTTTCCACCTGATGGACTGGCCCGGCTTCAAGGCCGGCGCGCTCAATTACGGCCTGCAAGTCACCGATCCGCGCGCCGAAGTGATCGGGGTGGTCGATGCCGACTACGTGGTGGATCCGGACTGGCTGGCCGGTCTGGTGCCGCACTTCGACAGCCCGGACGTGGCCGTGGTGCAGGCGCCGCAAGCGCATCGCGACTGGGAGAACCACCCCTTCCGGCGCATGTGCAATTGGGAGTTCGAGGGGTTTTTCCGCATCGGCATGCATCACCGCAACGAGCGTAACGCACTGATCCAGCACGGCACCATGACCCTGGTACGCCGCCTGGCGCTGCAAGAAGTCGGCGGTTGGTCCGAGTGGTGCATCTGCGAAGACACCGAACTGGGGTTGCGCCTGATCGAAGCCGGCTACGACACCCGCTATGTCGATCATATCTACGGCCGCGGTCTCACCCCGTCGGACTTTGCGGCCATCAAGAGTCAGCGCTTCCGCTGGGCTTTCGGCGCCATGCAAATTCTCAAGCATCACATGCCCTACATGCTCGGCCCCAGCCGGCTCAATCTAGCCCAGCGCTACCATTTTCTGACCGGCTGGTTCGCCTGGCTGGGCGATGCGCTGCAACTGGTGTTCGCGCTCGCCAGCTTGGCCTGGACGCTGGGCATTCTGCTGTTTCCCAAGGCGTTCGGCTTGCCGGTTACCGCGCTGGCACTGCCGGTGCTCGCTTTCATGATCTTCAAGGCGGCGCTTGGCCCCATTCTCTACCGGCGCACCATGGATTGCCCATGGCGCGATATCCTGGGCGCCTCCATCCTCTCGGTGGGGCTGGCACATGCGGTGGCGCGCGGCGTGTTTGCCGGGCTGTGGAAAAAACATGGCACCTTCGTGGTCACTCCCAAAGGTTGGAAGGCCAAGGGCGCGCTGGCCTTCTTTGGCCCGATCCGGGAAGAACTCGGTCTGCTGGGCGCGCTGGTACTGGGCATCGTCGCCATCCTTTGGGTTCATGGCGCCGAACAGATCGAAACCCGGCTGTGGGCGGGCATTCTGGGGTTGCAATGCATCCCTTACCTGGCTTCGATCGCCTGCCAAGTGGCGGCCTATCTGCCGGAACGCACTGCGCCGCAGGCGGCCGCAAAAGCTGGCAGCGCTCCGGCCTTGCAAAGCTGAACGGTCGCGGGGCGGCTGCCCACACAGTGCAGCGTGCCGCCCCGCTGCCCGATTTCACCGAGCCGGTCATTTCACCGGCGGCAAGGCAATCTCGTCACTGCGTCGCGCACCGGCGGTCATGCGTTTGCAAGCTGCCAAAAAGGCGCGGATTGCTGCGGTGTGGTACTTGCCCCGGTGCCAGGCAAATTGGAAGCGTCGGCCCAAATCCACACCGGGCACTTCCAATGGCACCAAACTCCCGCGCCGAAATGCGTCGCGCAGTGCCAGCCGGGAAATGCAGCCGATGCCCAAACCGTTTTCCACGGCGCGCTTGACCGCCTCGGTGTGCTCAAGCTCCAAGCGGACGCGCAGCCCGGGAAGCCGATGCCGCAGCGCCTGCTCCAGCGTTTCCCGGGTGCCGGAACCTCGTTCGCGCAAAATCCACCATTGCCCGGCCAGTTCGTCCAGAGTCACCGTTTGGCGCCCGGCCAAAGGATGAGTGGGTGCACAAAATGGCACCAATTCGTCTTCCACCCACGGCTCCACCTCCACATCGGGATCGTCGGCGCGACCTTCGATCAGCCCTAGATCGATTTCGTAGTGCACCACCTGCGCAACAATCGTGGCGGTGTTATGCACCGTGAGCGCCACCTGGCCGGTCGGGTAACGCTGTAAATAATCCGCCATGATCAGCGGCGCCAAGTAGTTGCCAATCGTGAGTGTGGCGCCCACCTTGAGGCTGCCGGGGGTGTCATCCTCGCGCAGACGCGCCTCCAACTCCTGTGCGCGGTCGAGTAACTCCACCGCTTGCGGTAGCAACAGCCGACCATGCTCATTGAGCCGCAGGCGCTTGCCTGCGCGGTCGAATAACGGCCGGTCGAACTGATGCTCCAGTTCAGCCAAGGCCGCGCTGGTGGCCGACTGGGACAGCGACAGCGTCTGCGCCGCACGTGAAACATTCTCCGCACGGGCCACGGCGACAAAAACCTCGATCTGGCGAAGCGTGAATCGCATATCTACGAAGTAAATATAGGTTAGATAGATTATTCATCAAATAGATATGCGCGACTGACTAGAATTTTCCCTGACCATACGTCTACCGGCCCGATCCAGAGAAAAACACCATGAGCAATGTCGCTTCTCCACGCCTCGGCAGTAATCTCGTCACCGAGCGGGTGCTCAGCGTGCACCACTGGAACGATAGCTTGTTCAGCTTTCGCACCACCCGCGATCCGGGGTTGCGTTTCATCAACGGCCAGTTCGTGATGATTGGCCTGGAGGCCGACGGCCGGCCGCTGACCCGCGCCTACAGCATCGCCAGCCCGAACTACGCCGAGCACCTGGAATTTTTCAGCATCAAGGTGCCCAACGGCCCGTTGACCTCGCGCCTCAAACACCTGCGCCCGGGCGACCCCATTCTGGTGAGCAAAAAACCCACCGGCACCTTGGTGATCGACGATGTACGCCCCGGCCGCAACCTCTTTCTGCTATCGACTGGCACGGGTTTGGCGCCGTTTTTGAGCGTGATCCAGGACCCCGAACTCTACGAGCGCTTCGAGCGGGTGATTCTGACCCACGGCGTTCGCTATGTGTCGGAACTGGCTTACGCCGATTTCATCACCCGGGAACTGCCCGAAAACGAGTTCTTCGGCGATCTGGTGCGCGAAAAACTGCTGTATTTCCCCACCGTTACCCGCGAGCCTTTCCGCAACCAGGGCCGCATCACCGACCTGCTCGATAGCGGCCGTTTGACCGAAACCCTCGGTCTGCCCGCGCTCGACCCGGCGCAAGACCGGGCCATGATTTGCGGCAGCCCGGCCATGCTACGCGACTGCCGCGCCCTGCTCGACCGTCGTGGATTCCAGATCTCACGCCGCATCGGCGAGCGCGGCGACTACACCATCGAGCACGCTTTCGTGGAGCGTTAAAAGCGGCCGGGCGCTCGCTCAGATCACCTTGAACTGCCCCACCAGTCGGCGCAACTCACTGGCGGTGTTCTTCAGCGTGTCGGCTGCTGCCTTGGCCTGCTCTGCTGCGTCAAGGTTGTCATCGATCAAGGTGGCGATCTTCTCCATGTTGCTGGCCACTTGCTCGGAGGCCACCGCCTGTTCCTGCGCGGCATTGGCGATATGCCGGGACTGATCGCTCACTTCACGCCCGCTTTCCGTGATCCGCGACAGCCCCGCCATGCTTTCGTGAATCATGCCGATACCGTGCTCGACCTCGCTCACCGCATGGTTCATCGAGCCCACCGCGCTGTCGGTGACTTGGCGGATTTCGGCCACCGTCTTGGTAATGTCGGCGGTCGATGCGGTGGTGCGCTCGGCAAGTTTTCTGACCTCGTCGGCCACCACGGCAAAGCCCCGGCCCATCTCCCCGGCACGCGCGGCCTCGATGGCGGCGTTCAAAGCCAGCAGATTGGTCTGATCGGCAATTTCCTTGATGACCTGGCTGATGTCGCCAATCTTTGCCACCGCCTGATTGAGTTCCTCGATCGTCTGGCTGCTGGAGCGCACCGCTTCGACCACCCGTCCGGTGGCCGCGGTGCTTCGTTCCATACTCTGTTGCGCTTCGGCAACCTGGGTTTGAGCGTTTTCCGCGGACGCGGCGGCCTGCTGGGCAGCCTCGGCCACTTCGCGCACCGATTGCGAGAACTCCTCGGTGGCCGCGGCAATGCTGGCGGCCCGGTCACGCTGCTCTTCCGACTGGCCCACCACCTCGGTGGTGCGCCCATCGACCTGCCTGGACTGCTCTTCGATGGCGCGCGCCGCCGCCTGAATTTCATCCACCATCACCTTCAGGCACACCTGCATGACCGCTAGTTGCGTGAGCACCTGACCTACTTCATTCCGCCCGGATGTGTCGAACTCATCGGTCAGATGACCTTGCGCCATGCGGTCGAAATGCCGGATCACCCGCGACAGCGGCCGCGTGATCGACGCCACCAGATTCCAGGCGGAAAGCGCCACCAATAGCACGACCAGGATCAAGCCGCCGATCATGACATTGCGCAGCAATTCATAATGCGCCTCGGCCGCCTCGTGGTCCTCGCGCGCCAAACGTTTCAAGGCGTCTTCCACCTCGAGGCTAAGCTGCGCGGCTGCGTTGTAGAGGGGATTGACCTTTTGCAGCAGAATCAGGTTGGCGCGGTCATAGTCGCCCGCCAACAACGCTTCACGCGCCGGCATCAGCCCCTCGGTGACATAGGCTTTGCGAGCTTCCGTATATCGGGCGAGCAGCGGCTGGATGCTTTCACCCAAATCCTGCCGGCCAAGCTCGTCGACCAGCCGGGTGATCTCGTCGCGGTTCTTGAGGATCGTATCGGTGTGCGCCGTCAATGGATGATCATGAAGCTTCGCAAACGAACTGGCCGGGTTGTGTTGCAGCCCCAGCATCACCTGCCGGCTGTTGTCGGACATCAAGGTGGAAATGCGGCCGATCAAGTCCACCGGTTCCAGGCGCGCGTAATACGTGCGATCCAGTGCCTCATTGCTGTTGGCAATGCCATGTAGGCCAGTTGCCGCAACCGCCATCAGCAACACGGCCATGACCGCCATGGTTGCGATGAGCCGTGCGCGGATGGTGATGCGCTTCCACCACGGCGGTGAGGTATCGAGCGCCTTCTTGCTCTGGTTGAGCGACTGGTAGAGTGCTTCGGCCTGAGCCACCGCCTCACGCGAGGGCGCGGAGCGAACCGACATATAGCCGACCGTTTGGTCGTTTTCCCGCACCGGCACAACGAAGGCATCGACCCAGTAGTGGTCGCCGTCTTTGCAGCGGTTCTTGACCAGCCCGCGCCAGGGCAGCCCCGCCTTGACGGTGCGCCACAAATCCTCGAAAGCCTGCGGCGGCATGTCCGGATGGCGGACTACGTTGTGGTTTTTGCCGATCAACTCTTCACGGGTGAAGCCGGAAATCTCCACAAAAGCATCGTTGGCGTAGGTGATGATGCCTTTGAGATCGGTCTTGGAAACCAGGTAGCAGCCCGGCGGAAAGGGCTTTTCCCGCTGGGTTACCGGCAAATTCACTTTCATCGCGGACTCCTCTCTATCCGATCGCACTGCAGCGCAAAGCACAGAGGCTATATCGCTAGCATCTTAACGGCTCGTACCACACGATATTAAGCCCTAATCCACTGCATTTTGGTTCGCAAGGCCGGACTACATTTGACGCGGTAACAAAACCCCGACACCATACGAAAAAAGTCTTATGCTGGCGTGTAAATGCACACGCACTGTGCACTATTTAACACCGCCCCGATCAGCCGCCGTTTCGCGCCGCCGGGCCGCCATAGCCAGAATCGCCGCCCGCGGCCGCGACACCGTGCGCACGGCCTTAGCAAACCCAGCACGGCGCCCAGCGCCCTTGTCGGTCTGCACAGTCGCAGCCGACAACGCGGCGATGGTATGCTCCCGCCTTTCGTTGTTCGCTTCGGATTGCCCCCTATGGCCCAATACGTCATGTCGATGCTGCGGGTGAACAAGATCGTTCCCCCGAAGCGCCAGATCATCAAAGACATCTCGCTCTCTTTCTTCCCAGGGGCCAAGATCGGCCTGCTCGGTCTGAACGGCGCGGGCAAATCCACCGTGCTGCGCATCATGGCCGGCCAAGACAAAGAATATGACGGCGAAGTGCAGTGGCAACCGGGCGTGCGGATCGGTTATTTGCCTCAGGAACCCGAGCTCGACCCGGCCAAGACGGTCAAAGATGAGGTCGAATCCGCCCTTGGCGAGATCGTCCAGGCGCGCCAAAAGCTGGAGGAGATCTACGCCGCCTATGCCGAGCCGGATGCCGATTTCGACAAACTCGCCGAAGAGCAAGCCAAGTACGAAAACATCCTAGCCACGGCCGGCAGCGACATCGAGAACCAAATGGAGATCGCCGCCGACGCGCTACGCCTGCCGCCCTGGGATGCGGTAATCGGCAACCTCTCCGGCGGTGAGAAGCGCCGGGTGGCGCTGTGCAAACTGCTGCTGTCCAAGCCCGACATGCTGCTGCTGGATGAACCCACCAACCATCTGGATGCCGAATCGGTCCAGTGGCTGGAGCAGTTCCTCACCCGCTTTCCCGGCACCGTGGTGGCGGTGACCCACGACCGTTACTTCCTGGATAACGCCGCCGAATGGATTTTGGAACTGGACCGCGGCCACGGCATCCCCTGGAAAGGTAACTACTCATCCTGGCTGGAGCAGAAAAGCGAGCGGCTGGCACAAGAGGCCAAACAGGAAGCCGCCCATATGAAAGCCCTGAAAACCGAGCTGGAATGGGCGCGCGCCAACCCCAAGGCACGTCAGGCCAAGTCCAAGGCCCGTCTGGCGCGCTACGAGGAAATGGCCAGCGTCGAATACCAGCGCCGCAACGAAACCCAGGAAATCTTCATTCCGCCGGGCGAACGCCTGGGCGACAAGGTTATCGAGTTTCACAACGTCTCCAAGTCCTTCGGCGACAAACTGCTGATGGACAATGTCAGCTTCACCATTCCGCCGGGCGCCATTGTCGGCATCATCGGCCCCAACGGCGCGGGCAAGTCGACGCTGTTCAAGATGATCCAAGGGCGCGAGCAGCCGGATTCCGGCCAAGTGGTCATCGGCCCCACGGTCAAACTGGCCGCGGTGGATCAAAGCCGCGAAGGGCTGGCCAACGACAAAACGGTGTTCGAAGCCATCGCCGACGGCGCCGACGTGCTCACCGTGGGCCGCTTCGAGATGCCCAGCCGGGCTTACATCGGGCGTTTCAACTTCAAAGGCGCCGACCAGCAGAAAATCGTCGGCAACCTCTCCGGTGGCGAACGCGGCCGCCTGCATCTGGCCAAGACCCTGATCCAGGGCGGCAATGTGCTGCTGTTGGACGAACCGTCCAACGATCTGGACGTAGAAACCTTGCGCGCACTGGAAGACGCACTGCTGGAATTTGCCGGCTGCGCGCTGGTGATCAGCCACGACCGCTGGTTTTTGGACCGCATCTGCACCCACATCCTGGCCGCCGAAGGCGACTCCCAGTGGTTTTTCTTCGAAGGGAATTACCAGGAATACGAGGAAGACAAGAAACGGCGCCTGGGCGAAGAGGCTGCCCGCCCCAAGCGGATTCGCTACAAGCCGATTACGCGATAAAACAACTTCACGCGCAGCGGCAGCTAGGGCGCGTGCCCCAAGATGGCGCGCACCCGCTCCGGGGTGGGCGGGTGCGTAGCCAGATACGAGTGGCCGCCTGTGTGCAAAGGGTCTAACCGCTGCAAAATATCCGCCAAGCGCTGCGGCGCGATGCCGTGGCTTTGCAGCATCTTCACCGCATGGGCATCGGCCTCGCGTTCGAAAGCCCGGGAGTAGCCCAGCTCGGTCAAAATCAGCGGCAAGGCGGTCACCGCCGAGGACACCGAGGAAATATCCCCCACCACCAACGCGGCCAGCAGCCCCATCAGCGAAGACTGAATGGCGCCGCGCATCGCATGGCGATGGATCACATGGCCGATCTCGTGGGCGAGCACGCCCAAGAGTTCTTCGTCATGCTTGGCCAGTGCAACCAATTGATCGGTCAATACGATGGTGCCGGCCGGCAGCGCCATAGCGTTGGCGCCAAGCGTGTCGCCGGCATCGCGGAACAGCACACGTATCGGGTGCACTTGGCCGGCTTGCTCGACCATGGGGTGGAAAACCTGCAACAGGCGCTCTTGTTCGGCTGGCGGCAAACGGCTGGGCTTTAGCAGTTGGCGGTCGAGAAACGTCAACACCATCTCGTCGGCCTGCGCGTTGACATCGGCCGGCAGAGAGAAGGCGGCCAGCCGTGCCAAGGCCGGCACACCCCAGTGCACGCTGCCCCAGACGAAGGCGACGGCCACCGCGAGGCCCAGCAGCATGTAGCGCCACTTGGATTCCAGCCGATGGGCCAGCCCACTGAGCGGTGAGCGCTGCACAGTCAGGCGATCGACCGCGTCGTTGTCCGCGGTCTCGAAGCTTTCTCCACCCGGAAAATGCAAAAAACGCGGCGTATTGCCGATCCGCGACGAGCACTTCAGTTGCGCAAGCGGCGCTGCAGCCAGCACCTGGCCGTCGTCTGCCTCGATGGTGACCATGGCCCCATCGACTACCGCGGCAGCCGACCGGCCGCGTGAACTCGCGCCGTCAAAGAAGCGCCCGGCAATCCGCATCAAACACCCAAATCCACGTCGAACACATCGCCGATTTCGCCACCCAGCGCCGACACCCGGTCACGCTGGCCGGCCGCGAATTCATCCAAATCGCCTTCGGCCATCACGCCGATATGCTCGGCCGCATAACGCGCGCTGCGCACTTTGGCCCAAGGGTAGAACAACCCCAGGGTCAGAACGATGCCCAGCGTATTGGTGATCATTAGCGTCGCGTACGAGCCGAGCCGGTAGTCGGCGCGCAAGCCGTGCGCGCCCAGGGCGGTGTTGTTGTAGCGAAGGTTAGTCATCATCACGTTGCCGAGGGCAAAAAGCGTGAGGTAAGTGGCGATCAGCAACAGCAGGCCGAGTAAAGGCAATGCCATGCTCAACAGGGTCGCAATCAGGCCGCCGCCGATGCCCACGCCGATCAGCGTCAGCGCAATCCGGTAAAAACCACCGGCACGCGCGCCAAAGCGAAAAGAGGTGGTGCCGTAGCGGCTGTTACCGATGATGAATTGCTGCTGCCGATAAATCGCGTAAGGTACCAACAGACCAAAAGTGAGCGCCCCCAGCACCGGCCACAACAAAAACACCTTGTAAGCCTCACCCAAACGGCCGTCGAAACCAAAACGCACCCCGCGCCAAGCCGAATAAGCATTGCGGAAGGCCAACCCGCGCACCATGATCCAAGGGAAAGCGCATACAAAAAGCAACATCAATACCGCGCCCAGCAGCGGCGCGAACTGATCGGCCAGCAGATAAAGCAGCAACAAGGCAAAGGCAATCAGCCGGCCTTTGAGAATCTGCAAGGGCTCGGCAAGGTATTCGAAGCTAGCCCCATCCAGGCGGGTGTTGCCATAGAAGTAACGCTGGGTGCGCACCTTGGCCCAGGCCGAGTAAATCCCCAGCGTCACGAGGGTGAGCAAAATATTGACGATCCAGATACGGAAAAACTCGAAACCGTTACCGAAAAACTCAAAACCCAGCTCCCGCCGGTCCTGCCTGGCCGGATCGAAGGCCCTATCGACCGGTTTTACGTGGCCGGCCGTTTGGGGCGAGTCTTTCTCTTGAGCCGTTTGCGCCGGTGGCACAGTCGGCGCAGCGGGCGCCGCTTCAGGCAGCGGCTTATCGAGCCGCACGGCCATGCCAAGGCGGGTCAAGCGGTCCACATAAGCATTGGCGGAAATCGGATCGAGGTTGCGCTTGAGCACCACGTGCCGATGCCCGAAGATGCGCTCGACATCCTCGGCACTCAGGCCAAACGCTTCACCAAAGCGCTGCATGACCTGCGCGCGCTCGAACCCCGCCAAAATATCACCTTGAAAGATCAGCGCATAAGTTGCCTCAGCCATCACGCCTCCAAACACTATTCAAGCGCCGCGGCCACCGCAAAGCTGGGAGCGGTACCGCAAAGCCGCAAGCGACCATCCATGACAGCATGTTAACATCTGCTTACACTTCGCCGTCACCGGCCGCTGGTGCCGGTGCCACCCACAACAAAAATTTCTAACCATGAACAGCTCCGATCCCGCCACCGAGACGGCAGCCGGCATCCCGCGCCTGCCGGACTATTTGCTGCGCACCTATCGGTGGGCTTATCTGGACCGGCGCACGCTCCCCTGGCTGGACCGCCACCCGGTAGTCAACGCCATTTTGTGGGGCAATGCCGGGCGGCTGATGCGCACGGCCTGCGCAGAATTTTCCCCGGGCCAGCGCGTGCTGCAAGCCGCCTGCGTATATGGCCGCTTCTCACCCCTGCTGGCGCGTCGACTCGGCCCGCAGGGCGCGCTCGATGTGGTCGATGTGGCCGAACTGCAACTGGCCAACGCGCGGCGCAAACTCGCCGGCTTTCCTCAGGCATCGGTGCGCCGGGCCGATCTGTGTCAGCCGCTGGACATGCGCTACGACGGAGTGTGCGCCTTTTTCTTACTTCATGAAGTGCCGGTGCGCGAGCGTCGGCTGATCGTAGACAACCTGCTGGCCGCCGTGGCGCCCGGTGGCAAGGCGGTGTTCGTGGACTACCACCGCCCACATGCCTGGCACCCTTTGCGACCGGTCATGCATGGGGTGTTTCGTCTGCTGGAACCTTACGCGGCCTCGTTGCTCGGCACCCCAATCGAATCCCTGTCACCGCGCGCCGCGGCGTTCGACTGGCAGAAAAGAGTGCTCTTCGGCGGGCTCTATCAGCATGTGGTGGCGATCCGCCGCCCGCAGCGCGCAGCGGAATGATCCGCACCCGCCCTTACGCGCCCCCCCCACAAATCAAACACCGGCATGTTGAGGTGCCAGCAGCCTTTCAAAGGCACTGGCCGGCATCGGGCGGTGAAAGTAGTAACCCTGCAGCAGATCGCAGCCCAGCTCGCACAGAAAAGCATGCTGGGCGCTGCTTTCCACCCCTTCGGCTATCAGCTCCAGGTGCAGACTGTGCGCCAAGCCCACGGTAGCCGCGCAGATCATGGCATCGTTGGGATCGTGTTCGATGTCGCTGACAAAGCTGCGGTCGAGCTTGAGACGGTCGAGCGGGAAAAGTTTGAGGTAAGACAAGGACGAATAGCCGGTGCCAAAGTCATCGATGGCCAGCGACACGCCCAACGCCTTGAGCGCCTGCAAATTGCCTATGGTGATTTCGGGCTGCTGCATGGCCACGCTTTCGGTCACTTCCAGTTCCAGCAGCGCCGGATCCAGCCCATGCTGCGCCAATAGGCGCGCGACTTCCCGCGGCAATTGGGGGTCGCGTAGCTGGCGCGCGGACAGGTTCACCGCCAAGCGGATGGCGCGCAGTCCGCGGCGCTGCCAGTCCGCCAGCTGTTCACAGGCCGCACCCAGTATCCAGGCGCCGATGGCGCCGATCAGCTCGCTTTCCTCGGCAATCGGAATAAACTGCGCCGGCGAAATCAGTTCGCCGTCCTCGCGCTGCCAGCGGATCAGCACTTCGGCGGCAACGATGCGCTGGCCGTCCGGTGCCATCTGCGGCTGGAAATACAGGCAAAACTCGTTGCGCGCCAGTGCCTGGCGCAAGTCGGACTCGATACGCAGGCGCTGGACCACGGCATCGTTCATGGCCGCCTCGAAGAAACGGAACTGCGCCCGCCCCGCCGCCTTGGCCTGGAACATGGCAATATCGGCATGCTTCATCAGCGTGCCGCTGTCTTGGCCGTCGCCGGGAAACAGACAAATGCCAATCGAGGCCGAGGCTTGCAGCTCCAGCCCTTCGATGCGTACCGGACGGGCGATCGCCTCGAGCAACTTGCGAGCCACCAGTGCGGCGTCTGCACCGGTTTTGATATCGCCGAGCAAGATGACGAATTCATCCCCACCCAGACGCGCCACCAGGTCCGCCTCGCGCAGACAACCGGACAAACGGTCGGCCACGATGCGCAGCAACGCATCGCCGCTGGCATGACCAAGCGAATCATTTACCGCCTTGAAACGGTCCAGATCGAGAAACATCAGCGCCAGCGACCGGCTTTGACGATGCGCCTGACCAATGGCCTGTTCCAGACGCGCCTCCAGCCCATGCCGGTTGCACAGACCGGTGAGCGCATCGTACAGCGCGGCCCGCTCCAACGCCCGCTGGGTGGCGGACAGGCGGCCCACGGCCTCGACCACTTCGCCCAGTTCCTGGCTGTGTACGACTGGCAGCTCGCCTTCGATGTCTTTACCGCGGCGCAGATCGGCAAGCAGATCGGAAATTTGCAGCAGCGGCGCAATCAACTGCCGGCGCATCAAGCGCAGCAGCACCCCGCTGCCGAGCACCGCCATCAGCGCGCCGGCGAGCGTGACCGCCAGCACCAGGCGGGAACCGCGCGAGATTTCGCTTGCCGCCTGTGAAATATCGCGCACGATGTTAGCCGCTTCCTGATCTGCGGCCTGCGCCAGTTGCGCCCGGCGTGCCTGCCAAAATGTCGCTCTGCGTTCGACCATGCGTGCCAGCTCATCGGCACTGAACGGTCGGGCGATTTCCGCCTCGCGCATGGCCAACAACTGGGTCGCGGTATCGAAGGCGCTGTCATCGCCGATGCGCTCGGTCAGTTCGGCCACTGAAGGATGCAGCGCCAGCGCTTGCATGGTCAGTCCCTGTTTGCGCCAGCGAAGGGGCTCGATTTCGGTCTGAAATTGGTCGCCGATGGCAATCAAGCGCTCCAGATTGCCAACCGCACGCAGCGCCTCCATGCGCGCCGAGGCCGCATTCTGGCCGCCGCGCTCGGCCAGCTCCAGCGTGGACCATGCGATGGTGGCCACCACGCCGACGACCAACAAGAGCGCCGCGGCAGCACCCAGCGCCAACCACAGCGACAGACGACGCAGCGACAGACGAGAAACCGTGTGCGCAGCCACGGACGATCGACTCACCGGCCGGCGCTTACAGAATGCTGAACGGGAAGTAGCGCCGCGCAATACGCTCATGCTCGCCAGTGGCAATCAAGTGCTGCAAGGCGCGGTCGACCGCTTCCCGCAAAGCCGCGTCATCCGGACGTACCGCCATGTGCACCGTACCGCCCAAACCGGCCTCGCGCAGCGGCGCGCCTAAAAAGGTCAATTCCATGCCGCGCGGACTCTGCATGAAGGGCAGCGCCTGCATCGACGGCAACAGCGCCACCGGGCACTGACCGCTGAGTAGTGCCTCCATGACATCCTGGTTGGAAGGCAGGCCGCGCACATGCTTGGTGTGTTCACCCGCTTGCTCGATCAGATAACGATATTGCACGCTGGCGCCGATGGCGCACACCGGGGTGTCGCGCAGCAGCTCCTGCACCGCCTTCATGGCAAAGGAGCGCTTGCCGACGAATGCCGACGACGAACGCCAGTACGGCACGGTGAAGGCCACCAGGCGTTCGCGCTCCGGGGTACGCAGAAAATTGGCCACGCCCAGATCGAAGCGTCCAGCGGCCACCGCAGGCAGGATGTCGGGAAACGGCAAGGTCTCCAGTTGGCAGCTACGCGCCAACTGCGCGCACAGGGCGCGGACGATATCGACGTTGAAGCCCACCAACTCGCCCCGCTCATCGCGGTAGGAAAACGGCACTGAGTTCGGTGTGAGCACCACCTTCAGCGTTTCGGCATGAACCAGACCCGAGACAAACATCAGTGCGCACAGCACACCTTTTGCAAGCACACGCCGCCAACGCATAAATTTTCTCCACTTTTGCCGCCTGCCGCCCCGGAATGCCCGGTCAGCGCGCCCTGGCAGATACTTCGACCGGCAGCAGGTCGAGCCTGCCGCCCACTAAGCCGATTTGCGCAGCGCCCAAGTCACTGGCAAGCCGGTAACGCTGTGCGCCCATCGACACCGTCACGCCCTCGAACATGGCTTGTTCGGCAATGACCCGGGCCTGTTGCGCGCACAGAATCAGTGCATTCAAATGCTCCTCTTCGTCGCGCAGCGCTTCGATCTCTGCCGATAAAGTCTTGGCCGTGGCGCAGGCACGCTCGACCATCTTCGGATCGACCCGCGCGGGGTTGCGGTCGGCGAATACCAGCAGCTTGCCAACATCCAGCAGTTGTTTTTCGCGCGCATCGCGCGCACGGGCCAGTTCGAGCATGCGCCGATTGATTTCGGGACTGACGCCGATTTCGAACGCAGTGGCGATACGATTGGGCGAACCGAGCACCTTGCCGGTGATCGACAACGCCGCGATCGCGCGGCCGCCGATGATATGCCCGCGCCGTTTGTTCCCTACCCGGATGTGTTGGCCGGCGACCAGCTCACACTGCATGGCCATGTCGTCGATAAAAATGCTGTCGTCCGCCTCGATCCGCGCTTGTTGCGCATAAGCTGCGCTGAAGCTGCCGCCGCAGCGAATCAGGCTGTCGGAATATTCCTTTCGCCCCACACCGCCCAAGGCTCCGCCCTTGATGACGATATTGCCGCCGGCTTCCAGCCTACAGGGGTCGGCGGTGCCGCCGATTTGGATGTCGCCGGTGACTTTGACGGTCATGCCTGCGGCCACATCACCTCGCACCACCACGCTGCCGTCGAAGCTCACGTTGCCGCTGGCCATATTGACCGCCGACACGGTATAGACCGGTTCGACGATCATGCCGCCGGGCACTGCCACCGGTTGTCCGGCGATGGCAGCCAGCAGGCGGTTGGGGTCGTCCGGATCGATGCACGCGCCACTGAGCTTGCTGGCAAACATCGTCTCCTTGCCAGGCACCGCTGGAATCGGCGTACCCAGCACGGTCATGCCCGGCACCCCGGTAGTGGCCGGTACACGGCGCATCAGCGGCTGCCCCGCTCCGACGGTAAAAATCTCGCCGAGGTCACGGAAATCCACCTGCCCGCTTTCAGTCACCCGCGGCACCCGGGAGCGCACTTCCGGCAGCAAGCTCTCCAGCCGGCCGTCTTCGCCGTGCACCGCCGGTCTGGCGCGCGCAATGACCAGGTTTTGCGCCTGCCCCGCGGCAATTGCGCGGTTGATTTCGTCCAGCAAGATGCCTTCGGTGACTCCTTTCTCGGTCAATTGGTCCAGTACATCCGCCTTGCTCACTAACCGGCCGCCCTGCGCCGGAACGATATTGAGCACCGCGCACACGCCGTCGCCGGTCACCTGGAGGGAGAGCTGCGCGTCGACCGCCTCGGCAAGCTCAATCCGCTCGACGGCACAACCGGCGTTGTATTGCCTCACCAACTCGGTGATCGCCGCCGGAAAACAGCGCAGCCGGTCGTAGCCGTCTGCAGCCAGACGTGCGTGCAACCAGCACTCGTCGATCGGTTGCGCCAGCGGGTCGGGTTGCACGCTGGCGGTCAGCACGCCGGCTTCCCGATCGAACTGCAAGCGCAGACCGGCGCCTCGATTGAGCGCCGCGTCATCGATGTTTTCCATCTCACGCCTTCAGCCGCGCACCGCGGCAAGCATTTCTTCGCGCTCGGCATGCGAAGCGTCGAGCAGCGCGGACAACTCTGCCGCGTCGATGCCAGCCGCAACCCCCGCAGCCTGGCCGCGCAACGGATTGCGCCCTAGCAGGCCGTCAAAGGGGTTGGGCGCCTCGGACACCAACAAAGCCAGCGCCACCACCTGACCAAGATCGCGTGGCGGCCATTGGCCATCGTAAGCGGGCTCGCTTTCCAGGCTGTCGAGCAGGGCTTCGGGCAGGTCGAACGCTTCCAGCACCGCTACACCCACACTGTGGTGCAAGCGGCTCACCAACTCGGCAAAGCGGTCGATATTGGCCTCCATGGCCGGGTAGTCGGCGGCGCGGGCAAGCAGGAAAAATTGCCCGATGTGAGTCATCATTCCGGCCAGCAACGCCGCATCCGGGTTGGCTGCACGGGTCTGGCGGGCGAGCGCGAAACACCATGCCGCCACGTCCACCGAACGACGCCACAAACCGTAGGCCAGGGTGCGCATATTGGGCGAGCGATGGTCTGCGGCCAATTGCTCGCTGGCCACCGCCAACGCCAAGCTGCGCAGCGCGGATAATCCGATGCGCCGCACTGCGTCGCGCACCGTATCGATTTGCGCACCGTAAGGGTTGAGCGCCACGGCATTGGCCATGCGGATGACCTTGGCGCTGAGCACCGGCTCGGCTTGCACCACCGTGGCAATCTGGTCCAGCGTGGCGTCAGGATCGTCGGCCAGGCGCTTGATACGCAGCGACACCTCCATCGACACCGGAAAGTTCAACCGCCGTTCGGCCAGTTCATGGGCAATCCGCTCGGCAAATGCCGCCGCCTGTTCCTCGAAGCCTTGCATGACCCCTCCTCGCGCCTACCCGCAGGGGCGAACCCCCTTTGCAGGCTTGTTGTTGTGCCATTACGGCCGAGTGTAGCGCGCCCTGAAGGTCATTTGAACAACGCGGAAGGCCGACTCAACCGTCAGGTTCGAGACGCAGGATGCGGCCTTCGCGCTCGTCGAGCAGGTAGAGGAAGCCGTCCGGACCTTGACGCACGTCGCGGATGCGTAGCCCCCGCTCGCGTAACAATTGCTCCTCACCCACCACGCGATTGCCGTCCAGAGTCAAACGCACCAACATGCTGCCGCGCAACGCACCGACAAACAGGCTGCCCCGCCATGCCGGGAAGGCGTCGCCGGTGTAGAAAGTCATGCCCGAAGGCGCAATCGACGGCGTCCATTGGATGAGCGGCGCCTCCACATCGGCACGTGTGCTGCCTTCACCGATGCGAAAGCCGGTGAGGTACTCGCGCCCGAAGGTGATCACCGGCCAGCCGTAGTTGCGACCCGGCAGCGTCAGATTGACTTCGTCGCCGCCCTGAGGGCCGTGTTCGTGGGTCCACAGCGCACCGCTTTCCGGATGCAAGGCTGCACCTTGCACGTTACGATGGCCGTAAGACCAGATCTCCGGCCTGACCCCGGCACGCCCCACGAAAGGATTGTCCGGCGGCACGCTGCCATCGGCGGCAATACGCACCACCTTGCCGAGATGGCTGCCGAGGTTCTGCGCCTGGTCGCGATGGCTGTAACGGTCGCCCAGGGTGACGAACAGTGTGCCGTCGCGGCCAAACACCAGCCGCGAACCCCAGTGCGCGCCGCCAGCGGGGTCTTCGTTCTGAGCGAACAACCGCTCGAGCACGGTCAGGCGCAAGCCCTCGGTATCGAGCACCGCGCGCGCCACCGCAGTACGCGCACCGCCCGAGGTAGGCTCCGCATAGGAAAAATAGATGCGCCGGTCGCGGGCAAAATCCGGGCCGAGCACCACATCGAGCAGGCCGCCCTGAGAGCGCGCATGCACCGCCGGCACGCCGGCAAGCGACGCGGAAAGCCGGCCGTTCGGCGAGACGATGCGCATCCGCCCGGGGCGTTCAGTCACCAGCATCCGTCCGTCGGGAAGGAAGGCCAGCGACCAGGGGGTCTCCAGGCCGGCGGCCACTTCCACCACTTTCACCGCACCGGCCGCAGTCGAGGCCGTGAATAGAGTTTCGCCGGGTGCGGCCGCGGCCGGATTGCCAAAGACGGCGAGCATCAGAACAAGCACGACACGGGCACAGGCAAGCATGGCAAAACCTCGATGACAAGCCGATCGATGTAGAACTGACCGGCGCGCATGCAACCGGGTTCAACCCCGCCCGATATTCAACTCATCCGGCCAAGCTTGCGATACAGCGTGTTGCGGCTGATTCCCAGACGCCGGGCAGCGGCCGACACGTTGCCGCCGGTCTCGCGCATCGCTTGCGCAATCGCTTGCAACTCGATTTCGTCCAAGCTGGCAGCCACCGGCACGCCGGACACCGCAGCCGATGCAACCGGTGCGGCGCGCGGCGCCTCTTCGCTCATCGGCTTGGCACCGTCGTACTCGTCGGTGCCGAACAAATCCTCGGGCAAATGTTTGGGCAGGATCATGGTTTCGTCCGGGTCGAGCAAGGCCACCGCCACCCGGATCACGTTTTGCAACTGGCGCACATTGCCCGGCCAGGGGTAACGTTCGAAAAACCGCATGACCTCCTCGCTGATGCCCAGCGCACGGTCGCTCTCACCGGCCGCCTCACGCGCCAGCAAAGACATGACGATGCGACGGATGTCGCTGCGTTGCCGCAGCGCCGGCAGCGTCACGGTAAGGCCATTGACACGGTAATACAAATCTTCGCGGAAACTGCCCTCACGCACCAGATCGCGTAAGCTGCGATGGGTGGCGCAAACCAGCGAAATATCCACCGCAACCTGAGCGCTGCCACCCACCGGCGTGACACAACGCTCCTGCAACACCCGCAGCAGACGCGCCTGCATGCCCAGCGGCATGTCGCCGATTTCGTCAAGAAAGAGCGTGCCTCCGTGCGCCTGCTGGATCTTGCCCACTGCGCCCTCGCGCCGCGCGCCGGTGAAAGCGCCGCCGCTATAGCCGAACAGTTCGGACTCGATCAGATTTTCGGGAATGGCTGCGCAGTTGAGCGCAACGAAGGGGCCGTCGCGGCGCGGGCCGCTATTGTGGAAAGCGCGTGCAAAAAGCTCCTTGCCAACGCCCGACTCGCCCTGAATCAGCAGTGGGATGTCTTTACCCAAGATGCGCGCGCCGCGATCCAGCGCCAGCTGCAGTTGGGCATCGCCCGTGGCCAAATCCTCCAGCGTGACCCCTTGCGGGGATTTGGCCGCGCTGCGCGCTGGGGCAGTCGCGCCGCGCGCTGAAGCGACGATACAGTCGGCCTGCCGCATCGCAGAAAAGCCGGCGCGCACCGGCACCGTAGTTTTCAACCGCAGATAAACCTGCTGTCCGTCGCGCAATTCAACCGCAAGTAACGAGGCCGGGTCGCGCCGCGCGCGATCGAGCAAGGTGCCGAAGGACGTGCGGAACAGATTATTCAGCGATGTAGACGGCGCGCCACCGGTCAGACCAACGAGGCATTCGCGGGCTGCGCCATTCATACCAAGCAACTGGCCATCGGCCGATAGAGCGATCAGACCTTCCTGCAAACTGCCGACATACTCAGGCCGCGAATGAAAAGCCAGCACCAGGTCGCGGGCAAAGCGGTGTTCAAACAAACGCTTTTCCAACAACTGTACCGATAAACGCACCAAGGCCAGCGTGTGCGGCTGGTAATTGCGGTAGTCGCCGGAAATATCCAGCACACCGGCCACCCTGCCCTCGGCGTCGAACACCGGGGCGGCGCTGCAGGTCAGAAAACCGTTGCGGTCCAAAAAATGTTCGCCGCCGCACACTTCGATCGGCATCCGCTCGATCAAGGCGGTACCGATGGCGTTGGTGCCGCGCACCGTCTCTCCCCAGGTGGCGCCGGGTTGAAGAGCCACGCGCTGAGCACGGGTGACGAAATCCGGATCGCCCAGGCTGTGCAGAATCACCCCATCTGCATCGGCCAGAATCACCATGCTGCCCGAAGCACGAATCTGCTCGAACACATGTTCCATGATGCCGCCGGCCTGCTCCAAGAGCTCGCCGCTGCGCTCGCGCAGCTCGGCGAGCGCGGCACGACCGGCCGGATCCCGGTCGACCGCTGCACGATAATCGATACCGCGCTCGGCACACCGTGACCAGGACCGCAGCACCACCGAGGTCACACCATCGACTTCGCCGTCGCCACGCTGGAAAAAACGCTCGCGCGCCGCCCGCACGCGCGCCTCGTGCGCTTCGCGCACCAAAGCTTTGCCTGCCATTCCTCTCCTCCATGCCTGCCCCGTTCAGGTTGTTTTGGTACCGCTTTATCGGGGTGTTTCAGAACGTAGCACTTGCCACGCCTTGCAGCAACTTTGCGTTGCGCCGGCATTCAAGAGGCCATGCAAGTTCCTTACCAATTTGCCGGCCGCGCCCGACAATCATTTGCCAGCAAAGCGAATCCGACCACCCCCGAAAAAATGGCACAGCCCTTGCAGACGACACCGCACACCGGTCTCGAGCACCCGGCAAAACATCGATGCGCGAAGCGACTGACCGGAACAACCCGCATTCCACGACCCAACCAACCTGCAAGAGGACGACAAGGTGGCTGAGATGAACCACATGGAGACAACGATCCGCACAATCCGCTCGCTGCTTGCGGCGGCCTTTCTGGGCGGTCTTGCCGCAACCGCACAGGCTCACGGCGATGTCACGCCACAGGCGGTGGACGTATCGACGTTGAAACCGCTGGGCGAACAATGGCTCACGGAAAATCCTTATCGCGGTGACAAGGAGGCCATCCGCATCGGCGATTCGGCCTTCAACCAAAACTGCGCCCGCTGTCATGGCCTGGGGGCGGTATCGGGCGGCATTGCCCCCGATCTGCGCTATCTACCCATCGACGCCGAAACCGATGAGTATTTCATCGGCCGGGTGCGTCATGGCGTGACCCGCAACGGTGCGGTTTACATGCCGCCTTTCGAAGGTACGCTCTCTCAAGAAGCAATGTGGGCAATCCGCGCATGGCTGGACACCGTCCATGAAAAATGATCGCAGACATTTCCTGCTTGCCGCCGGTGCGCTCTATTTTGGCGCCTTGATACCGGCACGCGCAGCAGCACAGCTTGAGATACAACAACCGGGGGCCCTACGCATTGCGGTGTATGCCGACTACCCACCTTGGTCGGCGCAAGGCCGCGGCATCGACATCGCCATCGGGCGGGCGTTGGCCGAGCGTATGGGACTGCGCGCCGAATTCATCGAATTCACCGCCGGCGAGGACATGAACGACGACCTGCGTAACATGGTCTGGCGCGGACACTACATGGGTACCCGCCCGGCCGACGTCATGCTTCATGTGCCGGTCGATGCCATTCTTGCGCGCCGTAACGAGAAAGTAAAAATATTCGCGCCTTACCATGTGGAAACCATGGCCCTGGCGCGTAACACGACGCGCCTGCCCGAACCGGCCGACTCGGCAGCCGCACTGGAAGTATTCACCCAGGAGAAAATCGGCGTAGAACTGGACTCGCACGCGAGCGACTTCCTGCTGTATGTGCTCGGTGGGCGGCTGCGCAATAACGTCACGCACTTTCGTAGCCTCGAATTGGCCATGCAGGCCATGAAACAAGGCGAAGTGGCCGCTGTGATGGGACCGCGTGCACAACTGGAGGCCACACTCGACAAGGCCGCGGGTTTTGCGCTCGACCCCTTGAACATGCCAGAGCTGCGCCTACGCGGCTGGGCCATCGGCATGGCAGTCAAAACCGAGCATGAGGTGCTTGCGAGCGCGCTGGATAAGGCCATGAACGACTTGCATGGCTCCGGCGAACTCGACCGGATCTTTGCCTCTCATGGTGTGACCCGTCAGACGCCAGGCGGCGAGTAACCCCCCTGCTCTGCCGCGGCACATCTGCACCACATTCGCGCCGATGTGCCGCGGCGCTCATGAACCAAAACCCATCCCATTGCCGCCTCTGGAGCGGTTTGCCTGAGCGCCTGGTTTGCGCCGCGAGCACTGTCTCAACACGACACACCTGTCTCGTTTCGGAGCATGTTTGGTGCAGCCCGGACGGTCTGCCCACCAAGCTCGACGTTGCTCCGGAGCCTACCACTGTCACCGCGTGCTCGCGGCAGCCAGCCTCATACTTGACCGGCGGCTTGAAGCTCCGCCCATTCGTCATCGGTAAAAAGCCGCGAGCTGGCGTGAAAGGCCATCCCTTCCGGACCTTCCAAAGAAAAGTTATCGCCCACCCCCGGCCGTGCGTCGATGATCAACTGGGTGTGCTTGACGTATTCATAATGCGATCCGCCCACGTATACCGGACTGCCGCCGACTTCACCCAACAACACATCGGTCGGCGCCACGGCGAATTCGGCGCGCGCAAAGCAATTGGGCGCGCTACCGTCACAGCAGCCACCCGATTGGATGAACAGAACCGGACCGTGTTTGGCAACAAGGCGCTCGATGAGCGCCAACGCCGCCGGTGTGGCAATGACCCGCTCGACCATTGGATACCTCCTGCCTCATGCAAACGATTTGCCGCGGCGTAGCGCCGGTGCAAACCAAAAAAAGGGCGGCCCCCATCGGAGACCGCCCATCGAATCTCCCGCGAAGAGGGAGAGGGAGAACAACCGTGGCCGCGGCACGCCCACAGGGGGTTACCGCGGATGATCGTGACCGGCTCAGAAGAAGCCGAGCGCTTTCGGGCTGTAACTGACCAGCAGGTTCTTGGTTTGCTGGTAGTGTTCGAGCATGACTTTATGGGTCTCACGACCAATACCCGACTCTTTGTAGCCACCGAAGGCTGCATGGGCCGGATAGGCGTGGTAGCAGTTGGTCCACACCCGGCCAGCCTGAATGGCGCGACCCATGCGGTAAGCACGGCTGCCGTCGCGGGTCCACACGCCGGCGCCCAGGCCATAGACCGTATCGTTGGCAATGGCCACGGCCTCGGCTTCATCCTTGAAGGTGGTCACCGCGAGCACCGGCCCGAAGATTTCTTCCTGGAAGATACGCATCTTGTTGTGCCCTTTGAACAGGGTCGGCTCAATGTAGTAGCCGCCGGCCAGTTCGCCTTCCATCTGCGCGCGCTCGCCGCCGATCAGTACTTGAGCCCCTTCCTGTTTGCCCAACGCCAGATAGCTCTGAATCTTGTCCATCTGCATCTGCGAAGCCTGAGCACCCATCATGCTTTCGGTATCCAGCGGGCTGCCGCGCTTGATCGCTGCCACACGCGGCAGTACGCGCTCCATGAATTTTTCGTAAATCGACTCTTGAATCAGCGCACGCGAGGGGCAGGTGCACACTTCGCCCTGGTTGAAGGCAAACAACACCAGACCTTCGATGGCCTTGTCGAAAAATTCATCGTCCGCACTGGCCACATCTTCGAAGAACACATTGGGCGACTTGCCCCCCAATTCCAGCGTTGCCGGAATCAGGTTGTTGGCCGCCGCCTGGGCGATGACCCGACCGGTGGCGGTGGAGCCGGTAAAGGCGATCTTGGCGATACGCTTACTGGTCGCCAGCGGCATACCGGCTTCACGGCCATAGCCGTTGACCACATTGAGCACGCCTGGCGGCAACAGATCGGCGATCAGTTCGATCAGTACCATGATGCTGATCGGGGTGGACTCGGCCGGCTTGAGTACCACGCAGTTACCGGCGCCCAGCGCCGGGGCCAGCTTCCATGCGGCCATCAGCAGCGGGAAGTTCCACGGAATGATCTGCCCGACCACGCCAAGCGGTTCATGGAAATGGTAGGCAATGGTGTTGTGATCGATTTCCGACAGGCTGCCTTCCTGAGCCCGGACGCAACCGGCGAAGTACCGGAAGTGATCCACCGACAACGGAATGTCGGCATTCAGGGTTTCACGGATCGCCTTGCCGTTATCCACGGTTTCGGCGTATGCCAGCATCTCCAAGTTCTGTTCGATGCGGTCGGCGATCTTCAACAGAATGTTGGCACGTTCGGCCGGCGAAGTCTTGCCCCATTTGTCAGCCGCCGCGTGGGCCGCATCCAGAGCCAGTTCGATATCCTCCTCGGTCGAGCGTGCGGCTTGCGTATAAGGCTTACCGGTAATCGGGGTGACGACGTCAAAGTATTGCCCTCTAACCGGTGGGACAAACTTGCCATTGATGAAGTTGTCGTAACGGGTTTTGTACTGGATTTTGGCGCCCGCACTGCCGGGCAATTCATACAACATGAGATCTCCTCCTGTTCCGGGTTTTGCTTGACGGCAATCGCGTCGCGGCTCCTTCTGCATATGTCGTGCCAGCCGCGCAAAAAGCACTGAAAAGCAGCTCCAACGCAGCATCCTTTCGAGGGTTTGCGGCGCTCACCCGGGATAGACGCGGCCGGCGGGGGCGGTGCACACCTTGCGATGTCACTTTTTTGCACACCTGCGCCGTGGATTGTTGCTCCGTATCACGACAACGCTTCGCCCAGGCGCTACGCCCGCGCCGATATGACATGCCCAACCTGGTTTCACCCGCCCCGGATTTACGCCGAACCGGCATGATTTATGCATGATGCCGAGCATGAACCCCGCACTGCTTCGTGACTGCCGAGGACATGAGCTGCTTGCTTCCTGGGAACGCAGCAAGTCTTTCGGCCTGACCGCCGATCAGCCCCTGCCTGACGCGACACTGGCGCGCGCCGATCTGGATGAACGGTTGGAAGCCAACGCCCGGTTGCTGACCTTCTCCCGCCCTGCGCTGGAAAACCTCCACCGCCAAATCGGCAGTCCGGCCTCGACCGTGCTCCTTGCGGACCGGGAGGGCGTAATCCTTTCCGCCGTGGGCGATGCCGCCTTTCTGGACCGTGCCGCGCGCGTGGCGCTCGGCCCCGGTGCATGCTGGAGCGAGGCCGAAAAGGGCACCAACGCCATCGGCACCGCGCTGCAAGCGGGACGTACGTTGGCGGTGCTCGGTGAAGAACACTTTCTGCGCCGCAACCACTTCCTGAACTGCGTGGCAACCCCGATTCTCGCTCCGGGCGGCGGCGTGCTGGGCATTCTGGATGTGTCCACCGACGCGCATGTCGACATCTCCCATGCGGACGCCTTGCTGCGCACCACGGCCGAACTGATCGAACATCAATTGATCCAGAGTCTGGACCACGGCTTTTTGATGCTGCACTTTCACCCGCGTGTCGAATTACTCGACAGCCCGCTCGAAGCGCTGATGGTGTTCGACGAAGAGGGCAAGCTGATCGCCAGCAACCGCGCCGCGCGCAACCTTCTGGCGCTGGACCCCACCCATCCGAGCGCCTCCTGCGAACACTGCTTCGCCACCCCCTGGCGAGGGCTGGTGCGCTGGGCAGCCCTGCAACAGAGCACGCCGTTTCCGCTGCGTAGCCTAAGTGGCCACACCTATGTTTCGCGCGCCATCCTGACCCCACGCCGCGCGCCCGCATCAAGCCGCCCCAAGGCCGAGGAGCGCGTGCCCGCGCCACTACGCCAACTTGACGCCATGCGTCTGGGCGACGCTGGCGTGGAGAAGATGCTCGGTCGTGTCGAAGCCAGCGCCCGCATGCGGGCACCGCTGGTCATCGAAGGAGAGACTGGCAGCGGCAAAAGCCATCTTGCTCAGGCCATCCACCACGATTATCACGGCAGCGACGCACCGTTTATCACCCTGGACTGCACGACGCTATGCGGCACCGATGAAAGCGCACGACACGCCATGGCTGCATTGACCCAGGCCGTGGGCGGCACCTTGCTGGTGAAAGAAATCGGCGCCTTGCCGGTGGAACTTCAAACCAAGCTGTTTGAGCACAGCGCGCAAAACAAGGTGCGCCTGCTAGTGACAACGACCACGCCGCTGCGCCAATTGGAAGCACGGCAACGCTTTGCCCGCGCTGCGTTCGATGCCTGCCACGGTAGCACCGTCGCGCTGCCGCCACTGCGCGCGCGCAGCGACTTCGACGCCCTGGTACGCCTATTCGTGCGCGAATACAGTTCCGAGCGCAACCTTTATGTCTGCCCCGACGCACTGGCCCGCCTGCGCCAGCACACTTGGCCGGGTAATTTGCGCGAACTGCGTAACCAGTTGCGCCTGATCCTCGCACTGATGGGCGATGAAGCCAACCAGTTGTGTCCAGAAGACATTCCCCCGGATTTGTTTGACGCGGACGCAACGACGACCCGCTGAGCACGGCTCGCGCCCTGCCGGTGGTGGCGCACCGGGTATCGGCGCCACCCCGCCACGCTGCTTCAGATAGCAGGCGCGGGGAGAGTCCGCGGTGTCCGGCGAATGCTCAGAACCGCCCGCCCGCCTTGCCGAACTCGTAGCGCACGCCGATCCACGCTGCGCGAGGCGCACCGGGCGCGACCAGCGCGGAGAACTCGTCGTCGCCGCCCATGAAGGTGCCGTCGGCTTCGAAGAAGGTTTCGCCCAACATGCCGCCGGTGTAGTACTTCCTGTCGAACAGGTTGTTGACCCGAGCGAACAGCTGCCAGCCGCTCTTGCCAAAGCTGTAGCGCGTATCCAGGTTCACAACGGTGTAGCCGCTCACCTTGCCGCCGGTGCCCTGGTGGTCGTTGTTCTCGTTGCCGTGCGAATACTGGCTGGAGAAGGCCACGATGTTGGCGCCGATGGTCCAATGCGGCAGCGCCTGCCATTGGCCGCGCAGCTTGAACTGATGACGCGGGATGCCGGGGATGCTGTCGCCCTTGCGGACGAGTATGGTGTCCCCCTCGCCGTCGCTGTCGGTATCCACCGCGCTGGAATTGACCTCGTTGGCGATCGAGAAGGCGGACTGGTAGGTGGCCTCGATGTAGCTGTAGCCGGCGAACCAGCGGAACTTGCCGATCTCGCCATTGACGCCCAGATCGATCCCCTGGCGGCGCGTTTTACCGACGTTGGAGAAGTAGCCGGCGCCGGTTGAATTGGCGGCGATGAACTGGATGTCGTCGGTGTTCTGGGTGCGGTACAGACTCAAGCTGTAACCGAAGCGGTCCGCCACTTTACCGCGCACGCCGCCCTCGAAGGTTTTGGACACCACCATGTCGAGCGGCGGATCGCCGGCCATGGCGTTGGGCAACTTGCACGGTTGATCCGGATTGGCACAGCCCAGTTCGATGGCGGTCGGCGCGCGGCCGGCTTCGTTGTAGCTGGCGTAGAACGACAGATTCCTGTTCGGGGTGATTGCCAAGCCGATCGCCGGGTTGAAGCGCTTGAAACTGTGGTCGCCGGTCAAGGATTCGGGATTTCCGGGGTCCGGGATCAGGCGGTCGCGGTTCTCCACCCGGGTGTGGGTATAACGCCCCGACAAAGTCAGGTGATAGAGCTCGTTGAACGAAAAAGTATCGGTCAAGAAAAAGCTCCAGCTGCGATTGACCCCGCGCAACTGGACTTCGCCATCGTCGCCGAACACGCCGATGCCGTCCACGCCGCGGCCGGTGTTGAGGGTGCCAAACTCGGTGCCCTGCTCGAAATCGGTGCGGCTGCGGTCATAGCCCAGCCCGACGATAAAGAGGTTCTGGCGGCCAAAGAGGTTCTGGTTGAAGTTGAGCTGCGCGCTGGCCCCGTAGCCCACGCGCCTGGACTTGCTGCGATTGAGCGCCCCGCTGCAGGAGATCTCGGCGTCGTCCTCGTCCGCCCCGGGCACGCAATCGTCCAGATCGAAACCCGGCTCGTCCGGATCGATGTCGTCATTGACATCGCCATTGAGGGTGCGGGTGCGTGCATTTCGATAATAGACATTGCCGCTCACCATGATGTCATCATCGATCCAGTGGCTGGCGTTGAAGTTGAGGAAGGCGAGCTTGTTCGCGGTCTGGTCCGGTTTAGTGTTGATCGCCTCCCAGCCCTGGGCGCGCAAAAACTCCCGCTGCACCAGACCATTGCCGATCAGGTCGTTGTCAGCCAGGGACAGGTTCAGGCTAAGGTCGGTGCGGTCATTTCGCCATCCTAGCTGGCCGAACAGCTGGCGCACGTCAGAGGGCGAGGCATCGCGCCAGCCATCCTCCTCGAACCAGTTGCCGGCGATGAAGTAGTCCACCCCATTGTCCGCCACCCCGCCGTACTCTACCTGGGCGTTGTGGCGCCCCCAAGCGCCGGCGGACAGCTCCACCGCAGCACCGCGGTGGGTATAGCCGCGCTTGGTTTGCAGCGAAATGGCGCCGCCCAAGGTATTGAGGCCAAACAACGGATTGGAGCCCGGAATCAACACCATGTCGGCCAGCGCGTTGGTCGGGATCAGGTCCCAGCTCACCACGTCACCGAACGGTTCGTTCACGCGCACGCCATCCTGGTACACCGACAGCCCCTGGGGGGTGCCAAGCAGCGGCGAGGCGGTGAAGCCGCGAAAATTCACATTGGGTTGAAAGGGGTTGTTCTGAGTCTCATTGACGTTCACCCCGGTCATGTTCTGCGCCATGTAGTCCGCGATGGTCAGGCTGTGCTGCGCCTGCAGGGCCTCACCCTCGACTGTCTGCACGTTGGCCGGCAGTTTGTCGGCGGTCACGCCGATACCGGGCAGCGGCGTAGTACCAATCACGGTCACGGTCGGTCCAAGCTGATCGGGCGTCTGGTTTTGGGCCTGCGTCGCCGAACTCATCGCCCATGCCACTCCCATCGCCAAGAGTCTGAGACGGTGCTTGAAAAAACGGCTCTTGGCAGGTCGAGCAAATGACCAGACGGTCGTTGCGGTAACGCCCATTGTCTTGTGTCTCCTTTATCGTGCTTGATGCGGCGCCTGGCCTTGGAAAGCTTGAGCGGCAACCAATTTTAGGGATTGCTCGCCTGCTCCACCTGGGAAGCCGGGCGCACCAACCCGGGAAAAATTCCCGCCTTACGAGCATTGCCCGGGCAACGCAGTTACCAGCAAAAAAGCCCGCTGCACGCCAGAGCTTGCGCGCAGCGGGCCGGTACTTTATCGGTGTCGCGCGAATCTAGCGCTGATGCTGCTTGGGCTTAATCAAGGTAGTGCCCCACCCCAATCAGCGAGCCGCCGACCTTGCGCACGTAGGAGCGCTTCTTTTCCACCGCATTGGTCACCGGGTTACGCCAGACGTATTCGACGCTCGCCTCGTCGGCGCTCTTGAGCTTCTCAACCATTTCCGCGACCAGCGCATGGCCGGCAGCATCGTGCAAACCGATCGCATCGGTGCCCGACAATGCTGGATTCATCCCCATGGCTTGAAAGCGGCCGCTCGCCAGGTCAACCATGAACACGTACAGATCGTCCTTGACGAACTCGCCGCCGCGATCGTTGAAAGCTGCTGCCGCCTTGTCCGGGCCCTGCGCCTGGGCAAAGGCAACCGCCCGCTGCAACATTGCACGCGCATCCTCGGCGCTGGCGCGCGGAGCCGAATAGCCTACGCCCAGAACATAATGGCCGATCTTGCGCACATAGCTCACCTTGGGTTCGATTTTGTTGGTGACCCGGTTCAGCCACATGTAACGCACCGTGGCTTCGTCGGCCTGACGAGTGGCGTCGATCATTTGGCGGAACAGCGGATTGCCGGCCGCATCGGTGGTATCGAGCACGTTCATGCCCACCAGGGCCTCGGGGGCGGCGCCGCTGGCGTGATAAACACCTTTGTCATCGATCACAAAGACGTATAAATCCTTGCGCACGAACTTGCCTTTCTGGTTATTGAAGGCGGCAAATGCGCGTTCTGCGCCGTTGTCCTGCATGTATTGGACTGCTTGCTCGAACAGGCTGCGTGCCTCGCGCGGGGTGGCGCGTTCGGCGGCGACAGCCGGCAGTGCCAGCGCGGCAAGCATGGAAGCCAGCACCAGCATGGACTTGAATACGCGTTTCATGAGTTCATCTCCTCGGGTCAATAAACATGGCAGCCCACGCAACGCTCACCCCCGGTAAGCGAACGCGGCCGGCAGATCCACCAAGCCATGGCACATAGCCAGCCTGAGCAGTTTGAAATCGTTGTCGGCTTCTAGCTTTTGCCGGATCGCCGACATATGGTTGAGTACGGTTTTCTGGCTCAGATGCATGCGCCGGGCAATCGTCGCTGCCGAATCGCCGCCGGCTGCCATGCGCAACACTTCGAACTCTCGCGGGGTCAGGCGTGAAAGTCCGTGCTCTCCATCCAGCGCAGCCGTGGCAAGCGACTGCGCCACCTCGGGCGAGAGCGTGCGCCGTCCGCCCGCCGCGGCGCGGATGGCATCGAACATCTCGGCCGGTTCGCAGCTTTTGGTCAGATAGCCAACCGCTCCGGCGCGCATGGCTTGAGTGATGTAACCCGGATTGTCGTGCATCGACAGCACCAGAATGCGCAGCTCCGGGGCGCGCGCCAGCATACGGCGAATGGCCTCGATGCCGCTGCTGCCGCGCAGACTGATGTCGACCACGGCCACGTCCACGCCACCGCGTTGCAGGCAGGCGTAGGCCTCGTCGCAGGTGGCCGCCTCGGCAACCACCTCGAAACCCGGCTCGGCGTCAAGCAACCGCCGGTACCCACTGCGGACCACCGCATGATCGTCGAGTAGCAAAATGCGTATTGTCATTTCTGTCTCTCTCCTTTTTCACTCCGGGCAGCCATAGTTCCAGTCTCAACCCGCCCTCCAGCGCGTTACCGAACA
The DNA here is from genome assembly GCF_003345255.1 of Pseudothauera hydrothermalis. Lineage (GTDB taxonomy): Bacteria > Pseudomonadota > Gammaproteobacteria > Burkholderiales > Rhodocyclaceae > Pseudothauera > Pseudothauera hydrothermalis. Next base: position 1,333,540 of record NZ_CP029331.1, on the reverse strand, counting down.
CCAGCCGTCCGCCGGCCATTTCCACGCGTTCGCGCATCCCCAGCAGACCACCGCCGGGACGGACCAAACTCGCCCGGCCGCAACCGTCATCGCAAACCGCCAGGCAGACCCCGCCGGACAACTCGCTGACTCTCACCCACACCCGCCGCGCGCCGCTGTGGCGCAAGACGTTGGTGAGCGCCTCTTGTAATGAGCGGTACAGCGCCAATCCGGCATTGGGCGAGAGTTCAGGCAAGACCTGGGGTAAGCGCGCCTCCAAGGTCACACCGCTCGCGCGCTGCTGCCAGGCACCGATCAATTCGGTCAGCGCATCCAGCATGCCCAGCCCCTCGAGACCGTGAGGCCGCAGTTCGCTAAGCAGCCCGCGCACCTGCGCGGTCATTTGTGTCACCTGTGTGCGGATGTCGCGCGCGCAGGCCATCAGACTGTCGGCATCGGCACAGCCCGCATGACGCTCGACGAAGGCTGCAGCCGCACCGATTGCTGCCAGCGACTGGCCGAACTCATCATGCAACTCACGCGCCAGATGACGACGCTCGCTCTCTTGCAGATCGATCAGGCGCCGTGCCAAGGCGCGTTCGGCGGCCCGCGCATCGGCAAGACTGCTCGACAACCGTTCGATGGCGTGGGCAATACGACGAAACTCGCGCAATTCAAACTGCGGCAGCACCGCGTCGGTGGCGCCTTGCGCGAGGCGCTGCAAGCCGTCTTCGAGCGCGCGCACCGGCCGTAGCGCGCGATCGATCGCAAACCAAGCCATGGTTCCGCCTGCCAGTAAGAATGCCAACAAGGTGGCAAGCATGAATGCCGCATCGCGCAGGATCTCGTAGATCTCGGCGCGCGGATCGGCGCTCACCCAAAGCACATCGCGGCCCAGCGGAATGCGCAATGCGGCCGTCTCGGTGGCGGTCAACTGGCCGGCTAGCCAATCCACCACGCCGGAGTTCGATGGTGTGCGATGGAGCGACTGTTCCATTTCGGGACGCTCCAGCGATACACGCACATGACGCAATCGTCCGTCGGCAAGCAAACGCTCCAGCGCCGCCGACGAGCCTTCACGCGCCTCATGTACCGCCAGCATCAGCTCGGCCAGACGTCTGGAAGCCTCCACTTCCTCGGCCACATCCTCTCGCAACGCGAAGCCCACCAGCAGCAACGCAGCCGCCAGTAGCGCAACAGAAAATGCACACAGCCCGCCCACCAGATGCCAACGCAGATCCATCGCGCACCCCCCGTCAGACATTTGGGCAATGCGAAGCAACCCACGTGCCACGCCTGCCGGCGACAACGGGAAATCATCCCGGTGCGCGCAGGGGAGGTTCCCGCGACCGCGCAGCCAACGGTGCCGGATACTGCGCAACGCCACGGACACGCCATGGGCTGGACCGTCGGTAGACCAGACAACGAATGGAGACGTGAAATGCTTCGGAACCCCCAAAAACGGATCGGGCCGGCGCTCCGCCTTGCAGCGGTGGCGATTGCGGTGGCCAGCGCTTTTCCGGCATCCGCCGCCCCGGTCAGCTGGGATGACATCGCCAACGACGCCAATACCACCGACGACGTTTTGATGTACGGGATGGGACTCAAAGGCCAGCGCTTCAGCCCTCTGACCCAGATCAACACCCAAACGGTAGCTGGACTCGTGCCGGCATGGTCGTTTTCCTTCGGCGGCGAAAAACAGCGCGGTCAGGAAGCCCAAGCTCTGGTCCATGACGGGGTGATCTATGTCACCTCCTCGTACTCGCGCATCTTCGCCCTCGACGCCAGGACCGGAAAGCAGCTATGGGCCTATGAGCACCGTCTGCCGGACGACATCCGCCCGTGTTGCGATGTGATCAACCGCGGCGCGGCGATCTACGGCGACAAGGTGTTCTTTGGCACGCTGGACGCATCCATCGTGGCCCTCGACCGTCAGACAGGCAAAGTGGTGTGGAAGAAAAAGTTTGGCGACCACAAGATCGGCTACACCATGACCGGCGCCCCCACCATCGTCAAGGACCAGAAAAGCGGCCGTGTGCTGCTCGTTCACGGCAGCTCAGGCGATGAATTCGGCGTGGTCGGCTACCTGTTTGCACGCGATCCCGATACCGGGGAAGAGGTCTGGGCACGTCCGCTGGTCGAAGGCCACATGGGCCGCCTCAACGGCAAGGACAGCACACCCACCGGCGACCCCAAGGCGCCTTCATGGCCCAACGACCCAACTCGTCCAACCGGCAAGGTCGAAGCCTGGAGTCACGGCGGCGGCGCCCCGTGGCAAAGCGCCACCTTTGACGCCGAAACCAACACCATCGTCATCGGCGCGGGCAACCCCGCGCCCTGGAACACCTGGGCGCGCACCGCACCGGGCGACGATCCGCGCAACTGGGACAGCCTGTTTACCTCCGGTCAAGCTTATGTGGATGCCGCAACCGGCGAACTCAAAGGCTTCTACCAACACACCCCGAACGATGCCTGGGATTTTTCCGGGAACAACGAGATCGTACTCTTCGAGTACAAGGATCCGAAAACCGGCAAAACCGTCAAGGCCGGCGCACATGCCGACCGTAACGGCTTTTTCTTCATCACCGACCGCGACAAGCTCGCCAACGGTTCCGGCTATCCGAACCGTCCAACCGCGCTGATCGCCGCTTATCCCTTTGTCGACGGCATCACCTGGGCCAAAGGCTTCGACCTCAAGACCGGCAAACCAATCGAAACCGGCAACCGCCCGCCGTTGCCCAAGGACGGCGCAGATAAAGGCGAATCGGTGTTCGTCTCGCCGCCTTTTCTCGGCGGCAAGAACTGGAACCCGATGTCCTACAGCCCGGATACCGGCCTGTTCTACATCGCCGCCAACCATTGGGCAATGGACTACTGGACCGAAAAAGTGAGCTACAAGGCTGGCTCTGCCTATCTTGGCCAAGGCTTCCGCATCAAGCGCTTGTTCAATGACCATGTCGGCACGCTGCGGGCGCTCGATCCGGTCTCCGGCAAGATCGTTTGGGAACACAAGGAGGAATTCCCCTTGTGGGCCGGTACGCTGGCCACTGCCGGTGGCTTGGTGTTTACCGGCACCTCCGACGGCTACGTCAAAGCGTTCGATGCCAAAACCGGCAAGGAGCTGTGGAAGTTTCAGACCGGCTCCGGCATCGTCTCGGTACCGATCACCTGGGAAATGGACGGCGAGCAGTACATCGGCCTATCCAGCGGCTATGGCGGCGCGGTGCCGCTGTGGGGCGGCGATATGGCAGACCTCACCAAGCAGGTCACGCAGGGCGGCTCATTCTGGGTCTTCAAACTGCCCAAAAAATTAGCGAGCCGCTAAAACGCCAGGCGGGACGCAGCTTTGGCGGCGCCCCGCTTGCAAGAGGCATCAAACCATGCACACCCTACGGACTGTTTCCACCGTTTTGCTGTTCTCAGCGCTTGCCTGTGGGGCGCTGGCTGGCCCCAGCGAAACCGCACAGGACTCAACCGGCGATCCCGACATCATCAACGGTTGCGGCATCTGGCCCTACACCCGCTGCCCTGGTGCAGATCTAGCGGGTGCCTCGCTGGTCGGCCGCAATCTTGCCGGTGCCGATTTGCGCGGCGCCAATCTACGCGGTGCGGATCTGCGGGCAGCCAACCTGGCCGGCGCCACGCTAGACGGTGCCGACCTGCGCGAGGCCCGGCTGGACAAGGTCAACGCGCCGGTGGCGCTATTTCGCGGCGCCAACTTTGCCGGCGCGCACATGGAATTCGCCCGCCTCATGCGCTCGGATTTCAGCGGTGCGGACTTCACCGGGACAATGCTCGAAGCGGCGCGCGCCAATTACGCCCGTTTCGTGCAGGCCCGCTTCATCGAGGCCGATTTACAGGAGGCCAAGTTCAACAATGCCAATCTTGCCGATGCCATCATGGAGCGCTGCGTGCTGCGTTTTGCCATTTTCCCCGATGCCAACCTGGACGGCTGCAAGGGCTGTCCGGAAGGCTGGTGAGCCAGCGCAGGCGCCCATGTCCACACCGACTCGAGCCTGTGCCGACACAACGCAGCGCCGCCGCAGCCGGGCGCTGCTACTGGCTTTGCTGCTGGTCATACCCGGCGGCGTCGGTGCTGCGACGCCCGTGGCACCGACGGTCGACCTGTCCGGGCTGCCCGCCTTGGGCAACGAATGGCGCGAAGAAAACCCCTACCGCGGCAACGCCCACGCCATCGCGGTCGGCCGCGCGCTCTATGCCCAAGTCTGCGCCCGCTGTCACGGGGCCGAGTCGCTCGAACCTGGCCCTGCGGCCAATCTGCGGCTGGTCGGAATGTACTGCCAGCGTCTGAAAGATCCGCAACTGGCCGCGCGCTGCACCCGCGACGCGGATCATTACTTTCTCACCACCGTACTCGAAGGCAAAATTCGCCTTGGGGTGGAACACATGCCACCCTGGGCGGGGGTGCTGTCACAAGAAGCAATCTGGGCACTGCGCAGTTTTGTCGAAGCCCAGCGGAGTGTGAAACGATGAGCACCCTTGCGCACTGCCAGCGGTATGTCGACATGACACGGCCCGGGTGCGCGAACACCCGGGCCGCAATGGCCGAATTCAGCCCCGCCGCGGCGGAGCCGGCATTCTCAGCTCTTGTGCAGCTTGAACACCCACACCGAACCGCCTTGCTCGAGGAAGTTCACGCGCTTGGCCACCTCACCGCCCCACAGCGGCACCGCACCGCCCCAGCCGGACACCACGGCAATAAACTGCTCGCCGTTGTCTTCCCAGGTGATCGGCGGGGCAATGACGCCCGAGCCGGTCTGGAACTTCCAAAGCTCTTCGCCGCTTTGCGCATCGACCGCTTTCAGGTAGCCCTCGGGCGTGCCATAGAACACCAGGTCACCCGCGGTGGCGAGCACCCCGCCCCACAGCGGCGCGCTGTTCTTGACCTCCCAGACGATCTTTCCGTTGACCGGATCGACAGCACGCAAAGCGCCGATGTAATCCTCGTAGAGCGGCTTGATGGTGAAACCTGCGCCCAGGTAGGCTGCGCCGCGCTTGTAGGACACCGGCTCGTTCCAGATGTCCATGCCCCATTCGTTGGCCGGCACATAGAAATAACCGGTCTTCGGGCTGTAAGCCATCGGCATCTGGTTTTTGCCTCCCAGGAAGGAGGGCGCGGTAAAGACCACTTTGCCCTTCTTGCCGTCGCCACCGCCGTCTTCAAACGGGCTGCCCGGGCGCTTCTCTTCCCGGTAAATCGGCCGCCCGGTCTGCAAATCGATGCCCGAGGCCCAGTCGGTACGGGTAACGAACGGGAAGGCGTTAAGCAGCTTGCCGTTGGTCCGGTCATTGACAAAGAAGAAGCCGTTGCGGTCGGCCTTGCCGCCGGCCTTGACCGATTTACCGGTCTTTGGATCCTTGTACTCAAAGGAGACAAATTCATTGACACCGTCGAAGTCCCAACCGTCGTGCGGTGTGCTCTGGTAATGCCACTTGATCTGGCCAGAGTCCGGATCGATCGCCACGGTGGACGACGAATACAGGTTGTCGCCCGGGCGCAGATGGCTGTTCCAGGGTGCGGGGTTGCCGGTGCCGATGAAGATCAGGTCAACATCCGGGTCGTAATAAGCCGACAACCAGGGCGCGGCGCCGCCGGTTTTCCACAGATCGCCTGGCCAAGTCGCGTTGGTCTTGCCGGTGATGCCGTTCTCGGTCGGTTTGCCGTCTTTGTCGTACTTGTAGCCCATATGGCCTTCGACCACCGGACGGGTCCACACCAGCTTGCCGGTCTTGGCATCGCGGGCATCGACACGACCGACAATGCCGAACTCGCCTCCGGAGTTACCGGTGATCACCAGACCTTTGACGATCTGCGGCGCCGCAGTCATCGAATAACCGGCCTTGTAGTCCTCGATTTTCTCTTTCCAGACCACTTTGCCGGTGTCCTTATCCAAGGCCACCAGCTGGGCATCCAGGGTGCCGAAAATCACCAGATTGCCGTACAAGGCCGCACCGCGGTTGATGACATCGCAGCAGGGCATGATGCCTTCGGGCAAGCGATGTTCGTACTTCCACAGTTTTTCGCCGGTTTTCACATCCAACGCAAAGATACGGCTGTAAGAGGCGGTAACATACATCTTGCCGTCATGAACCAACGGTTGCGACTGCTGTCCTCGCTGCTTCTCGCCACCAAAGGAAAAGGACCACACCGGCACCAAGTCCTTGACGGTATGACGATTGATCTGCGTCAACGGGCTGAACCGCTGTCCTTTGGTGCCAAGGCCGTGCGTGACCACCTGAGTGGTGATGGTGGCGTCGTTCAGAATGTCGGCGTCGGTCACCTCCTTGGCCAGCACCTGTACGCTGCCCAGCGCCATCACGGCCGCAGCGATGACGCTCGGCACACAGTGGCGGCGCTTCAATGTGTGGATCTGCTCCATTCGATTTTTCCTCCTTGGTCTCAGGGTGTCTTGTCCGTGACTGATTCGCGCCGGCCCATCGACTGGGCCGGTTGGCAAAGCGCCTGTTTGCAAGGTGCGTGCCATCTTCCAAGGGCTTGTGCTTCGAAACGCTGACCATGGGCTACGCCGGCACCGAGTCGCTGGCGCGACGCAATTTTGGTGTTCCGCATGTAAGCACCTGTTTCATTTCGATACACCCACGGACACCTGTAAGCTGCATTGACGCCAAGAAACGCCATGGCATGTCATTTGCTTGGATTTTGGTCATATGGAGGAGCGGCCAAGACCGCCCACCCGGAGGAGACACCATGCGCATCTTCATCAACCTCGTCGCCTTGGCGATGGCCAGTGCCGCCAGTCTGGCTTGCGCGGCCAAGGACGATCCGCTCGATTCGGCCCGCTGGCAGGACATGCGGGCCATGTTCTTTGCCGACGCCCTGGTAGTCTTCGACGAACGGGTGCAGGTTCATGCACCGGCGACCGCTGAAAATCCACTCGACGTGCCCGTACTGGTCGATGCCACCCGCCTGCCCGGCGTGGTGGAAGAGGTAGTCGTGTTTGCCGACTTCAACCCCATCGTCAAGGCGCTAGACTTCCAACCGCTGGGCGCGCGCGCCAGTCTGGGTTTTCGCCTCAAGCTTCAGCAATCGAGCCCGGTGCGCGCGGCCGCTCGCACTGCGGACGGGCGTTGGCATGTCGGTGGAACGTGGGTCAACACCACCGGTGGCGGATGCACGCTGCCCTCCACGGGTTCCGGCTCGACCGAATGGCAAGAGCGCCTCAATGAAGTGAGCGCGCGCATCTGGCCACGCATCGACGGCGGCTTGCGCGTGCGCCTGCGTATCATCCACCCGATGGACACCGGCCTGGCTCCCGGCGTGCCGGTATTTCATATCGACACCCTCACCTTGCGCGACGCTGCAGGCGCCGAGCTAATGCGCATTCATCCAGCCGAACCGGTAGCCGAAAACCCGGTGTTCACCGTGGACTTACCGCCTTCCGTGGCCGCCGGCCCGCTGGCGCTTGTGGGACGGGACAACAACGGCAACCGCATTGCCGCGGAGGTGGCACGATGAACCGCTTTACAAAGACCGTGGCATGCTGGACGACAGCCTGGATGCTGCTGGCCTTGCCAGTATGCGCTGCCTTGGCCACCGATTTCGACTACCGCTTGCAGCCGCAAAAAGTGGCCGAAGGCGTCTATGTGCTGACCGGTTTGCCCCAGGACTTCTCCAACAGCAACGGCGGCAATATCGTCAATACGGGTTTCATTGTCGGCCCACAAGGCGTGGTGGTAATCGACAGCGGCCCTTCCCGGCGTTACGGCGAGCAATTGCGGGCGACCATTGCCCGGGTCACTGCGCTGCCGGTGGTGCTGGTGATCAACACCCATCATCATCCAGATCATTTTCTTGGCAATCAGGCGTTCGACCGCCGAACGCTGGCCGCTTTGCCGCGCACCCGGGCCGGTATCGAGCAAGAGGGCGAATCGTTCAACGCCAACATGTATCGACTGGTTGGAGATTGGATGCGCGACACCGAGATTGCACCGCCCACCGTCGAGCTTGGCCCCGGCCGGCTGGAGGTCGCCGGCCGCAGCCTGGAATTGTTTGCGCTGGACGGCCACACCGGCGCGGACCTTGCGGTACTCGATCTGGCCACTGGAACGCTGTTCGCCGGCGATCTGGTGTTCCACGACCGCTGCCCCACCACGCCCCATGCGCACATCCCGCGCTGGCTGGGCGCGCTCGATGTGCTGGAAGCGCTGCCCTTCAAGGTCCTGGTGCCTGGCCATGGTTCGGTGGCGCATGATGCCGCCCCATTGCGCCAGACCCGCGACTATCTCAGATGGCTCGATGATCTGTTGCGGCGCAGCGCCGCGGCCGGCATGGATATGACTGAAGTGCTCAAACTCCCGTTGCCGGGCGTATTTGCTCGGCTTGCCGTAGCTAAAGAAGAATATGCGCGCTCGGTCGGGCACCTTTACCCGGCTATCGAACAGCAGACACTGGAACATCGCGGCGATGATCGCTAAGCACACCCCCCGCCTGCGCGACCGCATCAGCCTGCTGATCACCGCGGTTGCAGCGCTGCTGATCCTGCTCTCCAGCCTGGGCTGGGCACGCGCCACCCGGGAGGCAATCCACGAGGAGGTGGAGGCCGCCGCCCGGGTAGCTGAACAATGGCTGACCGTCCTGGCGGGCGAAGCCCTAATCGACCCTGAGGGGCTGACCGCCCGCTTGGTCGCGGTCGGCCGGCTGCGTGCCAACACGCTGGAAATACTCGATACCAGCGGCACACTGCTCTACCGCTCGCCCGAACCCACTTACAAGGCCGGACGCCATGCGCCGGCATGGTTTGCAGCCCTGCTGACCCCAGAACTGCGCGAACGCCGTTTGCAAGCCGGCACACGCACCTTGATCTTGCGCCCGGACGCCTCGCGCAGCGTACTCGACGCCTGGGACGAGTTGATGTTGATTGCCGGCTGGGCCTTCGGTCTGCTGCTCCTGCTGTGGTTGGTCGCGGGCTGGGCCATCGCCCGAATGTTGGCGCCACTAGCCGCGCTCGAGGCAGCACTGGCACGCAGCGCCGACGGCGCCTTCGACATCCGTCTGCCACAGTGCGGCGTAGCCGAGCTGGACCGCTTGGCGATCAGCTACAACCGTCTGGCCAGCCAGCTCGACTGCAGCCTGCTGCGCAACGCCCGCCTCGAACAAGATCAGGCTTTCACACACGCCCTCAATGCTCGGCTCGAAGAGGAACGCCGCCAACTGGCCCGCGAACTGCACGACGAATTGGGTCAAAGCATCACTGCGGTGCGCGCCATCGCCGGCGCGATTGCGCAGCGCAGCGCGGACCAACCCGGCCTTTATGGCAATGCCCAGGCCATTCTGGCCATGACCGGGCAGATGCAAGACGGCGTGCGTGCCATCCTGCATCGCCTACGCCGACCGAACATGCAGCCAGCTGGCCGTTTGGGTCAGGCGCTGGCCGACTATTGCGCACACTGGGCCGGTTTGTACCCGGCGATCACGCTGAACCCAAAGCTGGATCCGATAGACCGGGTGCTGGGTGAGGATTATTGTCTAACCGTGCTGCGTCTGCTCCAGGAGAGCTTGACCAACGTTGCCCGCCATGCAGGGGCCGACCGGGTGGATGTCCACCTGCATGCCGAGGCCGACCGGTTGCGGCTTTGCGTACGCGACAACGGCCGTGGCTTCGATCCATCGTTGAGCACCGAGCGCTTCGGCTTGGCCGGCATGCGCGAGCGTGTCGCGCTCTGGCACGGCGAACTGTCCATCGTCCGGCCGGCGAGCGGCGGCACCACGGTGCAGATCAGCCTGCCCTGGCCGCAACAGGTTCGCACGGCTCCATCCTGTCGCGCACCCTCTCCACTTTCCTGACCGCCCAAGCGGCTGGCCACAACACCGACACCAGGACAACCGCCATGAACTCGCTCCCGTTGCAAGGCAAACGCATTCTGATCGCTGACGATCACGCGGTGGTGCGCATGGGCTTTCGTTTGCTGCTCGAAGGCGGCGGCGCCACCGTAGTGGCCGAGGCCGATTGCAGCGAAGCCGCCATTGCGTTGTATGCCGAACACCAGCCGGACGCCTTGATGATGGATGTCACCATGCCTGGCGTCAGCGGCCTGGACGCTTTGACACGCCTGCTTGCCCATTATCCGGATGCGCGGGTGTTGATGCTCTCTGCCCACGAGGACCTGCAGATTCCAAGGCGCGCACTGAAATCCGGCGCCACCGGCTATCTTTCCAAACGTGCCGATCCGGCTGAAATGCTGCGCGCACTCGCCCAGGTCGCCCGTGGTCAGCGCTACATCGATCCGGCACTCGCCCCACAACTGGCGCTCGCCCAACTCAGCGGTGCCAGCGACCCCAGCGAAGCGCTCACCGATAAAGAGTTCGCAGTCTTCCTGCAACTGGCTCGCGGCCGCTCGGTCAACGAAGTAGCGGCAACCCAACACCTGAGTCCGAGCACCGTGGGCACCCATCTTTACCACATCAAACAAAAACTCAACGCCAGCAACGCTGCGGAGCTGGCGCTGATTGCGGTGCGCTGCGGGCTGATCGAGGTGTGATTCGTGACGAGACCACGGTCTTTCTGACTGCGGCAAACGAGTAGTCGCTTAAAAACCAGTCGCTTCCGTCGATTGCCACCAGAATTGGCCATACCCAGACTCGTGGCCGCATCGGTGCGCGCAGAAAGTGCGCCGCACGGATTCATACGATGCCATCGAACTCGGCACCTCCTCCGCTCCGATACCCTGCGCGTCGCACAATAAAAAAACGGCGGACCGCAATCCGCAGCCCGCCTTACTGTGGTGCCTAGCTTAGAAGCTGTGCTTCATGCCCATGGCAAAACCTTTGACCCCCACACCGCTCAAGCCTAACGAGTTACCTTTTGGCGTAATGGTGAATGCGGCGTTGTCATCGTTTTTGATTTGTGCATAGTCAGCGTAGAGCGTGGTTCGCTTGGACAAGGCGTAACGCGCACCAATCGCCCATTTTTTCGCATCGGCATCGGACAAGGTGCGGTCTTTGACCTGGCCGTAGCTGGCCAGAAGTTTGGTACGCTCGTTCACCGGCACCTCCGCGCCGACGAACCAATTGCGCCGATCATATTCCTGATCTGCGGCCAGCCCGCCCAGGTTGAATCCGCCCAGGTCGATATTTCCGCCGATCAGCGAATTTTTTTCACCCTTGATCACGTCATACACACCCGACAGCTTGACCACGCCAAAGTCGTAGGATGCGCCGGTGGTCGCCACATACAGGCGGCTGTCGGAATAGTGCACCGCTTTGGTGGTTTCGTAATCGAGATCGACACTAAGTGGTCCGTTGGCATAGATCAGATTGATGGAAAACAGGCGATCATCGCCGGTATTGCCCCTGGATGGTTTTGCCGGCACATGAACACCGTTGAGCGCGCCTTCCTGGGTTTGGGTGTTGGAAGAAGTGGCCAGAATCAGCGTAAAGCCGTTGAAACTGGGGGAAATATAGGCCACTGCATTGCGGGCGCGATCATACTGCGTGGTCATCGAGGCGAAGTTGCCCACCGAGTAGTTGCCGAAAGGGTTGTACTTGCCGTAAATGCCGTAGCGCAGCCCATCCAGTTTGCCGGCGACCACGGTACCAAAACCACCGGCCAGCCCGATATAGCTGCGGCCGTAGTTTTCCGTGGCGTTCGACGAAGCGCCGGTATCGAGTTCGAACACTTGCTGCAGGTCGAACACGGCTTTCAGGCCACCGCCCAGATCTTCCGCCCCTTTGAACCCGATGTAGCTTTCGGAGGCCGCGCTTGCCAAGCCGCTCATCCGTTGGCTGGTGGCGCCCCCGCTACCTCCGCTGCTGTGCACGAAGCCTGCATCGACATTACCGTAGATCGTCACATTGCTCTGGCCAAAAGCCGTGCCCGAAGCGGCGGCGGCAATTGCCATCGCGATGATCTTCTTTGTCATGAATCGTCTCCAGATGATGCTGATTGATGGTACGCTGCCGGGCTCATCCGGTCAGGCAGCGCGCTCCCCTGCCATCGCACGAACGGCGTGGTCACGAAGCACTGCAACAGTCGTACCAGGATCGCGTTTTTGGCCGAAATACCGCGCACATGGCCTGAATGCGGGCGCTTGAAACGCCTGGCTGCGCTCCGGACGGCCCTGCTCGACCCCCGCACACCGCGCCAATTCCGAACACTTGCCTCAGTTCGGCGCAGCGCCCTCGCGGCCCGACACGCTCAGCTCGCCGGATAGCGACTCGTTGTAATCGTTTTCATCGCATTTCGATTGATTTTCTCTGACGTTAACGTCAACTGTTGCGTCACTACGTGACAACCCGGACAACTTGTATGACCGAAGTGTTGCAAGTCGTGACAAGAGCGCCCGATGTTTACAGACAGGCACAAGGCGATGACTCAGGAAAAGGCGCCCCAAGAAACTGGCATGCAATCTGCGTGGAAAACTCTGCCGGAGACACGGGGGCGACTCGGGCGGATCGCCCTCGCCGGCTCATGCGTGCTTGTCTCCTCTTGCCCGGAGTGCGCGCCGGGATTGGGGCGCGATGGCCGCAAGGCTGTCACGCCCCCTATTTTTTGGATGCGCAAGTTTGCGGCGACAGTGAAGGCTGCCGCACCGGCGATGCAGGCCGCAGTGCCGGTGTGCGCAGACCAAGGGACGAGCCCCGCCTGGCGAAGCCAAACGGTTTTACCCAAGCAGGCGACGCGAAGCGCGCGGATCGCGGAATACCAGCGGCGCGGAAGGCGGAGTGGATTGCTGCGCCCGCGCCACCGCCTCGGTCACGGCGCTGTGCGCAGGCGACTTGCTGCACACCGGATCGGCGGCAGCCGGGTCGCCGGCCAACATGAACGCTTGGCAACGGCAGCCACCCAAATCCTTCTCTTTGTCCGGGCAACTCCGGCAAGGATCCTTCATCCAGCCGTCGCCGCGGTAGCGGTTAAAGCCTTCGGATTCGTACCAGATTTCGCGCACGCCCATCTGGCGCACGTTGGGGAAAGCCAGCCCGGGCAGCATCCGGGCGGTATGACAGGGCAAGGCGGTACCGTCCGGTGTCACGGTCAGAAAAACGTTACCCCAGCCGTTCATGCACTTTTTTGGCCGCGTCTCGTAATAGTCCGGAACAACGAAGAAAATCTTGAGCGTGTCGCCCAGACGCTCACGGTATTCATTGGTAATGCGCTCGGCACGTGCCAGTTGTTCGCGCGAAGGCAACAGATGGTCGCGGTTTAGCAGCGCCCAAGAATAGTATTGGCTGTTGGCGAGCTCGAGGTACTCGGCCCCCAACGCTACCGCCATGTCGATGATCTGACCGATATAATCGATGTTGAGCCGATGCACGACCACGTTCATCACCATCGGCCAGCCCTGCGCCTTGATGCGCTCGGCAACTTGTTGCTTGAGCTCGAAGGTGCGGGTGTGCGAGAGAAAATCGTTGAGCGCTCTGGTTGAATCCTGAAAAGAAAGTTGAATGTGATCCAACCCGGCAGCTTTCAAGGCCGCCGCTCGCTCGGCAGTCAGCCCCACACCGGAAGTCAGCAGATTGGTATAAAACCCCAGACGATGAGCCTCGGCAACCAGCACCTCGAGATCATCGCGCATCATTGGTTCACCGCCGGAAAAACCACACTGCACGCTGCCTGTGGCACGCGCCTCGCGCAAAACCCGCAGCCAGTCGTCGGTCGACAGCTCGCTGTGGTCTCGGGCGAAGTCCACCGGGTTGTAGCAAAACACGCAATGCAACGGGCAGCGGTAGGTCAGTTCGGCCAACAGCCATAGCGGCGGACCGGGTTGGACGGCGTTCATAGGCGTGCCCCGCTCACCTCAGACTTCGATCCAGCGCTGCTTGAAGGCCAGGGCCAGAAAGGCCAGCACATCGGCGCGCAGATCGGCTACCCCAAAAGCCGCTTCCAGCTCGGCTATCAACGCGGTCACGGTTCGCGAACCGTCGCAGCGTTTCATGATCTCACCGGCGCTGGCGTTGAGTTTGACCATGCCTTCCGGGTAAAGCAACACCCAAGCCTGCTGCGCCTGTTCCCACTGCAGACGGAGTAGGCGCGCCACGCGCGGACGTGCAACCAGCAATCCCTCCTGCTCCGTGTTCATGCCTTGGGTCCGGTAATGGCGATTTCGCAATGCTGCAACATGATCGCGTCAGCCAGCGCCCACAGCAGATCTAGCTTGAACTGCAGGATGTCCAACGCGCGTTCTTGTAATGCCCGGCTCTGGCTGAAGTAATCCAACGTAAAACGCAACCCATGCGCGACATCGCGGCGCGCCTGAGTGAGACGGTTACGAAAATACTGCAGCCCTGCCGGGTCGACCCAAGGATATTTCTGCGGCCAGGTGTCCAAGCGTTGTTGATGAATGTGCGGCGCAAAGAGTTCGGTGAGACTGGATGCCACTGCTTCCTGCCAGGGGCGCTGACGGGCGAAGTTGACATAAGCATCGACCGCGAAGCGTGCCGCCGGCGCCACCAGGCGTTGCGAGGTGATCTCTTCGCGACTCAGCCCCACCGCCTCACCAAGGCGGATCCACGCCTCGATGCCGCCATCGTCCTGGATGCCGCCGATGTCGTAGCCGTCGTGGTCGAGAACCCGCTGTATCCACTCACGCCGCAGCGCACGGTCCGGGCAGTTGGACAGGATGGCCGCGTCCTTGACCGGAATCGCAATCTGATAGAGATAGCGGTTGGCCACCCAGCCTTGCAACTGCGCTTTGGTGAGCCGCCCTTCGGCCATCATGACGTGAAAAGGGTGGTGGATGTGGTAACTCGCGCTCTTGGCGCGCAGTCGGACTTCGAACGCCTCGCGGCTGAGCGGCGGTTCATCACCGCCTAACAGGGCCAAATGCTCGGCGGGCATCTCGTTCAGGTTCATTCCAGGGTCTCCACGGATTCATCATGCACGCACGGCGCACTCATCAAGGAGAAATCTCCATGCCATCGAAAGCCACCTCGATACCGTGGGCGGCCAGTGTGGCGCGCTCGGCGCTGTCTTCATCGAGAATGGGGTTGGTGTTGTTGATGTGGATGAGCACCTTACGGGTGGTCCGCGGCAGGCGGTCGAGCCACTCGATCATGCCGCCCTCGCCGCTTTGCGGCAGATGACCCATGGCGCGCGAGCTTTTCTGTGATACGCCCAGCCGGATCATCTCGTCGTCGGTCCATAAGGTGCCATCGACCAACACGCAATCGGCCGCCTGCATTGCCGCCCACACATGGGCTTCCATCTGCCCCAGACCCGGGGCATAGAACAGGGAGCGTCCGCTGTTGTTTCTGATTGTGATGCCAATATTGTCGCCGGGTTGAGGCTGGTCACGGCGCGGCGAATACGGCGGCGCGTTGGACAGCAGTGGCAGCGCGGCAAAGCGCAACCCTTCCAAACCAGGTAGTTGGAAATCCTCTCCCAGTGGCAGTTCGTGCCAATTCACCCCGCAGTAGTGTTCGAGCAACTTCAGAAGCGGATTACCACGGGTGAGATCCTCATAGACCTGGCGGGTACACCACAGCTGCAGAGGCTGGCGATGTTCGCGCAGCATGTAAAGGCCGGTAGTGTGGTCGATCTGCGCGTCGATCAGCACGATGGCGGCAATCGCGGTGTCGCGTAGTGCGCGCCCCGGCTGCAATGCTGGAAAGCTACGGATTTGCTGCAAAACGTCGGGCGAGGCATTGAACAGCACCCAGCGCTCACCATTGTCACTGACCGCAATCGAAGACTGTGTGCGCGCCAGGGCGCGGATCGTGCCGCGGCGCAGTCCATCGCAGCGCGGGCAGTTACAGTTCCACTGCGGAAAACCGCCGCCGGCAGCGGAACCGAGGACGCGAATTCTCATGTCGGCGCAAGATTGGAAAAGACGGCCGCCCCCCGGGACGGGGGGCCGAGCCACGCTCAGCGCGTGGCAATGTACATGGTGATTTCAAAACCGAACCGGAAGTCGCAAGCGCTCGGGGTTTCCCACTTCATGATCTCTCTCCTGATGGCGTTGAGCTTTTGAATGGAGGCACTGCCTCCGTCCGGTAGCGGTACATCGACGCGCCGCTACGGTCACCAGAGTGCCCGAAGGCAATTTCCAGCACATCGTGGAATTCCGCCCAAACGGATAGAGAAAATCATGAAGTGGCGTGGGCGCCGACATTTTTCCCGCACCAGCCGCGCGACTGCCGCCCGCGGACGCCACAGAGCCGCCAGACTGGAAAGACTACGCAGGGTTGGCGAGCGCGCCCACGCAAGCCGAGGGCAGCGCGCTCAAACCTCTGTGTCTTTCGGTTACTCAACCACGCTTTGTCAACTGCCCGAATCCGCGTTGCGGGTCGTAGCCCCAGCAAGCCAACGTGAAGCAGGCCAGCGCGGTGCCACACACGATCCATGGAGCCCAGCCCGGATCCTGGCCGTAGAGCGCAAAGCGCAGCCATTCCACCGCGTAAGTAAAAGGGTTGCCCTGCGCGGCGAAGAACACCCAGCGCGCGCCTGCCTCCTCCAGCTTCCAGAGTGGATAAAGCGCTGTGGAAATGAAGTACATCGGAAAGATGACGAAATTCATCGCCCCGGCGAAGTTTTCCAACTGTCGCACATACACCGATAGCAGCAAGCCGAGCGCGCCCAGCATCAACGCACCGCCCACTGCGGCGGCCAGCACCTGCGGGGTGTGCGTCCCCCATAGCGGCAGCGCGGTGCCGAGCAGCGCGGCGATGGCCACAAAAGCCACCGCCTGCAGCAGCGAGAGCACCGCAGTCGCCGCCAGCTTGGCAAACAGAATCCAGGCACGCGGCAGCGGCGCGGTAAGCAGCAGGCGCATCATGCCCATCTCGCGGTCGTAGACCATGGCCAGTGAAGATTGCATGCCGTTGAACAGCATCACCATGCCGATCAACCCCGGCGCGATGTACTCATCATAGGTAATGTAAGTTTCATAAGGCGGCACGATGGCCACCCCAAACACGTTGCGAAAACCCGCGGCAAACACTGCCAACCACAGCAACGGGCGCACCAGCGCCGACACCAGGCGGCCGTATTGGCGGGCGAACTTGAACAGCTCGCGCGCAACGATGGCCCACAGCGCCTGCAGCGCGTGGCGCAATGCGCTGCGTGCAGACGGCTCAGCGGTTTTCAGTGCGGGTGCGCGCATCGTTTTTCGGCCTCATCCGCGCCCAAGGTGTCGAGCGCGTTTCGGGGATGCAGGATGCCGTCGACCGGTGCTGTGGTCACCACGCCCTGACCGTCGGTCAACAATAAAGGCTGACGCAGTTGCCCATCCCAGGGACGAAAAGCCAGCGCCACCCCCTTGGAGCCATCGAGTGCAAGGCCGGTCAGTTTCGCCGGCCCCTTGTCGTCCCCAGACAACACCGCAGCCACCGCTGCCTTACCCGCCAGCCAAGCCGCCCAGTCCTGCGCCACCATCGGCCGTCCGGCGGCTTTCTGGAAGCGGCGGCTGACCTGCGGTGCGCCAAAGCGCTCGAACTGTGCATGCCAAGCCAACGCCACCAGGCCGCCATCGCCCACCACCGGGCGCGGCTGGGCGGTGCGGTAGGGCAAGGCGCGGGCAAACTCGCCGTCGCTATCGACCACCCACACCACGTCGTAGTCGTTACCGCCGGTGAGTAGTTGCGGGTTGGCCAGATCGCGCTCTCGCGGGTCGGCCGAGCGCCTGAAGGGCTTCTTGGCCACCACCATCAGGCCGTAACGTTTGGCCGCAGCCTCCACCACTGCGCCGCGCGCCGCATCGGCCGGCGTGCTGCCGACCAGCAGCAGCACCTTGCGCCAGCGCCGCTCGACCAGGGTCTGCGCCAGCGCATCGGCACGCATGCGTTCGCTCGGTAGCGTATGGAACAGGTTGGCGCGGCAGTCGGCCTCCCGCAGCGCATCGGCGGCCTCGCCGACGTTGATCACCGGCACCCGCACCGCGTCGACCACCGCCAGCACCCAAGGCGCGGGCAGATCCACCACCAGCACTACCGCTCCCTCCTTGACGCTGCGCGCGGCGGCGGCCCGGGCGGCCTCGACCGAGGCGACTTCGGTTTCGACCAAGCCCAAGCGGCGATCGGCCGCCTCGAGTTCGAAGGCGGCATCGTCCAGCGCGAGGTTCAGCCCATCGGCGGCCGATCCACCCGGATGACCCAGGTAAGCCCGCTCCAGGCGATCACGGTCCAGGCGCGGGTCATCGGCCACAGCGATCAGCCCAACCCGAAAGTCCGCCGCATGCGCCGCGCAGGTCAACGTCAAGGCGGCCAGCAGACCGGCAACCGTATCCAGCGTGCGACGCATGACTTATTCCACCACCACCGCGGTGTGCGGCACGCGGCCCACCGGAATGGTTTTGACTGCCTTGGCCGCAGCCACATCGACCACGGTCACATCATCCGACAAGCCATTGACCACGAACAGCCGCGACTCGTCGGCGTTGAGCGCCACGCTCCAGGCGCGCTTGCCCACCAAGACCAGTTCCTGCACCTTGCGGCTGGCGACATCGACGAAAGCCACATGATTGGCTCTGCCCAGGCCGACGAAGGCGCGCCGGCCATCACGGCTGAAGGCCAATCCCACTGGCGTGATGTCCTCGCTGCGGGCGCCCTTGAGCTCGAAGCGCAAGGTGTCGACCACCTCCAGCTTGGCGGTATCGATCACGCTGACGCTGGCATCCAATTCGTTACTCACCCACAGCTCACGACCGTCCGGACTGATCGCGAAGCGGCGCGGGCGCTTGCCAACCTTGATGTTTTTCACCACCTTGCCGCTGGCCGCATCGACCACATGCACCATGCTGGCCACCTCCGAGGTGACGAACACCGTCTTGCCATCTGGCGACACTTTCACGCCTTCCGGCTCCTGTCCCACCTTCACCGCGCCGGTGCGTTTGCCGCTGGCGAAATCGACAATCCCCATTTCGCCGTCGTCTTCATTGGACACATAGAGCGTTTTGCCGTCGGGCGACAGATCGAAAATCTCCGGGTCGTCTCCGAGGTCGATGCGGCGCACCGAGCGGCCATTGGCCAAATCGATGACGTCGGCCTTGCCAGATTCGGTGCATGCGACCACGAGCTGCTTGCCGCCAGCGGCCAACTGCATGTGCCGTGGGCGCTTGCAGGTAGCCACCGTGCCGGTAACCTGGAGCGTGGCAAGGTCGATCATGGTGAGCGCATCGTCTTTTTCGCTGGACACATACAGCGTGGCCGCTTGCGCGGCACCGGCGGCGCCGGCCAGGGCCAGCGCGGCGAGCACATGGCGGGCGGAGATAGTCGTCGGGGTCATGACAGGGCTCCTTGCGGGCTATTGATATGGGTAGCGGCCAGGCCGGCCGCCTTGAAGAATCCTTGTTCCAGCGTCGGCGCGCCGAGCGCCGCGATCACCGCCTGTTGCGAGCCGTCGGCCAGCACGCGACCGCGGTGCAGCACCACCACCTGGCCAGCGTCCTCGACCTCCTCGATCCAGTGGGTGGCCCACAGCACCGCCATCGGGCGCTGCTGCATGCAGTGGGAAATGTGGCTGCGCAGCGCGCGGCGCGAGGGCAGATCCAGCCCAACGGTGGCCTCGTCCATCAACAATACCGCCGGCCGATGCAGCATGGCACGGATCAGTTCCACCTTTCGGCGATTGCCTCCCGACAGTTCGCGCACTTTTCGCCCGCCGTGTGCGGCAAGATCGAACTGCGCCAATCCCTCCTCGATGCGGCTGCGTGCCAGCGCGCGGGGCATGCCGTGCAGATCGGCGTGCAGCAGCAGGTTGCGGGCAATCGACAGATCGAGATCCAGCGCCTGTTGCTGAAACACCACCCCCAGACGGGTCAGTGCGCGCGCCGGCTGACGGCGCACCGAAATACCATCGATGAAAATCTCGCCACCGTCGGGCACGAAAAGGCCGCTGAGCAGCTGGAACAGCGTGGACTTGCCGGCCCCGTTGGGTCCCAGCAACACGCAGAAAGTGCCTGCTGCCACCTCCAGGCTGACCCGGTCGAGCGCACGCACCGCACCATAGGATTTACTCACTTCACGCACACTCAACATAGCTGGCTCTCCATGGAGCTGGGGTCCGGCGTCGCGCCCACCTCTCCGGCCACCGACTCCGCCACCCCGGCCAACAATTCGCGATGACGCGCCAGCAAGCTGCGGCGAAAGTCATCCACCTCACTGCCCTCAGCGTGACGCGGGCGTGGCAAGTCGACCGTCACGTCCAGAATCACCCGGGAAGGCGCACGCGAAAGGAAAACAATGCGGTCACCAAGTTGGATGGCTTCGCGTAAATCATGGGTGACAAACAGCACCGTGGTCGGATGGCGCTGCCAAAGATCCAACAACATTCCGCGCAAATGTTCGGCCACCGGCTGGTCGAGCGACACGAACGGTTCGTCGAGCAACAGCAAGCGCGGCTCGATGGCGAAGGCGCGCGCCAACGCCACCCGGCGCTGCATGCCACCGGAGAGCTGACCCGGATAAATATCCAGACACGCGCCCAGTCCCATCTCATCGAGCAGCCGCTCGGCACGCCCGGCAGCCACTGCCGCCGCATCGAGCACCACCCGCACATTGTCGCGCACGGTGCGCCAAGGCAGCAGGCGCGGGGTCTGAAACATGTAGCCGATTGGCGTCGCGGCCGGCGTGGAACCGTCTGCAAAACGCACCTCGGCGCGTGCCGCACGATCCAGCCCGGCGAGGATGTTGAGCAGCGAAGTCTTGCCACAGCCTGATGGTCCGACGATGCAGCAGAATTGGCGAGCCGGCAAATCGAAAGCAAGCCCGGCAATGGCCGGCTCTACGGCGCCAGGGTAGCGCTTTTCGGCCACCCTGATCGATAAATCGGACAGCACCGCCCCATTCATGTCCGCCACCTGGTCAGCCGCCGTTCGATCGGCGCGAGCACAGCCATTTCGACCAAAAGCATCACCGCCACAAAGGCCAGCGTGTAGGCCAGGATCCCGGCAATATCGAAGAGCTGGAAGAACATCGAGAGCTGGAAACCGACGCCATTACTGCGTCCGAGCAGCTCCACCACCAGTACGATCTTCCAGATCAGCGCCATGCCGTTGCGCGCCGCAGCCATGATATACGGGTAGAGCTGCGGCAGAAAAAACACCAGGAAGCGGCGCAGCGGTGGCACATGGAAAACCTGCGCCACCTGCAGTAGCTCGCGCCCGACGGCGCGGGTGCCTTCGCGCATGACCACCACCACGTTGGGAATTTTGTTGACCGCCACCGCCAGAATGGCCGCGGTCTCGTTGAGCCCGAACCACACATAGCACAGGATGATCACCACCAGTGCCGGCAGGTTGAGAAACAGGATCAAACCGCCGTCGAGTAGTTGATTTGCGCGTTCGCTCACGCCCATGATCATGCCCAGCGCGATGCCAAGTGCCATCGCCAGCACAAAGGCCACCGCCACCCTGGTCAGTGTGATACCCAGATCGGCCAGCAGCGTGCCGTGGGTCAGGTGTGCGCCGATACTGGCGGCCACCGCCCAGGGCGTGGGCAGCACACGGCTTTCGGCCACCACCGCCACCAGCGCCCAGGCGCCAAGGAAAACCGCCAGCGAGACACCGCGTAGCCAACGCGGCGGCAGGGCGGCAGTCACGGCGGGCGCACCGATCATCACCAACCCTGCCACACCGTACCAGGGGCGAGCCCGGCTGACTTGCCCACCAGCACCGCCCCGCCGGTCTCGGCCAGGACGCGGTAAGCGGCCTGGATCGCCGCTTGGTGATCGGCGGCGCTGCCCGATGGAATGCCGCGGCGATAACCCTCGCGCAGCGCGGCCAGCGTGGCTGCATCCGTGGCGCCGGTCAATGGCTGCAGGCGCGCCCATTCGGCGTCGGAGGTGCGCAGCAGGGCTTGCGCCGCACGCGAAGCGGCGATGAAACCGCGCACCGCGTCTGGCCGCGCAGCCGCTAAGCGTTCCGAGAATACATAGCCGATCAGCGGCAAACGTCCCGGCACACCCAGTCCGGCAAGCAAGTCTTGCACCTGGACCAATGGCACCATGCCCTGCGCCTGTAGACGCGCAGCGTACTGCCAGAAGTTGAGCACCGCATCGAGTTCGCCTTGCAGGAATTTTTCGTTGAGCAAGGGCGGCGCAGCAAAAACCACACGCGCGCTGTCCATGAGCTCGCGCCCGGCCGTTCGCTGCGTATGGGCACGCAACAGTAACCAGCTCTTGTCAAGTGCGCTGCCGGCCACGCCGATGCGCTTGCCAGCCAAATCCCCCAGCGAGCGGATGCCGCCGTCCGGGCGCACCATCAGCGCGCCCGAGGCTTCCGAATAGGCCACGAAGGTGTAGTCCGCACCGGCGTCGCGCTGGCGCGACACCCACAGCCAGTCGGTGACGATGATATCCACCGCGCCGCCCTGCAACGCAATGGCAGTAGCGTCCTTGTTTGCCAGCTCCACCACTTCCAGCGCCACACCGTATTGGCGATCCAACCCGTGGTAACGGATGACATCGAGCTCCCAACTTACCGTGCCAAACTTCAGCACGCCAACTCGTAAGACGGTGGGCTCAGCCGCGACCGCCCGACCCAGTCCCCCGAGCAGTAGGCCGGCCAACAACAAACCAAAGCTCCAGGCCAACAAAACACGTGGGTGCAGCCGATTCACAGGCAAGGTCTCCAGGGGAACGCAAGCCGCGCTCGCAAACCGAACGGGCACATGATTTTTTGCTGGAGATAGTGTCACGGGATATCGCGCACACCGCCTCATCAAAACGCTTAGCTGCGGCTCATGATTTTCTGTATTCGCACCCGCCATCGGCAACGACCGCATCGTTTGGGCTAATTTGTACCCATGGACGTTGCAAACACCTGCCCCCCTTGGGACGAGGGACTACTCGATACCGGTGACGGTCATCGCATCCGCTTCGAACAAAGTGGCAACCCGCAGGGCATACCGGCGCTTTCGCTGCACGGCGGACCGGGTAGCGGAGCCGGCGCGCGTTTGCGCACCTTCTTCGATCCGGCGCACTACCGCATCGTGTTGTTCGACCAACGCGGTTGCGGGGGCAGCAAGCCGCTGGGCCACACCGAACACAACACACTTGCCCACTTGGTGGCCGATATCGAAACCTTGCGCCGCCATCTTGGCATCGCACGCTGGCTGGTCTGCGGCGGTTCCTGGGGTGCTTGTCTGGCGCTGAGCTACGCCAGCGCGCACCGTGGCGCCTGTCTGGCTCTGCTGCTGCGCAGCGTGTTCCTGGGCACACGGGAGGAAATAGACTGGTTTTTCCATGGCGCACGACGCGTGCGTCCGGCCGCCTGGGAGGCTTTCGTCGCCCCGGCGCCTGCAGACCGGCGTAGCGACTTGCTCGCGTACTACGCGGAGGCGGTGAATGATCCCGACCCAACCAGCGCACTGGCCGCGGCGCAGCGCTGGCGTTGCTGGGACACTGCGCTCAGCCAGCCTGAGGCCGAAGTACCCGAGCCGCCGCCAGCCGGCTCGCCAGCGGCTGCCGCCCTGATTGCCCGCTACCGTGTGCAAGCCCATTACCTGCGCCATGACTGCTTCATTCCACACGGTGGCTTGCTCGCCAATACGGGGCAACTGGCCGAACTGCCGGTGGCGCTCGTCTGTGGCAGCATCGACCGGGTCTGCCTGCCGCAGGTGACCGATCAGGTACATGCAGCCCTGCCCGGCAGCCGCATGTGCGAAGTTCCCGGAGTGGGCCATGATCCCTTTGCCCCCGCCATGCTCATGGCGCTGCGCGCGGCGACAGCGGTATTTGCCGCGAAGGGCGATTTTTGCGACTGGGGCGTGGCGGCAAAAGCCGCATCCCGGACCGCTGCGCCTGAACGATAGCGGACTCATGGTTTTCGCTAGCCCATTGCCATCGGCGCGCCGACGACAATCTGCGCTACCGGGCGCAACAATGGCTTCATCAAAAATCCAGGGTGCTTAACGATCATGAAGCTCAACCATTCTGCCTTCGCGCCTTCGGCCAGCCTGATCCCGCTTGCCGCCTGTCTGGCCGCGCTCGCCTCCACCACCGTACTAGCGGCAGATGCCACTGCCCCGCTCAGCCCGGTGGTGGTCACCGGCAGCCGCGCCGAAGCCGAAAGTTTCTGGCAGCCCTTCTCGGTGGATGTAGTCGATATGCAGGCGGTGCAGGCCGGCAACCTCAACGTGAATGCCTCCGAGGCGCTTACCGCAGTGCCCGGCCTGGTGGTGCAGAACCGCCAGAACTACGCGCAGGACCTGCAAATTTCGGTACGTGGCTTCGGCGCACGTGCCGCCTTCGGAGTACGCGGCGTCAAGTTGATCGCCGACGGCATCCCGGCCAGCAACCCAGACGGTCAGGGCCAGGCCGCCACCTTCAACCTGGACACTGCCGAGCGCATCGAAGTGCTGCGCGGCCCGATCGCCACGGTGTACGGCAACCATTCCGGCGGCGTCATCCAGCTCTTTTCGCGCGACGGCGCCGGCACCCCGCGGCTACATGGCGACGCCATCGCCGGCACCTGGGGCACGCGCAAGTACGCGCTGGGGGCGGAAGGCGAAACCGGCGGCGTCGGCTATTTGGTGCATGGCTCACGCTTTGCCACCGAGGGCTACCGCGATCACAGCGCCGCCACCCGCGACCAGGTTTTCGCCAAACTCAATCTCAAACCCAACGCCGACGGCAAACTCACCCTGGTGGCCAGCGGTCTGCGCCAGCGCGACAGCGAAGACCCGCTCGGCCTCACTTGGGACACCTACAAACGCGACCCGCGCGCGGTGGAAGAGCCTGCGCTAAACTTCAACACCCGCAAGCACATCTCGCACCGCCAAGCCGGCGCCACCTGGGACCAGCGCTTGGGCAGCGGGCGCTTGCAACTGGTGGCTTACGGCGGCACCCGCGCGGTCACTCAGTATCAGTCCATCCCTACCTTCGTGCAGGCCAATCCGCGCCACGCCGGCGGCGTGGTTGATTTCGACCGCGACTTCCACGGCCTGGGCGCGCGCTGGATCCAGATCTTCGGCATCGGGGGGGGCGCGCTCACCGTCACTGCTGGGGTTGACTACGACCGCTCGCAGGATGAACGCCGCGGTTACGAGAACTTCGTCGGCACCACCCTTGGAGTCAAAGGGGCGCTGCGCCGAAACGAGACTGACACCGTCACCAGCCTCGACCCCTATCTACAGGCAAGCTGGGAGACCGACGCGTGGACCATGCAAGCCGGCCTGCGCCGCAGCCGGGTCAAGTTCGAGGTGGATGACGACTACGTCACCGCTGCCAACCCGGACGACAGCGGCCGCCTGCGCTTCAGTGAAACCACCCCGGCCGTCGGCATTGCCTGGCGGCCGATGGCAACCCTGAACCTGTACGCCAGCGCCGCGCGCGGTTTCGAGACGCCGACGATGAACGAGCTGTCCTACTCCGGGCCGACCGGCACCGACGGTTTCAACTTCGACCTCAAGCCCGCGCGCAGCACCCAGTACGAGATCGGCGCCAAGGCCCTGGTCGCCGCCGGCACCACGCTCAACGCTGCGATCTTCCAGATCCGCAGCACCGACGAGCTGGTGGTGCTTGCCAGCGGCGGCGGGCGCACCGTGTTCCAGAACGCCGCCCGCACCCGGCGTGACGGCATCGAAGTGGCGATCGACAGCGAGTTCTCCAGCCAATGGCGCGGCAAATTTGCCCTGACCCACCTGCGCGCCATCTACGACCGCAGCTTTGACAGCCGCGGCGTGACCGTAGAATCCGGCAACCGTCTGCCGGGTATCCCAGCCACCACCGCTTATGCCGAGCTGACCTGGAGTCCGCATGCCGGTCTCACCCTGGGCGCAGAAGCACTCTACCGCGGTAAGGTGTACGTGGAAGACACCAACACCGAACGCGCCGCCCCGGCCTACACCCTGGTCAACCTGCGGGCAAACGTCGAACGCCGCTACGGCGACTGGACCTTGGCTGGCTTACTGCGCCTGGACAACCTTTTTGACCGCGAACACATCGCCTCGGTCATCGTCGGCGATGGCAATGGTCGCTACTACGAACCTGGCCCCGAGCGCAGCTGGTACGCGGGCGCTCGGTTGAGCTACCACTTCTAGCACACCTATGCAGAAAAAAGCCGCACACCGTCTGCGCCCTTTGCGTCGACTCGCCACCGCCGTCCTGCTGGCCGCCTTCAGCGCGGCGGCGCAGGCGCAGATCGTCGAGCATCTGCTCGAGCCGACCGATCTAGCGAATGCCCGTGCGGCGCTGGAAGACAGTATCGTGGCCGAGGGGCTCATGCCAGCTTCAGTGAGCGAATTCGGCGACATGCTCAAACGCACCGCCGCCGATCTCGGCCACCCTGCCGACATTTACCGCGACGCGGTGATCTTGACCTTTTGCAGCGCGCAGGTTGCCGGGCGTATGACCTCGGAAAACCCACGCCACATCGCGCTGTGCCCGCTGAGCATGGCCCTCTACAACCTGCCCTCCGAACCTCAGCGGGTGTATCTCACCTATCGTTTGCCGGCCACCGGCACGCCCGGCGGCGCGCAGGCCGAAGCCCTACTCGGGCGCATCGCGCGACGCACCGCCGAGAGTCTCGGCCTGGATGGGCACCGGACGATCCATTAGGCCGCCGCTGCCGGACTTACTGCGCGCGGGTAAAGCTCAGCTTGCCGCCGGCCGCATCGACCTTGATGCAGTCCTTGGCGGCAAACTGCCCTTCCAGGATAGCCTTGGCGAGCGGGTTTTCGATCCGTTCCTGGATCGCGCGCTTGAGCGGGCGGGCGCCGTAGACCGGGTCGAAGCCCGCCGAGGCAATTTCGGCAAGCGCGGCATCGGTCACTTCCAGACGCATATCCAGACGTGCCAGGCGCCGCTCCAGGTACTTCAACTGGATGCGGGCAATGCCGGCAATGTGCTGGGTATCGAGCGCATGGAACACCACCACTTCGTCGATCCGGTTGATGAACTCGGGGCGGAAGTAGGTTTTCACCTCGGCCATCACCGCCAGCTTGATCACGCCGTAGTCATCGCCGGCCATTTGCTGAATCATCTGGCTGCCCAGGTTGCTGGTCATGACGATCACAGTGTTTTTGAAATCCACCGTACGCCCCTGGCCGTCGGTCATGCGACCGTCGTCGAGCACCTGCAGCAGGACGTTGAACACATCCGGATGGGCTTTTTCCACCTCGTCGAAAAGGATCACGCTATAAGGCTTGCGACGCACCTGCTCGGTGAGATAGCCGCCTTCCTCGTAGCCGACATAGCCCGGCGGCGCGCCAATCAAACGGGCCACCGAGTGCTTTTCCATGAATTCGCTCATGTCGATGCGGATCAAATGTTCTTCCGAATCGAAGAGGAATTCGGCCAGCGTTTTGCACAGCTCGGTTTTGCCCACCCCGGTCGGCCCCAGGAACAAGAAAGAACCGTAGGGACGGTTTTCGTCCGATAGCCCCGCACGCGAGCGGCGGATGGCGTCGGAGACCAGACGGACCGCTTCATCCTGGCCCACCACGCGGCTGTGTAGATGCTCTTCCATCTTCAAGAGCTTGTCGCGCTCGCCCTGCATCATCTTGGAGACCGGAATGCCGGTTGCGCGTGAGACGACTTCGGCGATTTCCTCCGCACCCACCTGAGTACGCAGCAGCTTGAACTGACGCTCGCCCCGGCCTGCCGTCTCGGCCGCCTTGAGCTGAGCCTCCAGCTGCGGCAGCTTGCCGTACTGCAATTCGGCCAGTTTGTCGAACTGGCCCTTGCGCTGCAGTTCGGCCATTTGCGCACGCAATTTTTCGATCTCTTCCTTGATGTGCTGAGTGCCTTGCACGCTGGCTTTTTCCGCACGCCAGATTTCGTCCAGATTGGCGTACTCACGCTCTAACTTGTCGATCTCTTCGCGGATCAACAACAGACGTTTCTGCGACGCTTCATCGGTTTCTTTCTTGACCGCCTCTTGTTCGATCTTGAGCTGGATCAGCCGGCGTTCGAGCTTGTCCATCGCCTCCGGTTTGGAGTCGATCTCCATCTTGATGCGGGCGGCGGCCTCGTCGATGAGGTCGATGGCCTTGTCCGGCAAAAAGCGGTCGGTGATGTAGCGGTGGCTGAGCTCGGCCGCGGCAACGATGGCCGGATCGGTAATTTCCACGCCATGGTGCACCTCGTACCTTTCCTGCAAACCGCGCAGGATGGCGATGGTCGACTCCACCGTGGGTTCATCCACCAGCACTTTCTGGAAGCGGCGCTCCAGCGCGGCATCCTTTTCGATGTATTTGCGATATTCATCCAGCGTGGTGGCGCCGATGCAATGCAACTCACCGCGCGCCAAAGCGGGCTTGAGCATATTTCCGGCGTCGATGGCGCCTTCGGCCTTGCCGGCGCCCACCATAGTGTGGATTTCGTCGATGAACAGGATGATGCGGCCTTCGTCCTGGGCAATGTCCTTGAGCACTGCTTTCAGGCGTTCTTCGAATTCGCCGCGGTACTTGGCCCCGGCCAGCAGCGCAGCCATGTCGAGCGACAGCACTTTTTTGCCTTTCAGGGTTTCGGGCACCTCATCGTTGACGATGCGCTGAGCCAACCCCTCGACGATGGCGGTTTTACCCACGCCCGGCTCGCCAATCAACACCGGATTGTTCTTGGTGCGGCGCTGCAGGATTTGAATGGCGCGGCGAATTTCGTCGTCACGGCCGATCACCGGATCGAGCTTGCCTTGGCGGGCGCGCTCGGTCAGATCCAGGCAATACTTCTTCAATGCTTCGCGCTGGCTTTCTGCGTCCTGGCTGCCGACGTTCTGTCCGCCGCGCACCGCATCCACCGCAGCCTCCAGCGCCTTGCGGGTCAGACCATGCTCTTTGAGCAGCCGGCCGGCCTCACCTTTATCCTCGGCCAAGGCCAGCAGGAACATCTCGCTGGCGATGAACTGGTCGCCGCGCCGCTGGGCTTCTTTGTCAGCCAGATTGAGCAGATTGGCAAGCTCGCGCCCCACTTGCACCTCGCCGCCGTGACCTTCCACTTTGGGCAAACGGTCGATGGCACGTTGCAGAGCGGTCTTGAGCGGCGGCACATTGACCCCGGCACGCTGCAACAGCGACACGGTGCCGCCGTCATCCTGATTGAGCATCGCCGCCAGTAGATGAAGCGGCTCGATGAATTGTTGATCATTACCCACGGCGATGCTTTGTGCATCGGCAAGGGCCTGCTGGAATTTGGTCGTGAGTTTTTCGAAGCGCATGACGGGCGTTTCCTGAGAGATTGAACTGACCTCTATGTGGGGTGGGTTCGAGTATGTTCAAGGGCGGACACGCCAAGCCAGCCCAGGTTCAGACCCTTCGCACTGCAGCCTTTCACCTCAAACGCTCCCGCATCGATCAGGTCGACAACAGCTTTGCATCTCATTGTGTTATGGTTGTCTGCGAGGCCGAGGGAGCGGCTTGCAGAGGCCGACCGGCGTCATCGCTGTCCGAACATGGCGCATCTAGCGCCTTCATCGACACCAACGCGCGCGTGGAGAAGAAGTTATGGCTACCAAGCAAGACCAAATGAATGAACTGCAAAAGAAGAACCTCGAAGCGGCAATGCGCCTGGCGCAGATGTCCATCGAGAATTCCCAGCGCATCATGGAGCTGCAGGTCTCCACGGCCAAAACCTTGTTCGAGGACGGGGTGAAAAACGCCAAGGCAATGAGCGCGGCCAAAGACCCGAAAGAGCTGATGGAGCTGCGCACTCAGTTCGCGCAGGCCACCACCGAAAAGATGCTGTCCTGCGCCCGCGAGATTGCCGAGATCACCGCACGGACCCAGAGCGAAGTCGGCAAACTGGTCGGCGAACAACTGACCACCGGCAGTCAAGACATGTTCGACGCCATGCAAAAGCTGTTCAAAGGCATGCCGATTACCGACCAAAACGCCATGACCGCCATCCAGACTGCGATGGACACCACCCGCAACGCCTTTGAACAAATGGCCCGCGCATCGGCCGAAGCCTTCCAGGCTTTCAGCACCATGACCCAGCCGCCAAAAGGCCGGCGCTGAGGGCCGCCGCTGAGCGGCTGAAGTTGCATCAAAAATTTTCCAGGGCGCCACAGGCGCCCTGGTGCGTTCACACACGCTGCAACCGGCGGTTACCGAACCCCGGGAGTCCCCGCGCGATGCAAAATCAAGAACCTTCCCAGCGTGCCGCGGCCTGGTCGTCGCTCTCCTTCGCATCGACCCAGTGCGAGCCGTCCGGCGTTTCTTCGCGCTTCCAGAACGGCGCCCGGGTTTTGAGGTAGTCCATGATGAACTGGCAGGCAGCAAAGGCGTCACCTCGATGCGCGCTGGCCACGCCAACGAAAACGATACGATCGCCTGGCAGCAGCCGGCCATGGCGGTGGATGACCCGCACCCCAAGCAGCGCCCAGCGCTGGTGGGCCTGAGCGACGATCTCGGCCAGCGCGGTTTCGGTCATCCCGGGATAATGCTCCAGGGTCATCGCTTGCACGTTTTTGCCCTGCCCGCTGTCGCGTACCAGGCCGACGAAGCTCGCCACCGCACCGACTTCGGCGCGACCGGCCGATAACGCAGCAATCTCCGCACCGACATCGAAATCCGCTTTCTGCACACTTACCGACACGGCTCACCCCCCGGTTACCGGCGGAAAAAAGGCAATCTCGTCGCCCGGGGCGAGCGTCGCATCGCCATCGACCATGCGTTGGTTGACCGCAGCCCGCAGGTTGCGGCCGGTGGTCAGGGCAGTCCACACCCCGCCACGGGCGGCCAGATGTTCGCGCAGCGCGCCCACGGTACACACCCCCTCGGGCAGCGGCAGGCGTTCGCCTGCGCAACCGACCGCTTCGCGCAGACTGGCAAAATACAGAATATTGAGTTCTTTCATGGCTTTATGACAGCAAGTCGCCAAAGGGCAAGAAATGAACCAGATCGCCGCGCGCCACCGGCTGTTCGGGGGCGATATCCACCAGGCCATTGGCCCAGGCGGTCGACTGCAGCGCAGCCGCGCCCTGGTTGCCGAACAACTCCACAGTGCCGGCTTCGGTGATGCGCGCGCGCAAGAATTCGCGCCGGCGATCCGGACGGGGCCAGTCGAAATCCGCACGCAGACTCACCCGCTGCGGCGCCACCTCTGTCACCCCCTGAGCGGTCAGAATGAACGGCCGCACCATCATCAGAAAGGTGACGAAACTCGACACCGGGTTGCCTGGCAGACCGATGAAAGCCGCGCCGTGCACCCGCCCGTAAGCCAGCGGTTTACCCGGTTTCATGGCGATTTTCCACATCATCAGACGGCCTTCGGCTTCCACCGCCGGTTTGACGTGGTCTTCCTCACCGACCGACACGCCGCCGCTGGTCAGAATCAGGTCGTGACGCTCGGCCGCTTCGCGTAGGGCCTTGCGGGTGGCCTCCAGGTTATCCGGGACGATGCCCAGGTCGGTGATCTCGCAGCCCAGCCCGGCAAGCAGCGCACCCAGCAGGTAGCGGTTGGAGTTGTAAATGGCACCCGGCGGCAACGGCTCGCCCGGCATCACCAGCTCACTACCAGTAGAAAACAGCGCCACCCGCAGACGGCGATACACCGGCAGCCGGGCCAGGCCGACCGCGGCAGCCAGGGCGATATGCTGAGGACGCAGTCGAATGCCTGCCGGCAGCACCTGCTGGCCGCGGGCGATGTCCTCACCGGCACGGCGGATCGCCTCTCCTGCGCGCGGCCGATGGTCGATGCGCACCGATTCGCCGCGCGGCTCGCACAACTCCTGCATCACCACAGCGTCCGCACCCGGCGGCAGCGGCGCACCGGTGAAGATTCTTGCTGCACTGCCGGGCGCCAGCGCGTGACCGACGCTACCGGCCGGGATGCGCTGCGACACCGGCAGGCAGACTCCGGGAGCCGGCACATCGACAGCCCGCACGGCGTAGCCGTCCATGGTGGCGCTGTCCATCGGTGGCAGCGCGATGCTGGAATGCTGGGGACTGGCCAGCACGCGACCGGCGGCAGCCAGGGTATCGACCTGATCCACCTCACGGACCGGGCGGGCCTCGGCAAGTAAACGCGCCAAAGCTTCCTCGAAAGACAGGAGTTTGTCGTTCATGCACGCTCCAGATACTTGAGGATGAAATCCGCCACCGCTGCCGGATCATTGAGCGGCAACAACGGCAGCGGACAGTCCAACGCCGCATCGCTGGCCACCGCCACCACATGCTCGTTTTGCGGCCACAGCGGCGGTTTGCCATGCGCCGGACGGTGGACTTCGATTTTGGGCACCGGCGCGGCCTTGTAGCCTTCGATCAGCACCAAATCCGTGGGTTCGAGCACGCGCAACTGCTCTGCCAACGTGGGCTCGGGAGCGCCGCGCAGTTCATGCATCAGCACCCAGCGCTCGTTGGAGAGCATCAGCACCTGGGTGGCGCCGGCCTCGCGGTGGCGCCAGGAATCCTTGCCGGGTTTATCCAGATCGAAACCGTGGTGGGCGTGCTTGATCACCGACACGGTGAGTCCGCGGCCGGTAAACACCGGGATCAACCTCTCCACCAGGGTCGTCTTGCCGGCGCCGGACCAGCCGGCGATACCAAACACTTTCATTCAATGAGGCCATTGGCTGCCAAAAAGAGAAGCGCCAGAATACTACAGGCCGGCTGCGGCCGGACTTGACTGCGCTCAGGTGCAGCACCCACCTTCACCCACGGCGCGGATCGAAAGCGTCCCGCACCACGTCGGCAAATAGATTGGCCGCCAGCACCAGCACGAACATGAAGCCGAAGGCAGCGGCCAAGGACCACCACACCATCGGGTCGCGGGCAAGCTCTGCACGCGCCAAGTTGATCATGGTGCCAAAGCTGATCATGGTCGGATCGACACCGATGCCGATATAGGACAACACCGCCTCGGCCAGGACAAGACCGGAAAAATCCATCACCAGCGCAATCAGTACGATGTGCATGACGTTGGGCAGCACATGACGGCGCAGGATGGCCGGGGTGCGCACCCCGAAGGCGCGCGCGGCCTGAACGTATTCCATCTCGCGCAGCTTGAGCGTCTCGCCGCGCAACAGGCGGCATAGAGCGGTCCAACTGGTCATGCCGAGAATCAAACACAATGCCAGCAGGCGCGCATCGGCGCGCTCGGCAGCGGTGGCAAACCATTGCGGATGGGTGTCGATGAGCCCTTGCATCATCAACACCGCGGCGGCAATCAAGAGCACGCCCGGAATGGCGTTCAGTACGGTATAGAGATACTGGATGAGATCATCCACCCAGCCGCCCAGATAACCGGCCATCACCCCCAACACCACTGCAAACGGCAACATGATCAAGGTGGTGAGCGTGCCGATCAGCAATGCAGTGCGCACGCTTTTGAGTGCCAGATAGAGCACATCCTGACCCACTTTGTCGGTGCCCAAGACGTGATACCAGGGCGCCAGCGCCGCCACCGCACCGGCGATCAGAAAGATTGCGCCCAACGTGAGCAAGGCTGCCCGCCAAGCCAATTCGGTCTTGCCCAGCACGACGCTGCGCAAAGCGGCCACAAACGGCTGAGCCGCCTTGCGCGCCAGCCCGGCAGCGAGCAAAACGGGCAGTGGCAGCCACAGCACCAGACCGAGCGCCGCACCGCCGAGCGCGCGCTGGCCGATATCGGCGCCCTTTTCAGCGGCCGGCTCGCGCAGATGTGCGCCCCCCCAGAGCAGGCGCGGATAGATACGCGCCTGGCCGCCTTCGGGCAGTTCGACGGTCTCACGTACATAAAGCCGGTCGGCAAAAGGCGCGGAATAGGTTTTTTCGCTACGGGTACGCAATTTGGCCAGTGCTACGTCCAGCACCGAAAGCACCTCGACGGCATACACCGGTTGCGCATCCGCAGGGGCTTCGGCCACAGCGGGCAGCTGCGGACGAAAGTGCAGGCTGTCTGCCACCGCGATCGACAAAAAACCCAGCAACACGGTGGCAGAGGCCATGCCGACCGGGCTGCGGCCGACCTTGCGCCACGCTGACGACAGTGCCTCGTGGCGACGCACATAGCGCACCGTGAGCACACCGGCCAAGAGCAGGGCAAAAAACAATGTGTCGGTCCACAGCAATACCGGCTTGAAGCTCATGGTTTACTCCAGCCGTATTCGCGGATCGACCAGGGTGTATGCGATGTCGGTCAGAATCAGACCAACGATGTACAGCACCGAACCGATGAACACCATCGCACGCACCACCGCGAAGTCCTGGGCATTGATTGCATCGATGGTGTAGCTGCCCAGGCCAGGGATGCCAAAGAAAGATTCCACCAACAGACTACCCATGAACAGCATCGGAATCAGTACGACCGTACCGGTCAGGATGGGGATCATGGCGTTTCTGAGCACATGGCGAAACAGCACCGCGAACTCCGACAAACCCTTGGCGCGCGCGGTGCGGACGTAGTCGCTCGAGATCTCCTCGAGAAAAATGGTGCGATACCAGCGCACATTGGCACCCAACCCAGCCAGCACGCCGATCAGCACCGGCAGCACCAAAAAGCGCGCAGCATCCAACCCCGGCGCATAACCCGAGATCGGCACCAAGGCCCAGACCTTGGCAACCAGCCACTGCCCGCCGATGATGTAGAACAGGCTGGAGATGGACATCATGGCCACACAGCTCACCACCCCCCAAAAGTCCAGATAGGTGGCGCGAAAAAACACCAATAGCAAGGCAAAGGTGATCGACGCGAACAGCCCCAGCACAAAGGTGGGCACGGCCACCGCCAGCGACGGCCCCATGCGTTCGCGGATCTCCCGCCCGATGTCGCGGCCATCGTCGGCGCGACCGAAATCGAACACAAACATGCGCACCGACTTTTCAAAAAAGATGGTTTCGGTAAAGCGCTTCGCGCCTTGCGCGTGGGCATTCCAGAACGTGGGCTTGTCGTAGCCGCGCTCAGCTTTCCAGCGCGCAATACCTTCGGCGCTGGCATGACGCACTCCCAGGTGCATGCGCGCCATGTCGTCAGGCGTGTTCACTACGAAAAACAACAAGAAAGTCAATAGATTCACGCCGATCAGTATCGGCACGGCATAGATCAGGCGGCGCAGCAGATAGCCCAACATCAGCCCGCCTCCGGGCTGGCCGTGGCCCGCTCGCGCCGGCGCCAATGCACCACCGCCGGCGCCAGCAGTGCTGCAAGCAAAAGCGCCATGAGCGCAAGCGGCCACAGCACCGGACGGTTCCAGGCCGCGCGCGCAGCCTCGCGCTTGGCCGGGTCGATGCGCTGGTACTTGAGTGTGCCGCGCACGATGTTGCCCGGCTTGCGGTTGTACAGCCAACCGTGCTGCAGCGCATAGGACTTGGGGTGAAAGCCGAAAATCCAGGGCGCGTCATGCTGCACAATGGCCACCATGCGGTCGATGATGGCTTGACGGGCCGGACCGTCGGGCATGGCCTTCATGCGCTCGAACAGCGCATCGTATTCGGCGTTCTGGTAGTTGGCGGCATTCTGTCCACCGTATTTGACCTTGCCCTGAGCGCCGTGCAGCAGGAAAAGCAGATTCTCCGGATCCGGGTAATCGGCATTCCAACCCATGAAAAAAAGCTGCAGATTGCCGGTGCGTATTTTTTCCTGATACCGGTTCCAGTCGGTGGCACGTACCACGAACTGCACACCGAGCTCGCGGAACTGCTTGGCCAGCCAGTCCGAACGCGCCTTATCGCCCAGCCCGCCGGGTGTGGTGTCCAGATGCAAAATCAACGCCTGGCCGGTTTGTGGATTGCGCCCGTTGGGCCAACCGGCCTCGGCCAACAGAGCGCGGGCTAGCGCCTTGCTGCGCCGCTGTGGTGCGCCGTCACGCCATTCATACACTACCGGATTGATGCCCGCCTCACCCTCCCGCGCGCCGAAAATACCGGGCGGAATCGGGTGCATTGCCGGCACGCCCCGTCCGTTGAGGAATATCGAGACGAATTCCTCCATATCCAAGGCAATGGAGATTGCCTGGCGCAGCTTGCGCGCACGCTCGTTGCCCTCTGGCGTGCCGTCGCCGCCGACCAGCGGGTCGAGCATGTTGAAGCCCAGATAAAAAATCGATGGCGACACTGAGGTGACAAGCTCGATGCCGCGGGCGCGCATCGAGTCCGACAGCGTCACCTCACCCTGACTGGTCAGACTCACAGCCTGATCGAAATTGTCCGATGACACCCCTGAAGCGTCGTAATAGCCCTGCAAGAATTTGTTCCAATAGGGAATACCCTCACGCTCGCGGGTAAACACCACACGGTCGATGAAAGGCAGGCGCTTGCCGCAGTCGGCCAACAGGCCGGCTTCGACATCCGCTGGCTCGCCCTCACAGGGGTAGGTGTCACCATGGTAGTGGGGGTTACGTGCAAGCACCATGCGCGCGTTGGGGTTGTTTTCCACCAGCATATAAGGGCCGGTCCCCACCGGCCACCAGTCCAGCGTGAGGTTGCGCTCGGCCATGCCCGGCTGGCCAAAGAAGCGGTCGACCTCCGGCGGCACCGGAGAGAAAAAAGGCATGGTGAGCCAGTAAATGAACTGCGGATAGCTGCCTTGCAAGGTTATGCGGAAGGTGTAGAGGTCGATCACCTCCACCCCAGGCAAATCGAACCGGGTGAGATCCAGCCAGCCGGCATCCTGGCGCGCCGCCTCGACCAGTTGTGCATGCAGGCTCTTGAGTCCGGGCAAATACTGCGCCATCAGTTCAAAAATCGGCGAGTGCAGACGCGGGTGCGCAAGCCGTTTGATCTGATGCACAAAATCCGCAGCCACCAGCTCGCGGGTGTCGGTGTACGCAAAGTCGGTCAGGCTGCGCACCCCATCCAGATCGGCAGGCGTCAAATCCAGATAGCGCGGCGAGCCATCCGGGCGGCGTGCAAAAGCCGGATGGGGCTGGTAGAAGATGCCCGGCCGCACAGAGATCTCGAACACAGTGCTGGCAACCAGCGCCGCATCGGCATCGTCGGCCAGCAACTGCCCGGCAGCATCGAAGCGACGTATGACCGGCAGCTGCGCCGAGCCCGGACGCAGTTCATAGGGGCGTTTCAGGTAATGGTATTCGAGCGGCGGCTCGACGATCTGGTAGAGGAAAACCGCCTCGTCTTCGCTGTAAGACTGTACCGGATCGAGATGCTTCGGACGCTCGGTGAATGCGGAATACAGCACATTTTGCCCGCGCTCGGCGGCCGGATAGGGATCGTTCCACGCGCCGCTGCCACAAGCGGACGAGAGCATGGCACCCACGAGAAGTACGACCAGGCGGCAATTCATGGCGCGATTCTAGCCGTATTCACCTCGTCGCCACCCCGCCTACCCGTTTTGGCGTATCGGCCGCGCATGATCATTTCCACATTCGCGCATCGGCTATAATCCGCCGCTTGTACCACTGGAGACTATCGGACAATGGGCTTTTTAGCTGGCAAACGCATCCTGATCACCGGATTGCTGAGCAATCGTTCGATTGCTTACGGCATTGCCAAGGCCATGCACCGCGAAGGCGCCGAGCTGGCGTTTACCTTCCAAAGCGAGCGCTTTGCGGAACGGGTGAGCAAAATGGCGGCCGACTTCGGCAGTCATATCGTACTGCCGTGCGACGTTCAGGATGACGCGCAGATCACCGCACTGTTCGCACAGTTGGGCGAGCGCTGGGACGGTCTGGACGGTGTCGTCCATTCCATCGCCTACGCCCCCACCGAGGCGCTAGAAGGCGATTTTCTCGAAGGATTCTCGCGCGAAGCGTTCCGCATCTCGCAGGAAGTGTCGGCCTACAGCTTCCCTGCGCTGGCCAAGGCCGCGCGACCGATGATGAAGGGCCGCAACGGCGCACTGCTCACCCTGTCCTATCTGGGCGCGGTGCGCACCATGCCCAACTACAACATCATGGGTCTGGCCAAGGCCAGCCTCGAGGCATCGGTGCGCTATCTGGCCGCTTGCCTGGGGCCGGAAGGCACCCGGGTCAATGCGATTTCCGCCGGTCCAATCAAGACCCTGGCCGCCTCGGGGATCGGCAGTTTCAGCAAACTGCTGTCGTTCAACGAGCGCAATGCTCCGTTGCGCCGCAACGTCACCATCGAGGAAGTGGGCAATGCGGCCGCTTTTCTGTGCTCGGATCTTGCCAGCGGCATCACCGGCGAGATCATGTATGTTGACGGCGGTTTCAACACCACCGCGCTGGGCAACCCGGATCAAGGCTGATTCCGGCGCGTTGCCGCGGGCCGTGCGGCCTCGCCTCTGCGACCCCGACCCGGTTGCCGTCTGTGCTGCACACAGACGGCCAGCCGCAGCGCTTCAAAACACCCCCATAGCCAGACCGCTTGCCACTGCCGCACCCAGCGCGTGGCAGCGCGCGCGCTCGGCGGCATCGATCTGCTTTGGCAGCATGATCTCGGCGGCCGTCTGAGCCCTTGTGCAGACAATCAGCGGCTCCGCCACCGGCCGCAAGCGCCAGCCAGTGACAATGCGTTCGATCTGGCGCACGGCATTGCTGCCATCGCTGCCGGCACACACCATCAGGCCATAGGGTCGGCCATTGACCCGGTCGAGCACCGGGTAGTAGCTGCGATCGAAAAAGTCCTTGAGCACCCCCGAGATGGCAGCCAAGTATTCGGGCGTTGCAAAGAGGTAGCCGTCGGCGGTGAGCATGTCGTCTGCATCGGCCTGGCTGGCCGGCAGCAACCGTACCGTTACCGCCGCCTCGCTCATCGCGCCTTGCGCCGCGGCCTGTGCCATCTGCAAAGTGCCGCCGGTCATGCTGTGATAGACGATGAGCAAGGTCTTCATCTGCTTTGCGCCAAGAACTTGGCCACCCATTCGAGCACGCGCGCAGGCTGCTCGCGGTGTGGCACATGAAAGACCTCGTCCATGAGCGCCAGTTGCACCGGCCCGTTGCACAACTGCGCAATCATCTGCGGATGGCGGGCCGAACCGTATGGGTCTTCGGCGCCGTGAATGGCCAGCACCGGGCAGTAAACGTTTGGCAGCACTGTTGCCAGCGACCAGTGGGCAAAGTCCGGATCCAGCCAGCGTTCGATCCATGCCGCCAACACCCAGGGTGCCTTGTCGCCATGATACCGGGCCAGTCGCTGTTGTTGCGCCGCATCCTGGAACATCTGTTTGGCCGCTTCGATACCTTGTATCGTACGTGCCTCCACAAAGGCTTGGGCGGATACGGTGATCAAAGCCTCGCAGTGATTTGCAAATTGCGCGGCGCAATGTACCGCCATACCACCGCCCACGCTGTGCCCCAAAACGACAAAACGGTCCAACCCAAGCTGCTGACGCACCAGTGGGAAAACCTCGGTTGCCTCATCGGCCACAAAGCTCAGCGCCGGCAGCGTTTCGCGCGCCGTAGAGCGGCCGAACCCCAATCGATCATAGGCAATCACCCTGCGCCCGGTCTGCGCGCACAGTGCCGCCGGAAAATCCCGCCACAACGCCACGCAACCGAGCGAGTCATGCAACAGCACAATCGGGCTTGCGCTCTCCTCACCGGGCGGCTCCCAGCTGCGGGCGAAAATCCGCCCCTGTGGATGCTCGATCCACACGTCGTGGAAGCGGATGTCGGAATGGCTAGAGTCGAACATATTTGGGCGGTTTCAAATCGCAAAGACACAGTCAGGCGGGGATTCTTGGTTAGGTTGAGGGCTGGGTCAATCGCTTTGTCGCCAGCGCACTTGCCGGCTTGCGCGCACCCATGAACCGAACCCGGGCACATCGACGCCTGCCCTGCACTGCCCATCTGGCTTAATCTTGATCCCTATGTCCCGCTACGCACCGACCATGATGTTTTACGCCGCGCGCGATCTCCTCCGCTTGCTGCTCAACCGCTTCACGGCCACGCACTGCTCTCAGGTCGCCGGCAGCCTGGCGTTTACCACCCTGCTGGCACTGGTGCCGCTGGTGACGGTTGCCATTGCGCTGTTCAGCAATTTCCCCGGCTTTGCCGACTTGGGCACTTCGCTGAAAGTCTTTCTGCTGGAAAATCTGCTGCCCGAGCGGGCCGGCAAGATCATTACCACCTATGCCTTGCAGTTTTCACAGAAAGCCACCGGATTGACGCTGCTGGGCACCGCGCTGCTGCTGGTCACCGCCCTGATGCTGTTATCGACCATCGAGCGCGTGTTCAACCAGATTTGGGGCGTGCGTCAACCGCGACCGCTGCTTTTCCGGATCGCCGTCTACTGGTTTGCGCTGACGCTGGGACCCTTGGTGCTTGGCGCCAGCGTATTCGCTTCGGGCTACCTCATCAGTGCATCGATGGAGCTGGTCGATCACGCGCCCTGGCTGGGCAAGATGGCGGCTCGCCTGTTGCCGCCATTGATGCTGGGGCTGCTGTTCAGCTACCTGTATTTTGCGGTGCCCAATCATCCGGTCAAAGCGGTGCATGCCCTGCTCGGCGGCTTTGTTGCGGCGCTCGGTTTTTTTCTGATGCAACGCGCCTTCGGGGTCTTCATTACCCGTTTTCCGACCTATACCTTGGTCTATGGCGCTTTTGCGGCCTTGCCGATCTTTCTCGTCTGGCTTTATCTGTCGTGGGTCATCGTTCTGCTGGGGGCATTACTCACCGCCAGCCTGCCGGCCTTCATCGCACGCAGCCGGATAGCGCCGTCCTTTACCGGCGAGCGCGCGCACGCCGCACTCGGCATCCTGGTCGAATTGGCGCGCTTACAAGGCAGCGGCAATGCTGCCGGTTTCGGCCGGCTTCAGGAAGCAGCCGGCTTGCCGGACGATCGATGCGAGGCGGTGTTGGGCGCGCTGTGCGAAGCCGGCTGGGTGGCGCGTACCGACCAGGGGCACTGGGTGCTCAGCATTGCGCCGCAGCGCCTGGGCCTATCCGAGATCATCTCCCGCTTTGCGCTATCGCCCTCTGACTGGCTGGCGGCGACCGAACACGGCAGCCCGGTGCATACGGCCGCTGCGCGCTTTGCCAGTGCCATGACGCAGGCCGATATCAGTCTAGCGGATCTGCTGGCTGATCAGACTCACCATCAGATCGGATAAGGGTCGACTTCGTATTGCAACAGCTCGATATTGGCAGTCTGCATGTCCAGGCTGATCACCCGCCCCTGCGCGACGTAAAGCCGTTTTTCGAG
Source organism: Pseudothauera hydrothermalis (assembly GCF_003345255.1). Lineage (GTDB taxonomy): Bacteria > Pseudomonadota > Gammaproteobacteria > Burkholderiales > Rhodocyclaceae > Pseudothauera > Pseudothauera hydrothermalis. The sequence continues at coordinate 1,292,667 of NZ_CP029331.1, read as the reverse complement.
ATCGCGGACCAGCATGAAACGTCGGGAGACGTACGACCCGGTTTTCACTAGCACCGCCGGATGGTGCCGCACCCCCGCCAACGGGGGCAAAATCAAAGCCGGCTGTATCGTGTTCAGCTCGCTTCCTCTAAACGCAATGGTCGCCGCACTACCGCCGTGAGCGACCACCTGCAAGCCAAGCTCCACCTGATCGGGCTGATCGCTGCGAAGCCAGCGCACGATACATAGCGTCCAGGGCTTGCCGGCATCGGAACGCAGCGCAAGCACCATGCCGGCGCTGAGCGCGCCGGAGACGCCCGCCACACTCATGATCGCGTATCCGCCGGGGCTTTCATTGCACACCATCCATTCATCGATGCGCGCCCCGGCCTCACCGCGGCGGAACATCTCCCAAATGGCGCGCAAACCGGCACATACTTGCACGGTATATTCATGCTGGCGACGCGGCAAGCCGCGATGCGGCGGCGCAGACCAGCGCTCATGCATGCGGCGCAGCAGCGACAAAGCCTCCAAAGGCGTCAACCCGGGTGGCAGCGCTTGGCCCTCGGCATCGAGCAGATCGATATCGCGTTCCAAGCCGACAACCTCGGCTTGCGCCACGCGCGACTCCAGCCATTCGAGCCGACGCGCCACTTCGGCGGCCAGCGCACCGGAGGCGAAATACAGCAGTTCTGCATTGGCCGGTGGCGCCCGGCGAACCAGCGCGGTGGGCGGTTCATCGGTTTGGAGATCGATCCAATAGCCCGCACGTTCATCGTTTGGACGCTGCTGGGAAAACTGCACATCACATTGCACGCCGTCGAGAAAATCGCGCACCCAGACCAGTTCGCGGCCGGTCAGGCTTTCCGGCTGTAACGCAGCCAAAGCCATGATGATCTGGGCAGACGCTTTGGCCCCGCCTTCTGCCTTGACGGTTTCGATACGCATGGCGGCCGCCAGCAAGCCATAGACGCGAAGCCAAAACCCTGCCGGCGCCGGCGCACCGATCATGCTGGCAAAAAGGTAAGCCTCCATCGACAAACGCAGGGCGCGCACGATCGACCCATGCGCATCGGTACGCGCTCCGCCCAGCCAACGGCCACGCACATCTTCGATCACCCGCTGAAAGCCGGCCGCCAAGTCGAGCAAGGCATCGATCAAGGCTTCGGTTGGCTGGCGCAGATCGGATGACAAAGGCAGCGGCGCATCCAGCAGGCGGGCGCGGAAACGCTCGCAGATATCCCGCGCCCGCGCATCGAACTGGATCAGACAGTCTGCAAACAGCGCACCCGGCACCGCCGGGTCCCTGACCTGCTCGAAATAGCCGCGCAGCGCAGCCAGATCTGCCACGGGATCGTCGTTTGGCTCGGCAGCCAACCAGGTCAGCGCCGCATCGATCTGAGCTGTTTGTTGTTCGGACGCCTGCATCGTTTACGCCATATCACGAATGGTGAACGCATTCTATTCAAAATCGAACTGCGTGGCCCCGCTCTGCCCAATCTGGGCAAAGTTTTTACGTATCTTGTGCACGAATCCACCTTCCCCGATGGTACCGACTGCAGTCATATCATTGCCCCAGTTTTTCGCTTGTTTGTCGGTAGCCGTTCGGATAAAATGCGCGGTTTTTAGAATCTTCCGATCAGGATACTCAGATGGTCGTCATTCGTCTTGCCCGTGGCGGTGCCAAGAAGCGCCCTTTCTACAACATCGTCGCAGCCGATTCGCGCAACCGTCGCGACGGCCGCTTCATCGAGCGCATCGGCTTTTACAACCCGGTTGCCTCCGGTGCGGAAAAAAATCTGGTAATCAACGCCGAACGTCTGACCTACTGGCAGCAAAACGGCGCTCAGCTCTCCGACACGGTCGCCCGCTTGGTCAAACAGGCCGCTGCCGCAGCCTGAACACGCCAGCACAACGCGCGTCATGATTGTCCTGGGGCGCATTGTGGCCCCCTTCGGCGTAAAAGGCTGGGTGAAAATTCATCCTTTCGGCGACGACCCACTATCTTGGCGCAAAATGCAACGCTGGTGGCTCGCCCCGGCCGACGATGCGCCCGATCCAAGCTGGCGAGCGGTAACGCTCAAAGGCTGCCGGATGCACGGCAAAGGGTTGATAGCAGCCTTTGCCGAAACCCCGGACCGCAACGCTGCCGAAGCGCTGGACGGCTGGTATATCGGGGCACCGCGCGACGCTTTGCCGCAGACCGCAGAAGATGAGTTCTACTGGCATGATCTGGTCGGGCTCGCGGTGGAAAACCAAGCCGGCGAGGCGCTGGGTGTTGTCTCCGGTCTGTTATCGACCGGCGTACATGACGTACTGCAAGTGGTCGATGGCGACTCAAAACGGTTGATCCCCTTCGTTGCCGCCTACGTACTGGATGTTGATCTGGCCAGCCGGCGTATCCGGGTGGTTTGGGAAAAAGATTGGTAGTGTAAAAGTGCAAGAGCGGAACGCGCCGGATGCTGGCATAACGGGTGTGCGCCGCTTCGATGTCGTGACGCTTTTTCCGGAGATGTTCGCCGCCCTGACCGGCAGCGGCATCACCCGGCGGGCGCTGGATCGCGGTCTCTACGAGATTGCTTTCCACAACCCGCGCGAATTTACCAGCGATGCGCATCGCACCGTAGACGACCGCCCTTACGGCGGCGGGCCGGGCATGGTCATGCTGGCCGAACCGCTGGAACGGGCAATCGACCAGGCTCAGCGGGCGCAGCGCGCCGCACTGGGATTGGCCGGACCGGTGATCTACCTGTCGCCTCAAGGGCACAAGCTGGATCATCGCAAGGTACTGGCATTGGCCGCGCAGCCCGCCCTGGTGCTGCTGTGCGGACGCTATGAAGGGGTCGACCAGCGCCTGCTGGACCGCTGCGTCGATGAAGAGATTTCGCTTGGCGACTTCGTTTTGTCGGGCGGTGAGCTGCCGGCAATGGTGTTGCTGGACGCAATCGTGCGCCAGTTGCCCGGCGCACTGAACGACGCGGATTCGGCCCGCGAAGACTCGTTCGCCGACGGGCTACTGGACTGCCCGCACTACACGCGGCCCGAAGTCTATCGGGACGAGGCGGTGCCGGCGGTGTTGCTGTCGGGCAACCACGCGGCAATCCGCCGCTGGCGGCTCAAGCAGTCGCTGGGCCGCACCCGGCTACTGCGCCCCGACCTGCTGGCCGGGCGGCAGTTGAGCAAGGAAGAATTGAACCTGCTCGAGGAATTCGAGCGGGAACAGGAAGGAACATCGGCCCGCCACACGGGCTGAATGTTCCGATGACAAACCGCATCGCACCAGGTCCGCCTGCTCTGCATGCAAGGCCACAGGCCATTGAAACGACAGGAGTCATAGATGAACCTGATTCAGCAGCTCGAACAGGAAGAAATCGCCCGCCTGACCGAAGGCAAGACCATTCCGGCATTCGCCCCGGGCGACACCGTAGAGGTACAAGTCAAGGTCAAGGAAGGCAACCGCGAACGCCTCCAGGCCTACGAAGGCGTGGTGATTGCCAAGCGCAACCGCGGTCTCAACTCCAGCTTCATCGTGCGCAAGATCTCCTCCGGCGAGGGCGTGGAACGGACCTTCCAGACCTACTCCCCGCTGGTGGCCAGCATCGAGGTCAAGCGTCGCGGTGATGTGCGTCGCGCCAAGCTGTACTACCTGCGCCAGCGTTCCGGCAAGTCCGCCCGGATCAAGGAAAAGCTCGACTACAAGGCTGTCGCAGCGAAGAAACAGCAAAAGCAACAAGCCTGACCGGTTTGACGGTTTAGCAAAGCGGAACGGACCCCACGGGGTCCGTTTTGCCATCTACGCGATGCTCAGCCCACACCTCTGAGCAATCCCAGGTTTTACCCAACCCAGGCAGCCGTGCGCCGGCTCAGCGTCGCTCCACCAGATACAGCAGCGCGCCGGCAGCCAGCAGAAAAAGCAGGCTTGGCGTAATCGCCGCCAACGCCGGCGGCCAAGCGTTGATGACCCCGAGATTGGAAAACAGACCGTTGAGCAGGTGAAAGCCCACGCCCAGCATGACCCCAAAGAAGACCTTGACGCTGACCGCAGCCTGCCGGTCGTGCATCAGAGCAAAGGGCAGTGCCAACGCCATCATCACCAACGCTGCCAGCGGATAGGTCAGCTTCTTCCATAAAGCGATCTCGTAGCGCTCGGCGCTTTGCCGGTTGTCCCGCAAATGACGGATATAAGCATAAAGCGCGTCCACCGACATGCGTTCCGGCGCCACCATCAACACGCTCAAAACTTCCGGGGTGAGCTCCGAGCGCCAGGCGATTTCCGGCAGTTCCACTACTTGCGTGCGATTGTCGGAAAACTGCGTCTGGCGCACACCAGTCAGCCGCCAGCTACCGTCCTGTGCGTCATAACGCCCGGCCTGTGCTTCGCTGATCGAAATCATCCTTGACTGGGCATCGAACTCAAAAATACGCACCTGCTCCATGCTGCGGTCGGGCAACAGGATGCGCACATTCACCACCCGCGGACCGTCCTTGACCCATAAACCCGAGCGCAAACGCTGCGACACGTTGGCCTGGGTGGCAATCAGCTTCCACTGCTGGGCGGCCCGCTCCGCCGGGGGGGCCAGGTATTCGCCAAACACGAAAGTGAGCGCGACAAACACCAGGCCGATCGCACCCAAAGTGCCCATCATGGCCGCGTTGGACAACCCGGAGGCGCGCATCACGGTGATTTCGGAATGCCGGGCCAAGGTGGTGAGCGCATACAGACTGCCGATCAACACCGCCACCGGCATCAGCTCATAGATCCGGCTCGGCACGGTCATCAGCACATAGATCAGAGCGTGGTGCAGTTCATAGCCCTGTTTGCCGATATCCTCGAGTTCGTTGACCACATCGAAAAACGCAAACAGCCCCAGAAACGCGGCCAACACCAGCGCAGTGGACAACAGAATCTCCCGCGCCAGATAGCGCTGCAACACCCGGCTCATGCGCGCCTCCGCCAAAAGGGCGAGACCGCCAGGCGTCGGTGAAACAACACTGCGATCAGCGCCGCCACCACCAGATGTGGCAACAAAAGCCCCAGCTCAAAAGACAGCCTTTCACGGCTCACCCATGCCTGGCACACCGAAATGGCATTGCTGTATGTGAGATAAGCCAGCAGCGCCACCATGAGGTTGCTGGTGCGCCCGGCGCGGGGATTGACAAACGACAGCGGAATGACAAGCAGCGCCAGCAACAGCGCGGCCAGCGGCGTACCCAGACGTCCGAGGAGCTCGCCCTGCTTACGCGCGTCCGGCTGCCCGACGAGTTCTGCAGTCGGCATCGCCCGCATCCGCACGCTTGTCGCCACAGCCGCACGCGGCTCGATCAGCACCGCATAGGTGTCGAATTCCAACACCCGATATTCGGCCGTCCCCGGGGTGCCTTCATAGCGTCGACCACGATCGAGCACCACGTAGCGATCGCCTGCCTCGTCCACCTGAATCCAACCTTCGGCCGCCACGATGACGCTCTGCCGGCCGCCTTCCTCACTGCTGACGAACACATTACGCACCCTGCCGTCAGCATTTGCGCCGGTTTCGACGAAAAACACACGCTGGGCCGTGGCCGACTCACGAAATACACCCGGCGCCACCCGGGAGCTGTCATCGCGGCTCTCCAAGCGGCCGCGATACTCGATACTCATGCGCTCGGCCCACGGCGCCAGAAACAACGTCGTGGCAGCCACCACAGCCACCAGCGGCAGCGCAAAGCGCAGCACCGGGGGCACCCACGCCGTCAGAGGCAGCCCAGAGGCAAACCACACCACCATCTCGGAGTCCTTGTAGGCCCGCGACAGCGACAGCAATACCGCAATGAACACCGCAAGCGACAGCACCACCGGCAGGCGGGCCAAGGCGCCAAAACCGATCAATGCCAGCACCGCGTCGGGCGGTACTTTACCGCCCGCGGCATCGCCCAACATGCGAATCAGCACCGTGGTCAGCAAAATCGCGAACAGCGCCACGAACACCGCGGCGGCCGAATGGGCAAATTCGCGCTGAAGCGCACTGCGGAAGATCATTGCGCGGGAATACTTGGGAGCAGGTTCCGGATGAGCGGAAAAGGCATCGCGCCGGGGTATTGCTTTTGACGGCTTTGGCACGCGCGGGCCATAATCGGCCACCCTGAGCACCTGATGCCCGCTTGAGGAATTGCCATGGAATTTACCATAAAGACGGCCTCTCCGGAAAAGCTCGCCACCGGCACCGTGGTGTTGGGCGTATTTCCCGGCGCCAAGCCGACCGGCCCGGCCGCGGCGCTAGACAAAGCCAGCCAAGGCAAGCTTGCCACCATACTCAAACGCGGCGACCTGGAAGACAAGGCCGGCTCTCAGCTGCTGCTGCATGATTTGCCGGGCACCGCCTGCGAGCGTGTGCTGCTGGTCAGCCTGGGCAAACAGGACGATTTCGGCGACAAACCGTGGCGCGACGCGGTCTGTTCGGCCGCCAAAGCACTGGCGGGCAGCCCCGCGCGCGATGCCGCGGTCTTTCTTGCCGACATCGAGCTGCCCGGGCGCGATCTGGCCTGGCGGCTGCAGCAGGCCAGCCGTTTGCTGGCTGACGGAGCCTATCGCTACGACCCGCCAAGGGCCGCCGCAGGCAAGCCTGCGAAGGAACGCGGGGCGCAGCGGATCACACTGGCGATCAGCGACAAGGTCAATGCCGAACTCGAATCCGCGCTGCGGCGCGGACAGGCCATCGCCGAAGGCATGGCGCTGGCGCGTAATCTGGGCAACATGCCGGCCAACGTTTGCACCCCCACCTATCTGGCCGAAACCGCCCAGGCGCTGGGCAAACAATTCAAGTTCAAAGTCGAAGTCCTCGAGCGCGCCGACATGGAAAAGCTCGGCATGGGAGCCCTGCTGGCGGTGGCCCGCGGCTCGCACCAGCCTCCGCGCTTCATTGTCATGCACTACAAGGGCGGACGAGCCAAAGACAAGCCGGTAGTGCTGGTGGGCAAAGGCATCACCTTCGACACCGGCGGCATCTCGCTCAAACCTGCCGCCGAAATGGACGAAATGAAATTCGACATGTGCGGCGCGGCCAGCGTGCTGGGCACCTTCAAGGCACTGGCGCGCATGGCGCTGCCGATCAACGTGGTCGGCCTGATCCCGACTACCGAAAACATGCCCGGCGGCGGCGCCACCAAACCCGGCGACGTGGTCACCTCGATGTCCGGGCAAACCATCGAAATCCTCAACACCGACGCCGAAGGCCGCCTGATTCTGTGCGATGCGCTCACCTACGCCGAGCGCTTCAAGCCGGCTTGCGTGATCGACATTGCCACACTGACCGGCGCCTGCGTGATTGCATTGGGCAAAATCCCCAGCGGCCTCTTGGCCAACGACGACGAACTGGCCGCCGAGCTGCTGGCGCGCGGTCAAGACGCCGGCGACCGCGCCTGGCAACTGCCGCTATGGGACGAGTACCAGGATTTGCTCAAAAGCAACTTTGCCGACATGGCCAACATCGGCGGACGGTATGCCGGCACCATTACCGCGGCCTGCTTTCTGTCGCGCTTTACCAAAGCGTACAAATGGGCGCATCTGGACATCGCCGGCACCGCTTGGGTTTCGGGCGAAGCCAAAGGCGCCACCGGTCGCCCGGTGCCGCTGCTGACCGAATTCCTGATTCAGCGCGCCGCGGGAGCCTGAACCCTTGCCACAGGTGCAGTTCTACCACGACAGCCCGGACCGGATCGCGCTCGCCTGCGAGCTGACGGCGCGCGCTTACGCCCGCGGGCGGCGGGTGGCGCTGCGCGCCGCCGACCACGCACATGCTCAGCGAATCGACCAGGCGCTGTGGCGGTTCGAGCCGGCGGCATTCGTGCCGCACGTCATGCAGGATGCCCCTCTGGCCGGTGAAACCCCGGTGCTCATCAATCATGGGCTGGCGCCGGTACCCCGCTCCCATCAGGATATCCTGATCAACCTGAGCGACGAGCTGCCGCCCGAATTCCAGTCTTACCGTGTGGTGGTAGAGATCATCGGTCAGAGCGAAGCCGACAAGGCGCCGGGGCGTTTGCGCTACAAGCATTACAAGGCGCTTGACCTGCCCATCAAGTTATTTGACGCGTTACGCCGGGAGGCGCTGTGAGCCGCTGGCCGCCCGATCCCGCTCCATTGCATGACGCCGACCTGGAAGCGGCCGACCGACTGCTGGACCAGGCCAACGCATTGCTTCGCCGACATCGTGACGCCGAGCCGGCTGCTACGACCGTAGCCCCCCAAGACAGCGACGAGCTGCCCATCCTGACCGATGTGGTGGATGAATCCGACCCGGAACTGTCCCGGCTGGTCGCTCAAGCCAATACGGCCGCAAGCGCCCAAGACACCGCCCTGTCCGGCCAGCTACCCGCCGACACACTGACCGAGCGCTTGATTCGCCTGGACACGGAGCTGAGTCGGGAAATCGAAGCCTGGGTCAGCAAGGAGTTTCCGCAGATTCTGGCCGGCGAGCTCGAGCGTCTCACCGAACGCATGCAGACGGAAATGATTGCCCACCTGCGCGCGGTGCTGCTGCCGGAACTCTCTCAGCGCATCAGCCGTCTGCTCGACCGCGAGCAAGACCCCACCGACCGCGGACGCACGCCCTGAGCGCCGCGGCTGGCCGCCCATCGCAGCCGGCGGCCCGAATCCGCGGAGAGCGCCGGAAGCGGCCCTGCCCATCCGCTATAATTATTGTTTTGCCTTCTTGCGCGTAAAAAACACCATGGAACTGGCCAAAAGCTTCGAGCCTGCCGACATTGAACGTCGCTGGTATCCCGAGTGGGAGTCCCGCGGTTATTTCGACGCCGGCCTCGACCCGTCCAACCCCAACGCATTCTGTATCCTGCTGCCGCCGCCCAACGTTACCGGCACGCTTCACATGGGGCACGGCTTCAACCAGACCATCATGGATGCGCTCACCCGCTATCACCGCATGCGGGGATTCAACACGCTATGGCAACCGGGCACCGACCATGCCGGCATCGCCACCCAGATCGTGGTCGAACGCCAATTGGATGCCCAAGGCATCAGCCGTCACGACCTGGGCCGCGAAAAATTCCTCGAAAAAGTCTGGGAATGGAAAGCGTATTCCGGCGGCACCATCACCGGCCAGATGCGCCGCTTGGGCACCAGCCCGGACTGGAAGCGGGAACGCTTCACGATGGACGAGGGCTTGTCCAGAATCGTCACCGAAACCTTCGTGCGGCTGTACAACGAAGGGCTGATCTATCGCGGCAAACGGCTGGTCAACTGGGACCCGAAGCTCGGCACCGCGGTATCCGACCTCGAAGTGGTGTCCGAGGAAGAAGACGGTCATCTGTGGCACATTCTTTATCCGTTCAGCGACGGGCCAATCGGCGGCCTGCAGGGCTTGACCGTCGCCACCACCCGGCCCGAGACCATGTTGGGCGACGTCGCGGTGATGGTGCATCCGGAAGACGAACGCTATGCGCACCTGATCGGCAAGACCGTGCGGCTGCCGATCGTTGGCCGCGACATTCCGATCATCGCCGACGAGTATGTGGACCGCGAGTTCGGCACTGGCTGCGTCAAAGTCACGCCCGCCCATGACTTCAACGACTACGCGGTCGGCCAGCGTCACAAGCTGGACATGATCGTGATCTTGAAGCTCGACGGCACCGTGCCGGCCCAGGCCGAGACCTACGACAGCCAGGGCCGTGCCAAGGCCGCCCAGCCGCTGCCAGTCGATCTGGTCGGACTGGACCGGTTCGACGCGCGCAAGGCGGTGGTCGCCAAGCTCGAAGCCGCCGGGGTGCTGGTGCAAGTCAAGCCGCACAAACTGCAGGTGCCGCGCGGCGACCGCACCAACGTGGTCATCGAGCCGATGCTCACCGACCAATGGTTTGTGGCCATGAGCAAACCCGGCGCGGACGGCAAGTCGATCACCCAGAAAGCGCTCGAATGCGTCGCCTCCGGCGAGATCAAGTTCTACCCCGAGAACTGGGTCAACACCTACAACCAGTGGCTCAACAACATCCAGGACTGGTGCATCTCGCGTCAGCTATGGTGGGGCCACCGGATCCCGGCCTGGTACGATGCGCTCGAAAACGTCTATGTCGCCACCGACGAGACCGAGGCCGAGGCGCAGTTCGCGGTAAAGCTCGCCGAGCTCGAAGACCAGGCCCATCACGCCGAGCAGCAAGGGCACGCCGACCAAGCTAGCACCATCCGTATGCTGGCCAACGACCTGCGCGCCAAGGGTCTGCGCCGTGACGAGGACGTGCTCGACACCTGGTACTCGTCCGCGCTGTGGCCGTTCTCCACGCTGGACTGGACGCCGGAGTGGCCGGCCAAATCCAACCCCGCGCTCGACCTGTATCTGCCCTCCACGGTACTGGTCACCGGGTTTGACATCATCTTCTTCTGGGTCGCCCGCATGGTGATGATGACCAAGCACATCACCGGCAAAATCCCCTTCAAGCACGTCTATGTGCACGGCCTGATCCGCGACGCGGAAGGCCAGAAAATGAGCAAGTCCAAGGGCAATGTGCTCGATCCGATCGATCTGATCGATGGCATTTCGCTCGATGAGCTGATCAAAAAGCGCACCTTTGGGCTGATGAACCCCAAACAGGCGCAAAGCATCGAGAAAAAGACCCGCAAAGAATTCCCGCAAGGCATACCCGCCTTCGGTGCCGACGCGCTGCGCTTTACCTTCGCCTCGCTGGCCAGCCCTGGGCGCGACATCAAATTCGACCTGGCGCGCTGCGAAGGTTACCGCAACTTCTGCAACAAGCTGTGGAATGCCACCCGCTTCGTGCTGATGAACTGCGAAGGCCAGGACTGCGGTATCGATACGGACGACTCCGGGCTGACACTGAGCTTTGCAGACCGATGGGTGATTTCCCGGCTACAACGCACCGAAGCGGAAGTAGCCGAACACTTTGCCGGCTACCGCTTCGATCTGGTCGCCAAGGCGGTCTATGAGTTCATCTGGGACGAGTACTGCGACTGGTATCTGGAAATGGCCAAGATCCAGCTCCAGTCCGGCAACGCCGCTCAGCAGCGCGCCACCCGTCGCACCCTGCTGCGCGTGCTGGAGACCGTGCTGCGCCTGGCGCATCCGCTGATCCCCTTCATCACCGAGGAGCTGTGGCAGACCGTCGCCCCGCTGGCCGGCCGCAAGGACACCGACAGCCTGATGCTGGCGCGCTACCCGGAGGCCGACTCCTCTCGCATCGACCCAGCCGCCGAAGCCCAGGTCGCCGAACTCAAACAGTTGGTGCACGCCTGCCGCAACCTGCGCGGCGAAATGGGAATTTCCCCGGCCCAGCGCCTGCCGTTGCTCGCCGCCGGTCAAAGCGCTTTGCTACAAACCTTTGTGCCTTACTTGGCGGGGCTGGCCAAGCTCTCCGAGGTTGAGCTGGTCGCCGACATGCCGGCCGACGCGCTTGCGCCGGTCGCCGTAGTCGGACACACCCGTCTGATGCTCAAGGTAGACATCGACATCGCCGCCGAGCGCGAGCGTCTGAGCAAAGAAATCGCCCGTCTGGAAGCCGAAATTGCCAAGGCGGAAGGCAAGCTAGGCAACCCCAGTTTCGTCGAGCGCGCGCCCGCCGCGGTGGTCGCCCAGGAACGCGAGCGCCTGGCCGCTTTCACTGCCACCCTGGCCCAGCTCAAGCCACAGCTCGACAAACTCGCCGGACGCTGACGCCGCCGGACGCAAAAATCCACACTGCGCGCGCCTGCTACGCATAGGCAGCAGGCGCAGGCTTCCTCGACGCGCGGTTTGGCCAGTGCGCCTTACCAGGCCGGACGGTCCGTTCCCGGCGGCACCGACGGTCGCGCATAGCCGGCAGGCGTGCGTGCGAGCTGCGCACTGGGGCGTACGGCGCGCAGCAGACCAAAGCCGGACATCTCGTCGGTGAGCCACGGCGTCAAGTCCGGCCTGTCGATCTGCAATCCGTCCGTGACGCGGCCCAGGCCGCGCAACCAATGTCCGGTTTGCGCCAGCGATACCTGTACCAGCCAACTGCCCCCTTCGCACCACTGTCGCCACAACGCGGCGGCAGCGCCAAACGCCATCAGAAAGCCGCTGGCCTGGTCAAGAATCTGCATCGGCAGCGGGCGCGGCACACCGTCGCCCGCAGCGTCCCCTTCAGCGTGGTTGAAGCCCATCGCGGTCTGTACCAGCGAATCGAAACCTCGCCACCCGGCCCATGGCCCTTGGGTGCCGTAGGCCGTCAAGGACACCACCACAATACCAGGCCGGCGCGCGGCCAGGGCTTCGGCAGACACGCCCAACGCGGCCAACGCACCGGGCCGGTAGGCCTGCGAAAACACATGGGCGCTTTCCACCAGCCGCCACAATGTTTCGCGTCCACGCTTGCTGCAAAGATCGATGTGCACCGAACGCTTGCCGCGACTGGTCTCCGCGATGGCGGCAATGTTGGGGAGATTCGGTGAATTGACCAGCATGACCTCTGCGCCGAACGCGGCCAGCGCCCGCCAACCGGACCGGCCAGAATACGAGTCAGATCGAGCACACGTGCGCCGGAAAGCGGCCGTTGGCCGGCCGCCAGCGGCGGCAGAGGGCGCGGCGGTGCATCGCCAATCCGGGTGATGGTCATCGGTGGCTGCGCCGCCACCGCTTGGCCCTGGGGCGTGGCATCCCACTCGGCAAAGCTGCGCAGCGCCGCGGCCACCAATCCATGCTCGGCCGCAGCCTGCTCGAACGCCAACGCCAACCAGCCCAACAGGGCCCGCTCCACGTCGGCGCGCGTGGCCGTTGCCGGATCCAGGCCCAGCAGGCGCAGCGCACCATCGCGGTGATGCTGGAAGTTGGTGTGCACACGCACATGACCATCGGCACAACGGTACAGACCGGCAAACGGGTCCCAAAGCGCCGGCTCCTTGCCGTCGAGCGTAAACCAGCCGGTGCATTCGGCGGCGGCGTGGGCCATGTCGACAGCGACACGCTGGCGCAGCCCCCCGCGCGCATGACCCAGTTCGCAAGCGGCGAGCGCGGCCGCGGCAATACTCACTTGCGCAGCGGTGCCGACCGCGAACGACGAAGGAAACACCGGATCGCGGCCGGTCAACACAACCTCGGCCAAGGCCGGCGGCGGCAGCTCGGCCAGCGACCATAATGCGGTCAGCGCATCGTACGGACTCATGGCTTGGGCTCCAAGGGGAAAACCAATAACGGAAGCAGCCCCCCATCGCACCGCCCGTTGAGCACATCTGTGCACAAGCGGATCGTTTGTCGTTGGCAGCGCAAGGCGACGATGCCCAAGCCGGCTACGGCTCAGCTCGTCGGCCTGGACAGCGCCAAACGCACACCAAAACCGATCAGCGCTGCGCCGGTCATCGCATCGAGCGCGCGCGTCACCGCAGGCTGCCGCAGCCAGCGTGCCAGCGGCCGGGTGGCGAGCACCAGGGCGGCAAACCAGATCAGCCCCATCACGGCATGAATGCAGGCCAATAGCACACTGAAGCCGATCACCGGCACGTCGGCGGGAACGAATTGTGGCAACAGGCTCACATAAAACACCCCAACCTTGGGGTTGAGCAAATTGGTCAGCAGACCGCGCAGGAACCAGCGCCCATCATGCCGCGCTGACGTGTCATGCTGCGGTGGCGTCGGCGTCGCCTGGAGCGCGCTCCAGAGCAGCCGCCCACCGAGCCAGACCAGATACGCCGCGCCGGCAAACTGCAGCACCGTATAGGCCTGTCGGGATACCGCGAGCACCGCGCCAAGCCCGAGCGCCGCCAACAGCCCCCAAACCAGCACCCCGGTCACGATGCCTGCCCCTGCACGCATCGCCTTACGTGCGCCTTCCACCGCGGCGGTACGCAGGACCAGTGCGGTATCCAGACCCGGAGTCAAGGTCAGTAACAAGGCCGTCAAGGTAAAACCCAAAATCGCAGTCGATACAGTCAATTAGGCACTCCGATAGTTCAAAAACACAAACCCGATCAAGCGGTCCGTGACAACTCAGCCTGCCGCTTTGACACCGGCCTAATCATGAAAAGCCGGTGCTCGGCGATGCCGCGACCCGGACCCGAAGCCCGGCGCCGAAAGCCTGCAGCAGATGCCAGCCGGTTTCCCAGGCACCCACCGCACTGACCACATTGATGTGTCCATATGCGCCGACTTCCACACATCCGGCCGCCCATCCCATGGCCATACGCCGAGCGTACGCCATTGAACCATAAGGATCGTCAAGACTAGCCACCACCAGTGCGGGGAAGGGCAGTGGCATCGCCAAAGGCCGCGCAAACTCGCGCGCCGCGCTCGGAAACGCCGGCGCCTCGGGGTCGGGTACGGCAACCAGAAACGCCCCGCGGACCCGGGCGATCCGATTATCACGATCAGGGTTGCGCGCAGGCGGTAGCGCCCAGTGCGCAACCAATAGGCAAGCAAGGCTGTGCGCCACCAGCACAACCGGCGCGGTATCCTCATCGATGGCCGCATCGAGCGCAGCCAGCCAATCGTCCAGCTGCGGCCGATCCCAATCGGCAGGCTGAAATCCGCGGCCGTTTTGCTGAGGCGAAGCCCACAGCGTCTGCCAGTGCTCCGGCCCGGAGTTGCCGATACCCGGCAACATCAAAAGGCGAACCGGCGTCATCGTAAGACTGTCCTCAAGAACGCTAGCCATGGCGCACACCGCGCTTGGGAAGGTGATATGTGCCAGTGTAAATCCAATATCCGGCCGGCAGACGTGAGCATATTTCAGCCGATGTTGAAATTTGATCCACAGCTCGATAGGCGCAGCCGCATCGATTTGAGGTCTAATGTATGACCGACAATCGCCGCCAGGCGGGCAAATCTCCCATGCGCATCCTTGCTCCGTTGAATGCCCTGCGCACTTTCGAGGCAGTGGCACGCCATCTTTCGATCAAGGACGCGGCCCAAGAGCTGGCGGTCACGCCCTCGGCAGTCAGTCACCAATTGCGCACACTGGAAGACATACTCGGAGTCGAACTGTTACGCCGCAGTGGCAGCCGGCTGGAACTGACCGACGCCGGCCGCCGCCTGGCGCCAAGCCTTGGCGATGGCTTTGCCGCATCGCCGAGGCGGTGAGCCGCTTGCGCCGAACGCGGCACGATGGACCGCTGCGGGTCAATATGTTGCCAACGTTCGCAAACAACTGGCTGTCACCTCGGTTGATCGAGTATCCCTTTGCGCGGAGAGGTTTTTCGTTGGAGATCTCGACCTCGCAAGAGCAGGCGAATCTGGCCGCCAGCGTGGCCGATGCCGGCATCTGGTATGGTGATGGTCAGTGGGACGGCTTGCAGGCCGATCTGCTGTTTCAGGCCACCATCGATCTCTACGCGCGTCCAGGCTTTGCCAGTGGTTCACGCCACCAACGTCTCCAACGGGTGGCCAGTGCCAATTTTTTTTGTTTCGCGGCATTGCCTGACCTGGCAACGCTGGCTGAACACTTTACCGGACGGACCGTTCCAACCGGCCATGTTGACCCGCGTGGATTCGGGCGGTCTGACGATGCAAGCGGCCGCCGACGGGGCGGGGGTGTCGATTGCGGTGTGCGAATTGGCCGCGAGCGCGGTCCAATGCGGGCGCCTGACTTCGGTGTTCGACCATCCGGTGCCCGCCGGTCTGGGTTTCTGGCTCGTCTATCCACCCGCGCTGTGCGACGATCCGCGGCTCGACAACTTGCGTACCTGGCTGCTGGAGCAATGCCACGTGAAACGCACGACACGACTTCACCAGCCGCGAACGGCATAAACACTCACCCTCTCGATGGCCGCAAGGCGGGCCCAAGTGCCCCGACAGCGGCACACAGCCCATACAAACGCACAAAATGACAACAAAACCGATGTCTTCCGAATTCATTCGCTGCATCTTGCAGCCGGACGGCTACGCTGAATTGATCATCGACCGGCCCGACGCCCGTAACGCTTTGTGCCGCTCACTAACCGATTCGATGACCGCGCACCTGAACCGTCTGGCGGCCGATGCCGCGGTGCGGGCGGCACCCAACGCCTGCCGCGCCTGGTGGGCATGGCCAAGGCTCTGGATCTGCTGTTGAGCGGACGCCGCATGAGTGCGCAGGAGGCCGAGCGCAGTGGACTGGTGTCGCGTGTTCTGCCTGCCGAATGCCTGCTCGAAGAAGGCCGCCGGCTGGCCGCCGATCTGGCCTCACTGCCCGGCGAAGTGCTGGTCCTGATCAAACAGTGTGCACGGGCCAGCGCCAGTTTGCCGCTGGAAGAAGGTCTGCGCCGTGAGCGCACCGCCTTCCACCAAACCCTTGCGTTACCCGACCGTGAGGAAAGAATCCGGGCATTTGTGGACAAACGGGCACCGCGTGATCGCCAGCGCTGAATACAGCGGGCAATGCCCCCACCGAGCGCTGCCACAGCCCGCGATCGGAAAGGGACCGCAGCCCTTGGCTAGCCGTTTGTTTATTTACGTTTGATAAAAAACTCAAACGCTTTGTCCGGGGTTTCCGACTGACGCAGCAATTCGTTGCCGGTCTGCTTGGTAAATGCCTGAAAATCCTTCACCGCCCCCGGATCGGTGGCCATCACCCGCAACACCTGACCCGGCAGCATCTCGGCCAGCGCCTTTTTTGCGCGCAGGATGGGTAGCGGGCAGTTGAGCCCTCGTGCGTCGACGTCTTTGTCAAAGTGCATTCTATTGTCCTTGCTGAGAAGCAATCGGCGCTTGCATTTTAATGGCCTCCAACGCAAGGCAGAAGGCCGTAACTTGTCATGGCCTGCGCTCGCGGCGTTCTTCGTCGTACGCCGCTTTCAGTTCGCGGATACGCGCATCCACGGCCGACAATTCAAAAAAATCGCCGTCGCCGGCACGCCGGGCAATTTCCAGTTGCTCGATGGCCGCCTGCAGCGCCCCTTGCAGCGCATAGACCTCGGCCTGGGCACGGTGCTGCGCAGTCTGTTTGCCGAGCGCCGCGTTGGCCCGCGCCAGCAAGGTCCACAGACGCAAATCCCCGCCGCGCTGCTGAATCGCTTGGCGCGCCAGCGCCACCGCCTGCTCGGCGCGACCGGCGGCCAGTAGGGCTTCTCCCAGCGCGTAGCGCACGCTACGGCTGGCGGGAAAACGACGCTGCGCGTCCTGCAAAATCTCCACCGCCGCAGCCGGCCGCCGCGCGGCCAACTCCGCCTCGGCCGCCAGCGTGTAGACAAAGGGCGAAGGCGCGGCATCGGTAAGCAAGGCACGCGCGCCGCGCACCGCCTCATCCACCATACCGGCGCGCAATTGTGCCCGCACCAAGCTGTAATGCACGGTCTGATCGGCCGCGGGTTCGGCGGCACGCATTTGCAGTTCCTTCAAGGTATCGACCGGAGAGCCGCCGGCCGCGCGCAGCTTGGCGCGCACGTAACGGAAATCGGTGGAATCGAGCACCTGACGGTAGCGCATCTGGCTGACACGATTTTCCATGTCGGCAATCCGCGCAGTAGTCAGCGGATGGGTGCGCAGGTAGGCCGGCGCATTGTTTTCATACAGCCGACTGTTGCGTTGCAGGCGCTCAAAAAATGACGGCATGCCGCGCACATCGAAACCTGCCCCTTCCAAGGTCTGCAAGCCAACGCGATCGGCTTCGCGTTCAAGATCGCGGGTGTAGGCCAGTTGCGACTGAATGGCGCCGGCCTGTCCAGCGGCCAAGGCCGCCTCGCTGACTTCGGAATTGCTGCGCGCAGCCAGAATAGCCACCAGCATCGAAGCCAGCATGACCATGCCGGCCTGGCTCTGCTTGCCCACCAATTGCGCAATATGGCGCTGGGTAACGTGGGCAATCTCGTGACCGAGCACCGAGGCCAGCTCGGATTCCGACTCGGCGGCCAAGATCAGCCCGGTATGTACCCCGATATAACCGCCGGGCAGCGCAAAGGCATTCAAGGTGTTGTCGCGCACCACGAAAAACGCCAGCGTCTGCTCGGGATTGGGGCTGGCGGCCACCAACCTGCGCCCCAACCCTTCGAGGTATTCCTCCACTTCCGGGTCGTCCAGCCAGGCCGGGTCGCGTGCACGGATGTCTTGCATGATGGACTGGCCGAGCCGACGTTCGGCCAACGGTGAAAGATCGCTGGCGGCCACATCCCCCAGATCGGGCAGGTCGATTGCCGCCACGGGGCGGGCCAGCGCAAGGCAAAGCAGCAGGGCAAGAGATCGGCGCATCATCGGGTGCTATGATAACGCCCGTTTGCCAACGGTTCCGCACCACATGTATCCGCTTGTAGGGCTCCACCGGCGCCCCCGCAGACCTCAGCATCCGCCTTCCCGATGAGCGACGCCCTCACCCATTTCGACGCCGACGGCCAGGCCCACATGGTCGATGTCGGCCAAAAGTCCGAAACCCACCGTGTGGCCGTAGCCGCCGGGCGCATCCGCATGCAGCCGGCCACTTTTGAGATGGTCCGCTCAGGCAGCGCCAAAAAAGGCGATGTGCTCGGCATAGCGCGCATCGCCGCCATCCAGGCCGCCAAACGTACCAGCGAGTTGATCCCGCTGTGCCACCCGATTCCGCTCACCCGCGTGGCGGTGGAGTTCGACCTGGACCAGGCGGCCAGCACGGTGGCTTGCATCGTCACCGCCGAGACCGTCGGCCGCACCGGGGTGGAGATGGAAGCGCTTACCGCGGCCAGCGTGGCGCTACTCACCATCTACGACATGTGCAAGGCGGCCGATCGCGGCATGACGATCGAAGCGGTACGCTTGTTGGAGAAAAAGGGCGGCAAATCGGGGCACTGGATCGGCGCTTGAGTCTAGCCAAATTTGACGAATCTCAACTCGGACGATGACCCCGTCCTGCTAGACTGCGCCGCGTGAATCCACGCGGCATCCTCTCCCCCCTAACCTGGCATCTGGCGTTGCGGCTGGCGCTACTGGCCGCGCTCGCCCAGCTTGCGCTCGGCATCGCCAGCGCCCAGCACCAAGCCCGCATGCTGGCCGGGGCAATGAATACCTGGGCGGCAATCTGCACCGCCGACGGTGTTCAATACATCAATCTGGATTCACCGCTTGGGAAGACGCCCGCTGGCGAAGACAGCGTCCGACTGATCGGTGGCATGCAGTGCGCGGTATGCGCCGCGGCCCTGCTCGATCCGGTGCCGACGCAGGCGCGGGGGCTGGTCGCCGCCCCCACGGCGGCAGCCAAGCGGCTGATGCCGCCAACAACGCTCGCTCCACCGGCTGCGGCGCCGGGCCTGCTACCCCGGCCGCGTGCGCCCCCCGCACTGTCCTGACCCCTCCTCTGTCGCTTCCGCCGTCCTTTCGCGCAGCTAAAAAGCCGCCGCGAAGCGGTGTCATGCGCTCATCCCGTCATCGAAACCATGCGCCCGCAGCGCCGCCTGTGCGGCCCTGTCTGCCGCGCGCTCACAGTCAGGAATCACGTCTATGCAACATCGTCAAACCCGTATCGCCGCAGCGCTGATCGCGCTGCCTTTCACCTTGCCGGTGGCCGCCGCAGAAGAAACCACCCTCGCCCCTCAGGTGGTCACCGCCGCGCCGATGAATGAACCCCTTACCGTGGTCACCGACCCGCGCGCAGCGCGCCAACCTATTCCCGCACTGGACGGCGCCGATATCCTCAAGACCATCCCCGGTTTCTCGGTGATCCGTAAAGGCGGCACCAGCGGCGACCCGGTTTTCCGCGGCATGGCCGGCTCGCGGCTCAACATCCTACTCGACGGCGAGAACATCCTGGGCGGCTGCGGCGGCCGCATGGACCCGCCCACCGCTTATGTCTTCCCGGAATCCTATGACCGCATGACGGTGCTCAAAGGCCCGCAGACCGTAATCCACGGACCCGGCAACTCGGCCGGCACGGTGCTGTTCGAACGCAGTCGCGAACGCGCGAGCGAGGCCGGCGGCGCGGCAGACGCCAGCCTCACCGCAGGCAGCTTCGGCCGCCTCGACCTGATGGGTGAAGGCCGCTTTGCTACGCCGGACTTCTATGTGCGCGGCACCGCAACCCGCACACGCGCAGACGATTACGAGGACGGCGACGGCAACGATGTGCACTCCGCTTACAAGCGCTGGAGCGGCACCGTGGCCCTGGGCTGGACGCCGGATGACGACACCGCGCTGGAACTGACCTATGCGCGCAGCGACGGCGAGGCCGCCTACGCCGACCGCACGATGGACGGTTCCAAGTTCGACCGCGAGAACATCGGCCTGCGCTTGGCGAAGCGCAAGCTCAGCCCGGTGGTCGAGAAGTTGGAAGCCCTGGTCTATCGCAACTACATCGACCATGTGATGGACAACTTCAGCCTGCGCGACGGCACCATGCCCGGCATGCGCATGGTGAACAACCCGGACCGCCTGACCCGCGGCGCGCGCGTCGCCGCCGACCTGCGTCTGGCCAAGCCGACCCTGCTGACCGTCGGCATCGACGGCCAGCGCAACGATCACACGCTGCGTTCAGCCATGGGCGTGAATGCGGAAGAAGCCTACCGGAACAAAGCACGTACCACCGACGCCACCTTTCGCAATCACGGCGCGTTCGGCGAACTGCGCCACGACCTCACCGAACAGGACCGCCTGATCGGCGGCCTGCGGGTCGACCGTTGGCGCGCGCAGGACCATCGCAGCGGCGCCATCGTCACCGCCGGGCAGCGCCGCAACGACACACTGACCAGCGGTTTTGCCCGCTGGGAGCATGACCTGGCCCACAGCGCGGCCACCGCCTATGCCGGCCTGGGGCGCAGCGAGCGCTTTCCGGATTACTGGGAACTGATCTCGCAAAACAAGCAGAGCCTGACCACCAATAGCGCCTTCCTGACCAAGCCGGAACAAACCACCCAGCTCGACCTCGGAATCAACTGGAACGCCGGCACCGTGTCCGGCAGCATCTCGGCCTTCTACGCCGACATCGACGACTACATCCTGATCGACAAGGTCACCAAGGGCGGCGGCCTCACCACCGTGCGCAACATCGACGCCCGCAGCTACGGTATGGAAGCTGGCCTGGCCTGGCGCTTCGCCCGCAACTGGCAGACCGACGCCAGCCTCGCCTGGGTCCGCGGCCACAACCGCACCGACGACAGCGCGCTCGCGCAGCAACCGCCGCTCGAGGCGCGCTTCGGCCTGAACTGGGACAACGGCACCTGGTCGGCCGGCGCACTGTGGCGGCTGGTGGCCGCACAAAACCGGGTCGATCCGGGCAAGGGCAACATCGCCGGTCAAGATATCGGCAAAACTGCCGGTTTCGGGGTGTTCTCGATCAACGGCGGCTACCGGATGAACAAGAAAGTCAAGATCGTTGCCGGCATCGACAACCTGTTCGACAAGAAGTATGCCGAGCACCTGTCAAGAAGCGGCGCAGCAATCCCCGGCTATGAGGCCGATACCCGGGTCAATGAACCCGGCCGCAGCATGTGGGTGAAGGCCGCGCTGACCCTGGACTGAGCATCGCAGCAACGGGCGGCACCCAAGCCGCCCGTTTCAGCTAGCGCAGGTGGATGCTGCCGATTCCCAGCAAGCCCATCACGCCGATGATGATCAGGTAAAGCGCGACAATGTAATTGAGCAGCTTGGGCACCAGCAGCACGAGAATACCGGCGATCAGCGCCAGTAACGGCGCAAGGCTGATTGTAAGATTCATGTGGTGTGCTCCATGTTCGCATCGACCACCGAGCGACACGCCGGCGATCCAGGGCGCGCAGTGTGCCGCCGGCGCGGCCGCCAGGCAAGTCGCCCGCCAATGTTTTTTACTCCCAGCTCAAGGCCCCACCGCTCTGATATTCGGTCACCCGGGTTTCGAAGAAATTCTTCTCTTTGCGCAAGTTGGCCTGTTCGTCCAACCAGGGCAACACATTGTGCGCGCCGGGAAAGGGCTCCGCCACACCTAGTTGGCGGGCGCGACGATTGGCAATGAAGCGGAACTGACCAAGGTGCTGCGCCGCCGAGTAGCCGAGGATGGGCTCACGCAGAATGTAGCGGGCATAAGCCGCTTCCACGGCCTCGGCTTCCTCCCACAGCTCACGCACCCGGAGCGGATCGAGGGTGAGATGCTCCTCTTGCAGCAATTGGCGCACCACCCGGATGCCAAATGCACAATGCAGCACCTCGTCGCGCATGATGTATTGCAACTGCTCTGCCGTGCCCTTCATGAGCCCACGACGCTGTAGCGCAAAAATGGGGGTAAAGCCGTTGTAAAACCAGCAGCCTTCAAAGATACCGGCAAAAAAGAGGTACGAAAGCGCAAATTCGTGCAGGTTATCGCGGTTGGCGAGATCGAAGTCCGAGCGCATCACGCATTCCAGGCGACGATTGGCTAGCGCGATCTTGCCGTAGATCTCGGGCACCACGCGGTAACGGTTGTAGATCTCTTGCTGGTCCAGGCCCAGACTTTCAATGCAATGCTGGTAGGTCCATGTGTGCAGCGCTTCCTCGTACACTTGGCGGGCCTGGTAGATTTGCAGCTCGGGTGCGCTCATCTTTTCCATCACCGCCAGGCCGATGTTGCGCATGGCCAGAATGTCCGAGGTGGTGAGATAGGCCAACACATTCTCGAACACATGGCGTTCGGCCGGGGTCAGCCGGTGGTGGTAGTCGTGCACATCCTGCGCCATGGAGATTTCCAGCGGCGTCCAGTGGTTTTTATTGGCATTGAGAAAAAATTCCCATGCCCACGGATAGCGGAAAGGTGCCAGCTGGTTGATGTCGGCGCGACCGTTGACTACGCGCTTGTCTAACGGATTGACCGGGGCCAGTGCCGGAGACGGGGTCATCTGCGTCACTGCATCGGTCTGGGCGTTCGGTACGGTGATGGCGTCCGGCGTGCGGGCAGCCGCCTTGTCATTCCAATCATCGAAACGGTAAGCACTCATTGGCAGGCCTCGCAATCCGGGTTGTCGATGGCGCAAAACGGCGCCGCGGCAGCCACCCCGGCAGTCGGTACGCTGGCTTTTTCCATCGCCGTGGCACCCAGGGTACGCAGGTAGTAGGTGGTCTTCAGGCCGCGGATCCACGCCAGACGGTAAAGCTCGTCGAGCTTGCGCCCGGACGGGGTGGCGACGTAGAGATTCAGAGACTGTGCTTGGTCGATCCACTTCTGTCGGCGCGCGGCGGCCTCCACCAGCCAGACCGGATCGATCTCGAAGGCCGTGGCGTAGCGCGCTTTGAGATCGGCGGGCACGCGGTCGATGGGAGCGAGCGAACCATCGAAGTATTTGAGGTCGGCGATCATCACCTCATCCCACAATCCAAGCGCCTTGAGTTCTTCGACCAGGTATTCATTGACCATGGTGAATTCGCCCGAGAGGTTGGACTTGACATACAAATTCTGGTAGTCCGGCTCGATCGAGGCCGACACGCCAACGATATTGGCGATGGTCGCGGTGGGGGCGATGGCCACGCAGTTGGAGTTACGCATGCCATGACGCACGATACGTGCACGCAAAGACTCCCAATCGAGCTTGCCGCCGCGCGCGACTTCGACATAGCCGCCTCGCGACTGAGCCAAAAGCTCCAGGGTATCGACCGGCAGCACGCCGCGCGACCACAGACTGCCCTCGAAGCTGGCATAGCGCCCGCGCTCTTCGGCCAGCTCGGTTGAAGCCAGATAAGCGTAGTAGCACAAAGCCTCGGCAGAGCTGTCGGCAAACTCCACTGCATCGTCGGAGGCGTAAGCCACCCCTAAGCGATGCAGGCAATCGGCAAAGCCCATCATCCCCAAACCCACCGGACGGTGACGCAGATTGGCATTGCGCGCCTTGGGCGTGGCGTAGTAGTTGAGATCGATGACGTTGTCGAGCATACGCATGGCCGTGCGCACCGTGCGCGCAAGCTTGTCATGATCCAGGCTCCAGCGGCCGTCGGCGCCCTGGATGAGATGAGCACACAGATTGACCGAACCGAGGTTGCACACCGCGGTTTCATCGCACGAAGTGTTCAAGGTGATCTCGGTACACAAATTGGAGCTATGCACCACGCCCACATGCTGCTGTGGCGAGCGAACATTGCAGGCGTCCTTGAAGGTGATCCAGGGATGCCCCGTCTCGAACAGCATCGTGAGCATCTTGCGCCACAGTTGTAGCGCCGGAATTTTCTTGAATAACCTCAGCTCGCCTCGCGCCGCACGCGCCTCATGGGCCAGATAGGCGGTCTCGAAGTCGCGTCCGAAGCACTCATGCAGATCGGGTACATCGACCGGTGAAAACAACGTCCATTCGCCGCCTTCTATCACCCGCTTCATAAAAAGATCCGGAATCCAGTTGGCGGTGTTCATGTCGTGGGTACGGCGGCGCTCATCGCCGGTGTTTTTACGCAAATTCAGAAACTCCTCGATATCGAGATGCCAAGTCTCCAGATAGGCGCACACGGCCCCCTTGCGCTTGCCGCCCTGATTCACCGCCACGGCGGTGTCATTGACCACCTTGAGAAAGGGAATTACCCCTTGACTTTTGCCGTTTGTGCCGCGGATCAGGCTGCCCAGTGCGCGCACCGGGGTCCAATCGTTGCCCAGTCCCCCGGCATATTTTTGCAGCAAGGCATTCTCTTTGATCGCCTGGTAGATACTTTCGAGGTCATCGGCCACGGTGGTGAGATAGCACGATGACAACTGCGCATGTCGCGTACCGCTGTTGAAAAGCGTCGGCGTGCTGCACATGAAATCGAACGAGGCAAGCAGGCGGTAGAACTCGATGGCACGCGTCTCGCGCTCGGTTTCGTTGAGCGCCAAACCCATCGCCACCCGCATGAAAAAGGTTTGCGGCAACTCGATACGGGTCTCATCCACATGCAGAAAATAGCGGTCGTAGAGCGTTTGCAGGCCAAGGTAGTTCAAGCGTAAGTCGTTGGCAGCATCCAGCGCGGCAGCCAAGCGCGGCAAGTCAAACTCACCCAGGCGCGGATCGAGCAGTCCCGCTCTAATGCCGCGCATGATGAGCGTGGGAAAGCACTCCGCGTAGCCCGTAATCATCTGCGCATGACTGACCGGGCGACCCAGTACCTCCACGCGTAAATCGTCAAGCAGCAAGCGGGCGGCGACCTTGGCGTAGGCCGGCTCGCGCTCGATCAGTGTGCGTGCTGCCAATACCAAGGCTTGGCGTACCGCAGCCATCGGCACACCGTCATAAAGATTGGCCAGCGCATGTTCCAGCACGGTGTCGGCAGATACGCCCGACAACCCCTCGCAGGCCTCCACGCACCGTGCGCGTAAGGTCTCGCGCTCCAAAGGGATGCATCGATCGCCATCGACCGCATGCAGCAGCGGTTCGGAACCAGCCCGCTTGCAGTCCAGAGCGGCCGCGCGCTCGGCGGCGCGCCGCTCCCGGTACAGCACATAAGCGCGCGCCACGTCATGGCAACCCTCGCGCATTAGCGCAAGTTCAACCTGGTCCTGGATGTCTTCGATATGTACCGTGCCGCCGCCTGGCAGGCGGCGGGTCAACGCCTGCACCACGACAGTTGTCAGGCGCAGTACCAGATCGCGAACCCTCGCCGACACCACGCTCTGCTCGCCCTCGACGGCAAGAAAAGCTTTGGTCATTGCCAACGCGATCTTGTCAGGATTGAAGGGAACGATCACGCCGTTGCGGCGGACCACCTCGAAGGCACCGGCCGCCTCAACCGGCGCGAACGGCGCAGGCCGATTGCGATGGACTGCGGACTCGGCTCCACCATGGCTGGAAAAAACCTGCATGCTTTCACTCCCGTAGCATTGGCTGCGGGATGTCGGCACGACACGAGGCAATGCGGACAAAGGCCGCACGCTCCGCCGTGGGGACACCCCGCCCCAGGTCAGAAAAACGGCCCACGGATCGGGGCCGGATCGGCGTCGGCAGGTCTCCTGGCTCACGGGTCAGCGCCCGCCACCCGCCTTCCCGGAAAACAGCTTTTCCAGTGGCTTGAAACGGTGGCGGACTCGCCGTCTACAGTTGCGGGGGCAGCTCCGGCATTGGGACGCACAGGCGGTGCGCACCTAACCGGATTCCCTTTTCATCCCTCGCGGGAACCGTCGCGGCCGGCAGTGTATCGATATGCCGGTCGGTTGCGCAAGCCAAGATACTATATACAGACGCCTGCTTTGATTGAATTACTAAATCTAGTACTAACTTTTCAATAAGTAGTGTCAGCCCAGGATATAGCGGCACTCTGGCTGCCTAAAAAATGACTTCACGAGTTCGGGGAGCTTCTGGATGCTACGCAAAGCACGGAGTGCGAGTCGCTTCATCTCCTCGGCGCTCTCGACCAACTGGCTCGAAACCTTCCGCTTCACATGAGCCCAGACTGTTTCGTCCGGGTTCAGCTGCGGCGAGTAAGGCGGCAAATAGAACAACTTGAGCTTGCCGTCCAAGCTCTCGATGTAGCTCTTGACCATCTTTGCCTTGTGAATCGGATGACCATCGACGATCAGAAAGACCGGTTTCTCGGCATTGAGCATCAAGCGCTTGAGGAACTCGACGAACACTTTCGCACCGACCGAGCCCTCATGCAGCATGAACCGAAATTCGCCCTGCGTGCCGACGGCCGAGATCATGTTCAGCGAGAAGCGCCGACCCGTCGCCTGCACCACCGGCGTCCGGCCTTGTGGCGCCCAAGTCGTGCCGGTGTGGTAGTCCGAGCGGATGCCCGACTCGTCGCCAAAGTAGATCGTTGCTCCGAGCCGCTTGGCTTCAGCGCGAATCGCGGGGTAGGTCTCCGTCTCCCAAGTGCGCACCAGGACGGGGTCTTGCTGCCACGCCTGGTAGAGCGGCTTCTGGGCGCTGAAACCCAGGATCTTCATCAGGCGGTGAACCGAGGAGACCGACAGCTCTTTCTTGAATTGGCGTTTGATCAAGTGACGAATCAGAGACAGCGTCCACAAGCCGAACTCGAACTTGAACTGCTGCGGGTTGTGGTCACGAACCGCATTGGCAATCCACGAAAGCTCCTCGGCGCTGAGTTTGCTCGGGCGTCCCGGAATCGGCTTGGCGAGCAATGCGTTCTGTCCGCCATTGGCAAAATCGGCGAGCCACCGGAAAACGCTGCGCTCATTCACGCCATACGCCGCCGCGACGCTTTGCACCGTCTGCCCGTCACGTACCGCTTTGACGGCCTGCTGCCGCATGACCTGCAAGGTGTGATGATCGAGAGCTCGGCCGTCGGAAAGTCGTTTGCATTTCATAGGCCATATTATCGCTCACATGACACTACTTATGGGAAACTCAGTATTTCTACTCTGGAAAAACGCAACACATGCACGCACGCTCAGCATCTCGGGCAGGCCGGCTGTGGCACCGGCACCGGGCGGCCGTCATAGCCGAGTGCGACCATCGTAAAGCGGCCGCGGGTGCACAGACGACGCTGGCCGGTGAGCAATTCTTCCGCATGCATGATCACCTCCACGGTCATCGAGCTGTTGCCTACCTTGAGCACCCTGGCTGCCAGATCGACGATTTCGCCCTCGAGCACCGGCGCATGAAAATCGATGCGCTCGGAGGCCGCCATGACCACCGGCATGCGCGCATAGCGCGCTGCGGCAACCAGCGCGGCTTTGCCAAGCCAGGCCAACGCCTGACCGCCGAACAAGCTGCCGAAGTGGTTGGTGTGTCCCGGAAACACCATTTCCACCATGGATGAAACCGGGCCAACCCCTTCGTGCACAGGTAATGCCCAATCCACGACATTTGACCGCCCCCGTTCGCCGCCGACCGCCACCAGCGTGAACAAACCGCCCAGGCTGTCCTGACGCTCACCGCTTGCCAGGTCTTCAGCGATCACCCGCACTGCCACATCCACCGAGCGAGTACCACGCCGCACCACTTCGCCGGTCAGCTCCACCAGTGTCCCCTGCGCAATCGGCGCATGGAAATCGATCTGCCCGCTGCAAGCGGTCACCATCGGCCGACGGGTTGCCCGCGTTGCGACCAGGAAGGCAAGCTTATCCATCATGGATAGCGCCGCACCGCCGAATAAGGTGCCGTGATGATTGGCCTGCTCGGGAAAGACCACATCGACCATCACGGTCGGCGTGGCCGCGTCCACCGTGTTTTTCGACAACGTCTGAGCACTGTCAACGGCCGTCCCCACGACGGCCATGCACCCTTGCTGTTGCATGCAGATCTCCTCGAAGCATGTGACAGAAGGAGGTATGCACAGAGAAGGCAAGCCGGTGAGTCCGGCACCCGCGCAAGGCTTCTACCAGGTCAAAGACCAGGCGATAGGGCATGCACGCTCCTCCGGGGACACCCCGCCCCTGTCAGGATTGATTGACATCGCACACGGCAGGTCTCCTGGCTTGCGGGTCATCGCGTCGTGCCAGCCTTCCCGGCGATCACGCCAGTGGCATGGAGTTGGCACGCAGCTCTCCGCTCACAGTTGCGGGGGCAGCTCCGGATTCAATGCAGCAAGCACGTCACCGGATTCCCTTTTAATTGCCGTCAGCGTTTCGAACGGCAAACCGTGGGCGACGGGCAGAGTAGCCGACGGATAGAAGAGGTGTCAAACGAATCAGTTTTACCCTCAGTACGGCTGGCCAAACAGCAGGTAGTAACGCGGCTCGCCGATTTGCGACGCATAAGCCGCGCCGACGTAGAACGGTCCAAGCACCGTATCGGCGCCCATAAACAACGACATCGAATTGCGCGAGCCCGGATCATCGACGGCCAGGGCGTCGTTGCGCAGCTGGCCCAACTCCACCGTACCGCCAAGATACACGCCGCGACCGAGCGCCTCGGGCAGGGTGGCAATGCGGCGATAGTATGAGACGTTCATCAGCACCACCCGGTCGGCAGCCAATTCGCCATAGCGGTAACCGGACAGACGAAACAGCCCCCCCAAGGTGTAGCGTCCTGCGGAGGGCAGATCGCGGTCCGGACTGCCGGCCGCGGTAAGACTCAGCATCAGGGTGTGTGGCCCCCGTGAAGCTGCCCAGGACGCGTCCAACTCCAGATAGCGGTAGTCGAGGTCGCTGCCAAAGCGCGTGCGGTGCCACTCGCCCAAAAGACGCGCGCTGTAGCCACGGCGCGGAAAGAACGGGCTGTCCAAGCGGTCGAGCACCGCGCTGGCGCGCAGCTTGCCTTGCGCCACCGATTGATCTGGATACACCGCCGCGCCGCTGACGATGTCGGACTTTTCACGTCCGCGATGCCAGCCAATGCGCAACTCGCCCCATGCTCCAACTTCAAAACCCAGGTCCACCCCTGCGCTGCGCTCCCGTACATGAAAATCCGCCGCCTTGCGGCCATCCTGATACACCGGCACGGTACGACTGCCGGTCTGTAACACCGGAGCCACGAACCACCGGCTCTTCAAACCCAGCGGCTGAAACAGCTCTGCGCGCAGGCGGTTGGTGGTGCCGATTTGCAGGTCGACATTGAGCCGTCCTTCCCAGTCGTTGATCCAACGCCGCGACAGCCCGGCAAACAGCGCCACGGCGCCATCGCCTTGCAAATCCGCCGCCAGGCCGCCACCAAAGCGCAGATAGTTGGGCCCCCAGGATTTGTCGATGGCCTCCACTTTCAGCCGGCCATAAGCGCCATCGCGCTCGATGCGGTAGCGCAGCCGTTCGAAATCGCCTTGCGCATAGAGCTTTTCCAGATCCTCCTCCAGCGCGGCCGCATCCAGGGCCGCGCCGGTGCGTTGGCGCAGGCCGGCCAGCACGCCATGCGCCGGCACATGACGCGCCCCTTCCACTTCGATGGCACTAATCACCGGCGCCGGACGGCGCAGCGGCAATTGCCGACGAGCCTGCCACGCGGCAAACGTGGCTTCATCCACCGCAAAGCGAGCAAGTGAGGCGGCTGCAGCGCGCGCAGCCTGCTCGCCCAGCGCAATGGTCTCCAGTACCCGGTCAAAGTCGCGCGAAGTGATGTCGCCCAGGTCCACTTCGATCAGTGCGTCTTCGGCACCCAGCCGCGCCAGTTGCTGTTGTACGTTTTGTTCCAGCGCCAGGTTGATTGCCTGCAACACGATCTCGGTAGCCGAAGTCAGCCGCTCGCGGCCCATCGGCGGGGTACCGAGATTGACTGCGATGATCCGCTCGCCGCAGAGCTGGCGACCCACATCGACCGGCAGATTCATCACCAGGCCGCCATCGACCAGCAGCCGCCCCTGATGTTCTATCGGCAAAAATACGCCAGGCACCGCCATGCTGGCGCGCATCGCCCGCCACAGCGGTCCGTTTTCAAGCACCACCAAGGCACCGCTTTCAAGGTCGGTGGCAATGGCGCGGTAGGGCAAGCCCAGCGTGTCAAAACTGCCAAGCGACTCGGCATCGCCCGCCAAGCCGGTCAGAAAGCGGTCCAACTGCTGGCCGGCAATCGCGCTTTGCGGCATCAGCAAGCCGCCCGCGCCCCAGCCCAGAGTAATGGCTGCACGGTTGCCGGCCGCATCCTGTTTTTCGCGAAAGGGCTGGCGGTCCCGTGGCAGCGCATTTTGGAACATCTCCACCCAGTCGGCAGCGCGCACCCGGCGCTCCATTTCTTCCAACGTCATACCGGAAGCGTAGGCGCCGCCGACGATCGCGCCCATGCTGGTGCCCACCACGCAGTCGACCGGCACGCGCAGCGCCTCCAGCACTTTGAGTACGCCCAGGTGCGCCACCCCGCGCGCGCCCCCGCCGGACAAAACCAGCGCCACACCGGGGCGGATTTCGTCCACATCATCGGTTTGAGGCGCGCTGGCCGCTACAGCCAAGACGCTGTGCGAAGAAAACACCACCAGCGCGGCAATGAGCATGAAGCGCATCAGGACGCGGTGCATCAAGCCTCCAGACGGCGCAGGACGCGCTCCATCGCCTCGGCCAGCGCTTGCAGGGCATTGAACCGTGCGCGTTTGGCGCGCCCACGCCCCCACACCAGCGAGGAGCCCGCACCGGCCAAGGCGCCGATCCACCAGACATGCCCCGCGGCCAGCGCCAGACGGCTGGCGCCCGAAGCCAGCAGAATTTCGGCGCTGCGCGCGCCAAAATCTTCGCTGCGCTCGATCAGGCTACGCGAACGGTCGCTGAACGTCACCAAAGCCAAAAAAGCGAGACCCGCCGAACTGGTGAGCCAACCACCCTCAGGCTGGGCATCTTGCAGACCCTGCAGCCCGCGGGCGGCCAGCACACGCTCGACCGCCCGCAAGTCGGGCCGGTCGTCCCGACCCTGTTCAACGATGACACACATCAACAATTCGGCCGCCACGTCCTCGATATCGACCGGCACGATGTCTGGATAGGCCGCCAGTGCCGCCTGCAACTGGGCCAAGGATTCTGCCGCCTTGCGCTGCAAGGCTTCATGGGGCGTGCCCTGGGCATCGACCACGCCAAGTGAGCCATCGGCCCAGTGGGCGCGGAAAGCAGGCGGCAGATGGCCGCGATTGAGCCAGTCGGCAAACCGTGCGGGCAGTTGGGCGCGAAGCGCGTGGTGCGCATCGGTCGGTTCGAGCACCGACACTTTCGCAGTCTTCAGTTGCGCGTAGCGTGCGGCATGGTTGGCAATGGTGTGCATCAGCGCGGCAAAATCCGCTTCATCGAGCGCGACCGCATCCAGCGTGGCGCCCAGCGCCCCGGCCGCGCTGGCAAAAGCCCCTGCAGCCGCAGCCCCCAACGGCGGCGCTGCCGCGCGCGCGCTGCTGAGGCCCGCGGCTGCCTTGCTCAGCATGGCACTGCCGTACCGCAAAGCCCGAGCCCCCAAATAACCTCCACCCGCGCGTGGCGTCGCGGCATCTTGGGCCGTATCGGCCGCAGGCGGCTTGCTGCCCTCGGCTAGCGTGCGCGCCGCAGCATCCAGTCCACTAGCCGCGCCACTGAGCGCCTGCGCAGTTGCGCGGGTGGCGGCTTCCACCGCTGTACTCACCGCGCCACCGACGCGATCTTTGCGCGCAACCGCCTCATGGAGGTTGGCACTGGCGGCCTGGATGACCGATTTAAACGCTTTGCGGGTCAGCACTCCCGCCCTGCGGGCCTTTTCGGGAAGCTCGGACACGGTTGCAGGTCTCTCGTGGAAAATGCGGATTATCGACCACAAAACCGCTCTCACGGTTCGCGCCGCGCGCCTGCCTGGCGGATCATACGGATGAATCGGTCGGGGTAAAACGCGCGATGAAGGGCCGGTCGATGCGTTTTTTTCAGCGCCACGCCCATTGGTCTCACCAGACCAGCGCACCCCTGGCTGCCAACCGGCCTGGGGCAAATCGGATCGCTGCGCCGGCGCTGCGCTGATGGACATGTTAGTGGTAAAACTCTTCCTGCTAGACCTGTCCAACATTGGCTGCATCGAACGGGTAGTGTCTTTTCTGGGCGTTGGCCTGCTGATGCTGGTGATCGGCGAGTTCGCCCCGCTTCCCCCGAGAGCAGCGGAGACCGCAAGATGATTGGAAACCTGGCCCGCCATTGCTGCGCCCTACTCGGCCTGTTGTTCGCCGCGGGCGCACAGGCCGAGGAGATCAACGACTATGCCTACGCCGCGCCGGTAATCATTGCCCGCCCCGCGCCCTTCCAGCGCATCGAATTGCCGATCAGTGTGTATCGGGTGCTGACCCACGACGACCTGTCCGATCTGCGGGTATTCAACGCCGACGGCGAAGTCGTCCCCCATGCGCTGGAGCCGCGTATCCTGGAGCGCAGTGCGCCGGGCACGCCGGTGGCCGTACCATTGTTCATGCTCGGTGCAGCTGCCGACAGCGGCCGTGCCCTCAATCTGCGCATCGAAACCGACGAGCGCGGCGCGGTGGTCAGCCTGGGGCAGGAATCGACCCGCGCACGCGGCCCTGCCAGGGCCTGGCTGGTGGACGCCAGCCAGATCGGCCAGCGCATCCGCGCGCTGGAACTGGTGGTAGCCGAGCACGGGCGCCAGCTATCCGGGCGCATGCGGGTGGAAGCCAGCAAGGATCTGGCGCAATGGCGCACCCTGGTGGCCAGCGCACCGCTGGTGCCATTACATACCGAAGAGCAAGAGCTGGCCCGCCTACGTATCGACTGGCCTGCCACCGAGGCCCGCTATCTGCGCCTGACCTGGTCCGGCGCTCCTCCCGAAGGTGCGCGCGAGCGGATTTTTGAAGCCGCCCGGGTCGAACCGGTGCCCGCTGCGGTCGAGCTGCCGCGCACCTGGCTTACGCTGCAAGCGCCTTTAATCCGCAAACTCGGCGATCACGACGAATATATGTTCGAAATTCCGCTGGCGCTGCCTGCGGATCGCCTGCGGATCACGCCCCCACAGGCCAATAGCGTGGTGCCGGTGGAGCTATTTGTCCGTGCGCATGGCGACGCACCTTGGCAATCGCTGGGTCGCCACCAGGTCTTCCGCCTCAGCGAGACGGCGTACGAGCGGCATAATCCGGATCTGCCGCTCAAACCGGCCGCCGAGCTGATGCTGCGCGTCGACGCTCGGGGAGGCGGGTTTGGCACGGGTTCGCCCACAGTCGAAGTGGGCTGGATCGCTCACAACCTGGTGTTTGCCGCGCGCGGCAAGCCGCCATTTACCCTGGCCTATGGGCGACATCAGGCCAGCAATGCAGCATTTGCCATCGACAATCTTGTGCCGGGCTACGGACAGGACGCCTCGTCTGCGCTGCCAATCGCCACCGCCACGCTTGGCGAAGCGGTCACAGCCGGCGGCCCCGACCGGTTGCGCGCACCGCTCGATGCCCGGCGTTGGATGCTGTGGGCGACACTACTGATTGCAGTGGCGGTGCTCGGCGCCATGGCCTGGATGTTGCCGCGCCTAAAAGAACCCACGGCGTAACGCACCGACGGCCGCGGGAAAACCCACGCTTACCGGCTACCAGCCCGGCGCGCTATGATAGCCGCGGCCACTCAGAGCGCCCGTTTCAGCGACGTAACATTCTTTCGCTTTCATGCCCGCAACACCCCAATCGGCCCGCCACAACCTGCTCGAAGACGCCCAGGGCCTGCTCGCCGGGGCGTTGTTTGTTGCTTTGTCGGTAGTTTTTTTCAAACATGCCGGCCTGTTGATCGGCGGCACCGCGGGTTTGACCCTCTTGGTGCATTACGCCAGCGGACTGAACTTTGGCCTGGTGTATTTCTTGATCAACATCCCTTTCTATGTCTTCGCGGTACGCGCGATGGGCTGGGAATTCACCCTCAAAACTTTCTGCGCCGTGCTGTTGCTGTCGGTCTATAGCGAACTGCTGCCCGCGGTGATCAGCCTGGGCACGCTGCAGCCGGCCTTCGGCGCAGTCATGGGGGGCTTACTCGCCGGCACCGGTCTTTTGATGCTGATCCGCCACCATGCCAGCCTGGGCGGCATCGGCGTGCTGGCGATTTGGCTGCAGCGCAACAAGGGTTGGCGCGCCGGCACCGTACAGATGATCGCCGACGTGCTGATCCTAGGCGCTGCGTTGATCTGGATCGCACCCTGGCTGGTGGCCCTCTCGGTGCTGGGCGCGCTGGCGGTGAATCTGGTGATCGCCATCAATCACCGTCCCGGCCGTTACTTTGGGGTTTAGCAAGCCTTCGAAAAACATAGCAAAGATGGCTTGATTCAAAGCGCCTAACATGCAGCAAGCGCAACCGATCGTAAAATCGTCTAGCATTCGGGGCCGGCGTTCTCATCGCAGTGTGTATCGCTCCGGCCACAGCGGTGACCGGACATGGAAACTCTCCTATGAGGGTTGGTCACTGTGTCGCGCAGATGGCCGAAAACATTACAACGCGGCTTGCTACCATACTCGGCCACGCACACTTGGTAGCTATGTTCACCCGCGCCATGCCCGCTTCTGTTTTTTCCGCTTCACCCCATCGCGCCGGCTGGCATAACTATGGTTTGGCGGTGTTGTCGGTGGGGGCCATCGCGGCGGTAGGAGCACCGTTGCTCGGGCATTTGGATCTGGCCAACATCGCCATGCTGTTTCCGCTTGCGGTGCTGTTTTCGGCGGTCAAACTGGGCCGCGGTCCGGCGGTGTTGGCAGCCTTTCTGTCGGTGGCACTGTTCGATCTGTTTTTTGTGCCCCCGCATTTCACCCTGGGGGTGAGCGACGTCCAGTACCTGCTCACCTTCGCGGTGCTGCTGCTGGTCGCCCTGACCACCGCAGAGCTGGCCGCACGCCTGCGTCGGCAACTCGAGGCGGCCGAACAGCGCGAGCGGCAGACCCAGGCGCTCTATGGCCTGGCACGCGAGCTGTCGGCTGCGCTGGCGGTGGAGCAAATCGACGGGCACGCCAAACGCTTCAGCCGCGAAGTGTTCGGTTGTGACGGCGCGCTGTGGCTGCCCGATGCCCAGAACCGGCTACAGCCGGTCGCTTCCGGCTGCGCGGCCGAAGCGCCACCGGCCGCGCTGGCCGTCTGGCTCAACGGACAAGCACAGCGCACCAGCGACGGCGCCGGCAAGCCGATCCGCTGGCTGCCGCTGCGCGCGCCGATGCGGGTGCGCGGCGTGCTGGCGCTCTCCGGCGAGCCTGCTGAGCCCCCTCCGGCGCCGCTGCTCGACGCCTTCTCTAGCCTACTGGCCATCGCCCTGGAGCGCCTGCATTATGTGGCCGTGGCGCGCCGCACCGAACTGGAGATGGAATCCGAGCGCCTGCGCAACTCGTTGCTCGCCGCGCTTTCCCATGATCTGCGCACCCCGCTTACTGCCATCGCCGGCTTGGCCGACGCCGTGGCGCTCACCGCGCCGCCGCTGTCTAGCGAACAAGCCGAACTGGTGGCAGCGATCGGCGCCGAGGCGCAGCGCTCCAGCGCACAGGTAGCCAAGCTGCTCGAGATGGCGCGCATCGAATCCGGCGGTGTACGTCTGCGCCGCGAGTGGCAACCGCTGGAAGAAGTGGTCGGCGCCGCGCTGCAGGCGCGCGCCTCGTTGCTGGGGCGGCATGAGCTGGCAATCGATTTACCTGCCGAGCTGCCGCTGGTGGACATCGACAGCGTGTTGTTCGAGCGCGTGCTGTGTAACTTGCTGGAAAACGCCGCCCAATACACCCCGCCCGGCTCACGTATCGAAATCCGCGCCCGCGCCGACGAAGACGAAATCATTCTACAAGTCGGCGACAACGGCCTTGGCCTGCCACCGGATCGTATCGACACGCTGTTTGCCAAATTCACCCGCGGCCACACGGAATCGGCCAACGGCGGGTTCGGTCTGGGCCTGGCCATCGTGCAAGCGGTAGTTGCCGCGCACGGTGGCCGGGTGCGCGGGTTCAACCGCGCGACCGGCGGCGCCTGCTTCGAGATCGCCCTGCCGCTGGGCACCGCCCCGGCGCTGCCGCAGGAGGCCGCATGAAGAGCGTCGCGCCCGCGCCGGTAGTGGTCGTGGTCGAAGACGAGCCGCAGATCCGGCGCTTTTTGCGCAGCGCGCTGAGCGCCCACGGCTGTCAGGTGATGGAGGCGTCCAATGGCGAGCGCGGGCTGATCGAGGTGGGCACCCGCAAGCCCGACCTGGTAATCATTGACCTTGGCCTGCCGGACATGGACGGCATCGAGTTGATCCGCAGCTTGCGCGGCTGGAGCACCGTGCCGGTACTGATCCTGTCGGCGCGCACCGACGAAGCCGACAAGGTAGCCGCGCTCGATGCCGGTGCCGACGACTATCTGACCAAGCCGTTTGGCCTGGCCGAGCTGCTCGCCCGCCTGCGCGCGCTATTGCGTCGCACCGCGCTGGCGCGTAGCGGCGAACCGGCGGTAGCGCGCTTTGGCGACATCGAAGTGGATCTTGCCCAGCGCTGCGTGCGTCGCGCCGGCGAGCTGGTTCATCTCACCCCGATCGAATACAAACTGCTCGCCCACTTGGTGGCCAATGCCGGGCGCGTGCTCACCCATCGCCACCTGCTGGCCGAAGTCTGGGGCCCCAATCACGTCGAGCATACCCACTATTTGCGGGTGCATATGGCCAGCCTGCGGCGCAAACTGGAGGCCACGCCGGCTTTCCCGCGTCATCTGCTGACCGAGACCGGCATCGGTTATCGTTGGGTCTAACAGGCCGTTGAAAAACGTAGCGAGGATGGCCAGATGCAAGGCGCACGGAGCGCAGCGACCGAGACATATCAAATAGATAGGCGAGGAAGCGAGCACCGCGCAACGCCGCAGATGGCCCACCGCAGTAGTTTTTCAACGGCCTGCTAACCCTGGCCGGACAATCAGTCAGCGCCGCCAGAACGAGGGCGTGAGCACCACCAGCAGGGTGAAAATTTCCAGCCGGCCGAGAATCATGGTGAAAGACAGCACCCAGATCTGAAAGTCGCCCAAACCCTGGTAATTGCCTGCCGGCCCCACCGCGCCCAGGCCGGGGCCGGTGTTGTTGATGCAAGCCACTACTGCCGAAAACGCCGTGACCACGTCCAATCCGCTGGCGGTGAGCACCAGGGTGAGCGTGACAATGGACACCATATACAGAAAGCTGAAAGCGAGCACCGCATGCAAAATGGTATCGGGCACATTGGCACCACCGACCCGCACCGGCACCTCGGCGCGCGGATGCAGCGCACGGATCAGCTCCCGATACACTTGCTTGTAGAGCATGATCGCGCGGATCATCTTGATGCCGCCCCCCGTGGAACCCGAACACGGCGCAAAGCTGCCCAGAAACAAGATCCACAGTTGAGCGAAAACCGGCCACAGGGTGTAGTCGTAAGTCGCCAGGCCCAGCGAGGTGGCAATCGACACCACGTG
Organism: Pseudothauera hydrothermalis; assembly: GCF_003345255.1. GTDB lineage: Bacteria > Pseudomonadota > Gammaproteobacteria > Burkholderiales > Rhodocyclaceae > Pseudothauera > Pseudothauera hydrothermalis. Next base: position 1,255,221 of record NZ_CP029331.1, on the reverse strand, counting down.
AAACGACACATAGCGCAGGGTTTCGGCGAAATTGGCATGAGCGTTCGACGGCAACAGAAACAGCGTAATCATCGCCGTGCTCAGCGCCATCACCCCAAAAAACCACGGAATTTCCGGATCGGTGCCATAGGGGCGCAAGCTGCGCCGCAGCCAGGCCAAAAAATGGGTGCCGTAGTTCAGGCCAGCCGCCAGCGCAAAAATCATGGTCACGATCTCGATCGACAGGCTGTTGAAATAGCCCAGCGACGCATCCTTGCTGGAAAAACCGCCCAACCCGGTAATGGTGAAAGCATGGATCAGCGCTTCCCAAGGCGGCATGCCCGCAGCCCACAGGCTCACACCGCAGGCCACGGTGAGCAGCAGATAAACCGTCCACAAACCCTTGGCCGTTTCGGCAATACGCGGTGTGAGGCTGGTTTCTTTCAGCGGTCCGGGCGCTTCGGCCTTGAACAACTGACGCCCGCCAATGCCCAGCAGCGGCAGCACCGCCACCATCAGCACGATCACCCCCATGCCGCCAATCCAATGCATGAAGGTGCGCCATAAATTGATCGAAATCGGCAGCGTATCCAGCCCGGTAAGCACCGTGGCGCCGGTGGTAGTCAAACCCGAAGCCGCCTCGAAATAAGCGTCGGTGAAGGACAGTTCCGGCAGATAGAACAGCAGCGGCAGCGCGGCGAACACCGGCGTCAGCACCCAGGTGCCGGCCACCAGCAGAAAGCCGTCGCGGGTACGCAGATCGCGCCGGCCATTGCGGGTCACCGCCCACAGCAGGAAGCCTGCCGCCAGCGTGATAACGATGGCTTCGTCGTAAGCGTAGGTGGCGCCGTCGTCCAGCCACCACGATACCGCCAGCGGAAAACCCATGACCGCGCCGAACAGGACCAATACCAAGCCCAGCGCGTTGAGCGTTGGAAAAAAGGTGCGCATACGCCGGCCCGATTCAGCAACGGTAGCCGGCGGATGCGTGTCGCTCGAAACCCAGCACGCCTCTCACCCTGTCTGGACAATGCCGAAGCCGGCCGGGTGACGCAGGATCGGCCGGGCAACGGGTGGGCGCAGCTTAGTCAGTGGCGCGTAAAGATGTTGTAAATATTGCAGTGCAGCGAAAACACACCGCGACAAACTCACGTTCCCAAAAACACCGCGCCCGCACCGGCGATCAACGCACCGCTGGCACGTTGCAGACGCTGCCCCCACACGGTTTGCGGCAACCAGCGTCCCACCAGAAAACCGGCTGCGTGCAGCGCCGCGGTCGCCAGCGCAAAACCCGCCGTATAGGCAAGCAGCGTGCTGTCACCCATCTCGGCGTGATGGGCGTGGCCATGAAAGAGTGCAAAGACCGCCACCAGCGGCAGCGCAACGGCCACCGGCAAGCGCGCGGCAGTAGCGATCAGAAGCCCCAGCACCAAGACCGATGCGGCAATGCCGGCCTCCACCGCCGGCAGCGCGATACCCAGCGCATCGGCGCCAGCGCCGGCAAGCATCGCCAGCACGAATGCGGTGGGCAGCGCCCAGCGCTGGCGGCCACCCTGACGCGCGGCATAAAGACCGACCGCGAGCATGGCCAACAAATGATCGACACCGCCCAACGGATGGCTGAAACCGGACAGAAAACTGGCCGATTCATGCGCCCCCGGATGGGCCGCACTGGCGCCAGCCCACAGCGCCAGACCGACAGAACCAGCAAAGCGGATGAGCTTCATGAGGACTCCTTGACAGTGGATCGAGGTGGATTTAGCCGGCCGCAGCATGCCGCAGCAGGCCCTGACGTTCTATGAACCCGATGATTTCAGTCAAGCCCTGACCGGTTTTCTGGTTGCTGAACACAAAAGGGCGTTGGCCGCGCATCTTGCGGGCATCGCGGTCCATGACCTCCAACGAGGCGCCCACCAGCGGCGCGAGGTCGATTTTATTGATGACCAGCAGATCGCTGCGGGTAATGCCGGGCCCGCCCTTGCGCGGGATTTTGTCGCCCGCCGACACATCGATGACGTAGAGGGTCAGATCGGAGAGTTCCGGCGAAAACGTCGCCGCCAGGTTATCGCCGCCGGACTCGATGAAAATGATGTCCAGCCCCGGAAAGCGCCGGTTCAGGCGGTCGACCGCCTCCAGGTTGATCGAGGCGTCCTCACGGATCGCGGTGTGCGGGCAGCCACCGGTTTCCACGCCGATGATGCGCTCCGCTTCGAGCGCCTGATGACGCACCAGAAACTGCGCATCCTCGGCGGTATAAATGTCGTTGGTGACCACCGCGATGTTGTACTTGTCACGCAGTGCCCGACACAGCGCCAGCGTCAGCGCGGTCTTGCCGGAACCGACCGGTCCGCCGATGCCGACTCGCAAGGCTTGGTTGTTGTTCATCGGGTTTGACTCCTTCTCTAACCGGTCAGTCCGTATACGCCCAAAGCGCAGGCAGCGATCCATGTAATTCGCTATGAGCGGAACAGCCGGGTGTATTGGGTTTCATGCCGGCTGCTGGCAATGGCCAGCGCGGGTGAAAAATTGTTCCATGCGCACCGTGGCAAGCTCAGCGCGCGTTCGGCCACTGCCGGAATGCGCTCGCCCAATGCGGCCAGCAAGCGCTGCCCGGCGCTTTGCCCCAAGGGCACGGTCTTGACCGCAGCCATCACCTGGTTTTCCGCCCAGGCCCACAGATAGGCGGCCACCGCCTCGCCCGTCGGCACTTGCCAGGCGGCCGCAGCCGCCGTCCACGCAGTGGGATAGGCCGGCTCATCGATGGCTTCCAGCCATGCCACCCAGCCGGGCAGCCCCGCGAAGGCCGGCACACCGCTCAGCGTGCGCACCAACGAATACCCCATTTGCACGGTTTCGGCGCGCAGTTCGGCGGTTTCCCGGCTGGCCAGAAAATCCGCATTCAAAGCCATGATCTCGCACAAGGCCGCGGCCTGGTCCGCACCGCTTTGCCCCAGTTGCGCCCAGACTTCACACAGGCGGGCGGCGAGTGGTGCTTCGAAGGCGCCCACACCGTGGGTCAATAGGTCGCCGATCCAGCGCGCGGCATCCGCCTCGGTTTGCAAGGTGCCGCAATCGACCGCCCATTCCAGCCCTTGCGAATAGGTATAGGCGCCCACCGGCAACGTGGGGCTGACCAATTGCAATAGACGGATGAGCGGCAGCATGGTCTGTGCGCGCCGGCTCAATCGCCGCCGCCCATCACATGGATACGCGCGGCGCTGGAGCCTTCGCCCGGATGCTGATGCCCATGGGAATACGCGCCGGCTTCCGGCTCGAACGGGGCTGTCACCGGCGTCACGGTTGCCCCCAAACCGGCCAGCATGCCCTCCAACACATGATCGGCCTGGATGCGCAGCCAGCCCTCGCCCAATTCAACCGCAACATGGCGGTTGCCCAGGTGGTAGGCGGCGCGGGCCAGCTCCAGCGCGTCGGCACAGCGCACTTCCAGCAACGCTTCGGGCGCGGCGATCACTTCGACGATGCGCCCATCGGCCGCGGCCAGCTTCATGCCCCCGCGCAAGATGGTGCCACGCGGCAAAAACAGGCCGACCTCCTCGCCGGACTTCAGCTTGGCACGCAAGCGGCTTTTGGTGCGGTATTCAAAGGGCAGTTCCAGCGCTTCGCCGGCCGCGGCGTGGCCGGTATAAAGATGTTCGATCAACAACATGGCAGAACTCCGAACGGTGGTATCGGCCGGCATGGCAGCGGGTATGGCTGCGGATGCCGGAGCATGGTGAGTAGTCAGCATGAGGATTCTCCCGGTTCAGAACAAAAAATAACGCTGCGCCATCGGCAGCTCGGCGGCCGGCTCGCAAGCGAGCAACTGGCCATCGGCGCGCACCACGTAGGTTTCCGGGTCCACCTCGATCTGCGGGGTGGCACCGTTATGCACCATGTCGGCCTTTTTCACCGTGCGGCAACCACGCACCGCCTCCAGCGGTTTGGCCAGCCCCAGCGCGGCGAGCGCCGGATTGGCCAGCGCAGCCTGTGAAACGAAGGTCAACGAACGGGAAAGCGCTTTGCCGAAACTTGCGAACATCGGCCGGTAATGCACCGGCTGCGGGGTGGGGATGGAGGCGTTGGGATCGCCCATCGCCGCTGCAACGATCGCCCCACCCTTGAGGATCAGGCTGGGTTTGACGCCAAAGAAGGCCGGGCGCCACAGCACCAGGTCGGCAAGCTTGCCGGGCTCGATGGAACCGACCACATGCGCGATGCCGTGGGTGATGGCGGGGTTGATGGTGTATTTGGCAATGTAGCGTTTCACACGGAAGTTATCCGCGCCGCCGCTGGCTGCATCCTCGGGCAGCGCCCCGCGCTGCACCTTCATCTTGTGCGCAGTCTGCCAGGTGCGGGTGATGACCTCGCCCACCCGGCCCATGGCCTGCGAGTCCGATGACATCATCGAAAAGCCGCCCAGATCGTGCAAGATGTCCTCGGCGGCGATGGTTTCGCGGCGGATGCGGCTTTCGGCAAAAGCCACGTCCTCGGCAATGGCCGGGTCGAGGTGGTGGCACACCATCAACATATCCAGATGCTCGTCGATGGTATTGACCGTGTAGGGCCGGGTCGGGTTGGTGGAAGACGGCAGCACGTTAGGGCGGCCGATCGCCTTGATGATGTCCGGGGCATGTCCGCCGCCCGCCCCTTCGGTGTGGAAGGTGTGGATGGTGCGATCTTTGAAGGCGGCCATGGTGGTTTCGACGAAGCCGGATTCATTGAGCGTGTCGGTGTGGATGGCGACCTGTACGTCATAGTCCTCGGCCACCGAAAGGCAATTGTCGATGGCCGCCGGCGTGGTGCCCCAGTCCTCGTGCAGCTTCAGGCCAATGGCACCGGCCTCGATCTGCTCGCGTAGCGGCGCGGGCAAGCTGGCATTGCCCTTGCCAAAGAAGCCCAGGTTCATCGGAAAGGCTTCGGCGGCTTCCAGCATGCGGTGGATGTGCCAAGGTCCGGGCGTGCAGGTGGTGGCCAGCGTGCCGGTGGCCGGTCCGGTGCCACCGCCCAGCATGGTGGTAATGCCGCTCATCAGCGCTTCTTCGATCTGCTGCGGGCAGATCCAGTGGATGTGCGCATCGATACCGCCGGCGGTAAGAATCATGCCTTCGCCGGCGATCACCTCGGTACCGGCGCCGATCGGGATGGTCACGCCAGGCTGGATGTCCGGGTTGCCGGCCTTGCCGATGGCTTGGATGCGCCCGTCCTTGAGGCCGACATCGGCCTTGACGATGCCCCAGTGGTCCACGATCAGCGCATTGGTAATGACGGTATCGGCTACCTCCGCGGACACCTGCTGGCCCTGCCCCATGCCGTCGCGGATCACCTTGCCGCCGCCGAACTTCACCTCGTCGCCATAGACGGTGTAGTCATGCTCGACTTCGATCCACAGTTCGGTATCGGCCAGGCGCACACGGTCGCCGGTGGTGGGGCCAAACATTTCCGCATAGGCGCGGCGGGAGATTTTGGTGCTCATCAGAGTTTCCCCATGACCTGGGCGTTGAAGCCATACACCACCCGGCGGCCGGCCAGTTCCACCAATTCCACGGTGCGCGACTGACCGGGCTCGAAACGCACCGCGGTGCCGGCGGCAATGTTCAGCCGGTAGCCGCGCGCTGCGGCGCGGTCGAAGGCCAGCGCGGCGTTGGTTTCGGCAAAGTGGTAGTGGGAGCCGACCTGCACCGGGCGGTCGCCGGTATTGGTCACAGTCAGGCGCACAGTGGCGCGGCCGGCGTTCAGTTCGATTTCACCCTCGCGGGTACGGATTTCTCCGGGAATCATCGGTGCGCTCCTGTCAGGGTATCGGGTGATGCACGGTGACCAGCTTGGTGCCGTCCGGAAAAGTGGCTTCCACCTGGATCTCGGGAATCATCTCCGGCACCCCGTCCATGACCTGCTCGCGGGTCAAAAGCGTGGCGCCATAGCTCATCAGCTCGGCCACCGTGCGGCCATCGCGCGCGCCTTCCAGAATGGCGCAACTGATCAGCGCCACCGCTTCCGGGTAATTGAGCTTTAGGCCGCGCGCAAGACGCCTTTCGGCCACCAGGCCGGCGGTAAAGAGCAACAGCTTGTCTTTTTCACGAGGGGTCAGTTCCATGGGCTCTCCTAAGTGCTCCAGATTCTCGGGTCCTCGGCCGCGCGGCCGGCCAGCGTCGGACGCAGCACGCGCCAGAGTGCGCGCAGCCAGTGCTGACCGGCTTCGGCTTGCGGCCCCAACCAACGTGCCACCAGCAGACCGGGCAACAGCGTCACGCCGCCCTCGCCTGCGGCCGGCTCAAACGCCCGACAGGCGTCGCGCAGCGCCTCATCCACTTTCGGGCTGGCCGCCAGCAGCGTGGCCACCACCGGCTGACCGGCGAGCCCGGCGGGGGAGTCGAGCAGCGCGCCGCCGCCTTCGATGCGACCGGCTTCCAGCCACAGCGGACGGCCGTCGCGGCTGATGCGGGTCGACAGCGTCAGCGCGCCGTGGGTGAAGCGTTCGCCGGAACCGGTGCGGCCCAGACACAGCATCTCGCTGCCAATGAAGCAGGCATCGCCTGCCAGCTCCACCGTGAGCGACTGCTCGCCCACCGCACCGTCATAAACGATGCTCTCCTGCGGCAACCACTCGCAGCAGGCTCCAGAGGCCAATTCGATGCGTTGTCGAAAACGCCCCGGCGGCGTATCGCCGCCGGCCGAGCGGTACCACTTGCCAGCACCGGGCGTGGTCAGCAACACGTGAGCGCCTTCGCTCAGCGTGGCGGAGAAGTTCAGATAGTCGCCGCCGACGATGCCGGCCGGGGGATGCACCAATATGGTGTGGCACACCGTCTCGCCTTCCGGATAAAACGGCCGCTGCACCACCAAGGGGCCATGGTGTCGACGCGCGGCCAGCACGGTGCGCGCCGCGCAGCGCCGGTATTGCAGTGCGAGCGCAGCATGCCAACCTGCACGCGCGGGGGTGACGATGGGCTGATCTGAGCGATCCGGACACTCGGTGATGGCGTTCATGCCAGCGCTTCAGCAAGCTTTGGGCCAGCCGGCTCATTGCCCGATCAATCAGTGAGTTACCAAACAGACCTGGGCCGCGCTGCGCCAACTCCGTGCATCGGTTCCGGCCTGTCGCTGCGGATCCCGCATCCGGCGCACCGCTGTGGTGCAACAGGCCGCCCTTGCCTGCTCAAAGCGGTACGGTCACCTCTCCGGGCAACACCGCGCGGTCGCGCCCGGCGCGCTTGGCCGCATACATGCGCTGATCGGCCTTCTCCACCAGTGCGCGCCAGTCGAGCACGCCATCAGCGATGCTTTCGGCCACACCGATGGAGGCAGTCAAGGGTGTGCCGTCCGGTCGCTCGCCAAACCCGGCTTGGCGTACGCGTTGCAAAAACGCCGGAATCTGGTCGGCCGGCAGCTCTGGCAGCACCGCGACGAACTCCTCGCCGCCCCAACGCACCAGCACATCGCCGCGCCGCAAGCTTCTGCGCAGGCGTTCGACCAGGGTGCACAAAGCCTGGTCACCGGCCTCGTGGCCGAACGCATCGTTGATGGCCTTGAAATGATCGAGGTCAAAAAACGCTACCGCCAACGGCTTGCCCGACATCGACGAAAGGCGGAACATCAGCTCCAGCGCTTCGATGCCGGAACGCCGGGTGTAGGCGCCAGTCAGCGGATCGGTCATCGCCTTGTGCACCAGGCTTTCCATGTAGTGGGACTGGCTCATGCCGGAAAACATCGCCACCCCCATCATCATCAGCATGAACCACAACGCCGCGCCATGCTGGTCGAGCGCCAGTTCGACGCCGCCGCTGGTCATGCCGATGAGCGCCGCACCCAGCACCGGCAACGAAAACAGCACAATCTCCAATGCGGTGAGCGGAAAGATGGCCAGCCCGCCGAGCACGATGGTGGGCATGAAGGTGTAGAGCTGCGCCATCAGCCGCTGGCTGTCGGTGAGGCCCACCGGATCGACGATCTGCAGCGACACCAGGTAGAACAACGGTGGCACCATCAGCATGACCAGCAGCATCGCCACCGCCTGGGTGTATGGACGGGTGGCCGAGATCTCGCGCGGCCAGGCCAGGGCAACGAACACCGCCGCCGACGCCAGGCGCAGCAGCACCAGCCAGGTGGCGGTGCGTGTGTCGAACACCCACACATCCACCACCGCCCACAGTGGCACCAGTACCGCAAACAGCGCCGAAATCAATTGCACCCGGGCAACGATGACCGAAGCGGCATGGCGCCGCAGATGTACCGAACGGCCTAGGGGCGTGAGCAGCCCGAGCAATTGATCGGCGGTCAGTCGCGAGGGCGCAACGATATGCTCGGTGATGGCGTTCCAGAGCTTGTTCACAGTGATGCACGCGCAGGCGCGAGCCGACCACGGCGGCCCTGAGCGAAGGTTCGAGAGCCTATATCTTACGATATACCCGCCGCGCGACCGGAGCGCAAAAACCAACAGTTTGTGCAACAGTGCGCAGCCCAGACCCGATGCGGCCGCCTGCGCGTTCACACCGCCAGCGCCGCGCGCACGCCGTCGGCATCCATGCGCGCGCCTTCGCCGCGCATGATGATCTCACCGCGCTCCATCACCAGGTAGTAATCGGACAACTCGCGGGCAAAGTCGTAGTATTGCTCGACCAGCAAGATCGACATCTCGCCGGTACTGGCCAAGCGCCTGATGGCATGGCCGATGTCTTTGATGATCGACGGCTGGATGCCCTCGGTGGGCTCATCCAGGATCAGCAGGCGCGGGCCAAACGCCAGCGCGCGGCCAATGGCCAGTTGCTGTTGCTGACCGCCGGACAGATCGCCGCCGCGCCGCTTCATCATTTGCCTGAGCACCGGAAAGAGCTCGAACACCCGCTGCGGCACTGGCGTGCCGCGCGGACGGGTAGCCAGCCCCATCAACAGGTTCTCTTCCACCGTCAGGCGCGGAAAAATCTCCCGTCCCTGGGGCACATAACCCATCCCGGCGCGCACCCGTTCATAAGACGGCGCGCGGGTCAGCTCCCGGCCATCGAACACGATACGGCCGCTGGCCGCTGGCACCAGCCCCATCAAGGTTTTGAGCAAAGTGGTCTTACCCACGCCGTTGCGGCCGAGCAGGGTGGTGACCTTGCCGGCCGGCACCTCGAAAGTCAGGTTGCGCAGAATATGGCTGCCGCCATAGTACTGGTTCAAAGCTTCGACCTTGAGCATCGTGTCAGGCATTCCGCAACAGTCTCGATGCCTGCGCACAGCGCGCGGGCAGATGCATCCAGCCTAAGCCAGCGCGCGGGCAGCCGGAATACGCACGATGGCGTAATCGCCCACGGCAAGGTCGGGCTTCTCTCCTCCGCCCAGGCCTGTGGCAAGCTTGCCAAGTGAGCCTGTGCCCTGCTTCCCTGGTATAAAACCGGCATCTTGGCGTATTGCTCGGATGCTCATGGATCCCAATAACCCGTCCTCGTATTCCCGACGCATTCTTTTGGCGGTCACTGGCCTATCGCCGCAGATCGTCACCGAAACCCTGCACGCGCTGGCCGTGGGGCGCAACGAGCCGTTCGTTCCCACCGAAATCCACCTCATCACCACCGCCGAAGGCGCCGAACGCGCCCGTCTTGCACTACTGTCGGACAAACCGGGATGGTTTCACCGCCTGCGGCGCGACTACGCTTTGCCCGAAATCGCCTTCGACGCCGACCACATCCATGTGCTGCGCAACGCCAGCGGCGAGCCGTTGACCGACATCCGCACGCCAGCCGACAACCTCGCCTGTGCCGATTTCATTACCGAAAAAGTCCGCCAGCTCAGCGCCGACCCGGTCAGCGCCCTGCATGTATCGATTGCCGGCGGCCGCAAGACGATGGGCTTTTTCCTGGGCTATGCCTTGTCCTTGTTCGGCCGTGCGCAAGACCGGCTGTCACATGTGCTGGTGTCGGAACCCTTCGAGAGCAGCTGGTCTTTTTTCTACCCGACGCCCTACGAAAACATCATCGAAACACATACCAAACAACTGGTCGATGCGCGCAAGGCAAAACTCAGCCTGGCCGAAATCCCCTTTGTCAGCCTGCGCCATGGGCTACCTACCGCGCTGCTCGACGGCAGCGCGCAATATCAGCAAACGGTCCGCGCGGCCCAGGCTGCGCTCGGCCCCGCGCATCTTGCACTCGACCTGCATCAGCGCAGGGTGACCGCTGCCGGGCGCAGCTTCCGCCTGCCGCCGGCCGAATTGGCCCTGCTCGCGGTCTTTGCCCGGCGCGCTCAGGCAGGGCTGCCAGCCTTGCCTGCCCCCACCAAAGACGTGCCGGATCAACAATGGGGCGAGCGCTATCTGCGGGAACTGCGCATCATCTGCAGCCGGCAGGGCAATCGCGACGCCACCGAGCGTTCGTTGCGCCACGGCATGGATGGACAATATTTCTCCATGCGCCTGTCAAAGCTGCGCGCACGGCTCAAACGCGAACTCGGCATGGCCGCAGCACCCTATCTGATCGACGATGGCGGCTGCAAACCTCACCGCTATCGACTTGCCTTGGACCCGGAGGCCATCGCCATGCAGCCCAAGGCTTGAGCGGCGCGCAGCCGGCAAACTGTATTGTCAATGCATTCGGTTATGCGATATTGCTTACTTTGGAAGCGCCACATCCAACGCTTTATGTCCGCATGCTTCATTACAAGGAACACACCATGATCAAGCTCACCTACACGCTGCAACTGGCCAGCCCCGCTTTCCTTGGCGATGCGGCGCAAAAAGGCGTCTGGCGCACCCCGCCCCTGAAGGCGCTGATCCGGGAATGGTGGCGGATCGCGGTGGCGCGGGAACTGGGCTACGACCATCGCCGCATCAAGGAGCGTGAAAAGGCATTGTTTGGCACCGCGGCCGACGACAGCCGGGACGGCAATCAGAAAAGCCAGATTCGGCTCGCGCTGGCGCACTGGAACGAGGGGTGCTGCAAGGAATGGCCTGCCGGTGAAAGCCGCGTCACTCACCCGGAGGTCAAGGATCGAAACACCGGCAGGCTGCGTCCTGTTGGCAGCGAGCTGTACCTGGGCTACGGGCCTTTGTTGCTCGAAAAGGGCAATCCGAACACCCAGCTGAAAAACAACGCCGCACTGCAAGCCGGAGAGGACAATCAGCTTCGCCTCGCCCTGCCCCCTGGCGCAGAAGCCCAAGCCCTGCAGCGCGCGATAACACTGGCCCACTGGTTCGGCACCATCGGCGGGCGCAGCCGCAACGGCTGGGGATCGCTGCTGTGGCAGGCAGCCGACGGCACCCCGGCGCCGGAAGCACTCAGCCGGACCACCCTGGAGCAAACCGGCTGCACCCGCGCCCTGCGGGACTGCCTGGCGCTGGACTGGCCGCATGCGATCGGCAGCGACACCAAGGGTGTGCTGGTGTGGCGCAGCAGCCAGACCTTCAAGGACTGGCGTAGCGCGATGAAATTCCTGGCGCAGACCAAGATAGATTTCCGCACTCACCTCGATTTCACGACTGGCAAAAACAGCCCACGTGTCGAACCACGCCATGTACTGGCCTACCCGGTCACGAACCACTCGGTCGGCCAGTGGGGTAACAACGCTCGCCTCGCCAACACCCTGCGCTTCAAGCTGCATCGTGAAGGCGACGGCCTGCGCGCGCTGATCTACCACACCCCGTGCAAGCCCACCCTGCCCCACGGCAATCTCGGCCTGCCCGGCATCTTCGACACCTGGCAAAAGGTGCACCGCTTCCTCGACGACCAGCCCACGCTCACCCGACTTGCCTGACCCGGACCCTGCCATGACCGACACCACGCAAACCATCTGGCTCGCCAAGCTCGCGGCCTGGACCCACGATCCCGCCGAGAAGGCACTGGTATTGCTGCGCGACCCGGCCGGCCACGAAGGCGGCACCGTGCGCGAACTGCAGCAGACGCTGTTCCCCGACGGCCTGCCCAAAACGCTTGCCGCGCATGTCAAACGCGCCGACCACTGGGCCAGCGCCGCCGACCGCCCGCAGTTTCCGCGCAGCGACAAGGATGGCAAGTACGCTGCGTGGACGCAGGTACGCTTCGATCAGAGCCCGGTGCTGATCCATCCGCTCTCCGGCACCGAATTCGACCTCGAGCAGCTTGACATCGACCCCGCGCAGATTCGCGCCATCTCCGTCGATCACTTCAAGCAGCTCATCGAGCGCGGCGCTGATGGCACCCCTGACGCCCGCAAGACTGCGCTGGCTTTCTGGCGCTTCGGCCCGGAAATGAGCGCCGGGGAACTGCGCGCGCTGTGGCAATTGCTGCCCGCCGACACCCGGATTCCCGACCACACCATCTGGACCCATCTGGATTTGTCCGCGGCCTTTGCCTCGAGCTTCGCCGCCGATGCCAACGCCAACCCGGCGCTGCTGTCGATCGCCTTCGGGCCGGTGCAGGACTTCATCGCGCAGGCGCGCACCACCTCTGACCTGTGGGCGGGCTCGCACCTGCTGTCGCGCATCGCCTGGGCCGGCCTCAAGGTGATCTGCGAGCGCCTGGGGCCGGACGCGGTGATCTTTCCGCAGCTACGCGGGGTGCCGCTGGTGGATCTGTGGCTGCGCGACGAGATCGGCCTGAACGGCAAGCGTTTTCTGGACTGCGAATGGACCGCGCAACGCACCGACGCCAACCCGCTGTTTGCCGCCGCGCTGCCCAACAAGCTGGTCGCCATCGTGCCCGCCGACCAGGCCCGCGAACTGGCCGAAGCGGTCACGCAGGCGGTGCGCGGCTTCGTGCGCGAGACCGCCGAAGGGATGCTGGCCGAGCTACTCGAGGCCGCCGGCATCGACAACACCCCGCAGCTCTACTGCCACGCCCAGCTTGCGGCCCAGCTCGAGGGTTTTCCGGAAGTGCATTGGACGGCGGTGCCCTTCGCCCCGCTGGTGAAAGAAGGTGAGCCGGCGCCGGAGGTCACCGAACTGCGCCGCGCGGGTGAGCCCTTCTTTGGCCAGGGCGGCTTTCTCGCCAGCGCCACCTGGCAACGCCTCAGCCAACCGCTGGAACTCGAAGGCACGCGCTTTTACCGGCCCAATGCCGGCGTGCTCTATCCGGCCATTTATGAACTGCTCGACCGGGTCGCCGCCAGCGCCAAGAGCGTGCGCGTGGCCCCCCAACGCCCCAACGGCGGCGAACAGGGTTACCGCTGCGACCTGACGGGTGAGGCCGAATGGCTGACCCACGACCGTGAGCATCTGCGCAACCCCAAGGGCAGCCGCCCGGCCGACACCCTGTGGAACCGCGCGATCAACAAGCGCCCGAGCATCAGCCGCAAGGGCGAACACCTGTCGGCGCTGGCGATGCTCAAGCGCCTGTGGCCGCGCTGGTTCGTCGAGCACGAATTGAAGCGCTGCAACCTCGATGTGCGCCGCTTCGTAATCTCCACCCACACGCTGGCGGTGTCGACCTCGCTGGAGCGCTGGCTGGAACAGGGAGCGCCCATCGGCCAGGCCGGGCTCGATCTGCTGGTCAAGGCCGACCAGGCCGAGCATGCAGGTGCGCTGGACTACGCGGCCCTGCCGCGCCGGCTGATACACAAGCTGATGCGGGGCAATGAGTTCACCCCGGAACAACGCCGGCTTGCCCGCGTGCTGCCCGCGCTGATGGAAAACGACAGCTCCGACGACCCCGAAGCGCGCAACGAAAGCGCGGAGCTCGTGCGCAAATTGCTCGGCGACAAACCCGAGGCCTATTACGCGCTGATCTTGCTCGACGGCGACAACATGGGCGCGTGGATCTCGGGCGGCAGCCAGGCGCATCCGCTCACCACCCGCAACACTTTCCATCCGCAGATCCGCAACCATCTGAATGCGCACTTCAACCGCCGGGAACTCGCCGAATATCTGGCCGCCCCGCGCGCCGTCTCGCCCAGCCGCCACATGGCGATCTCCGGCGCGCTCAACGGCTTCGCGCTGACCTTGGTGCAAGACATCGTGGAAAACCGCTGCAAGGGCAAGCTGATCTACGCCGGCGGCGACGATGTGATGGCGCTGGTGGCGGTCGACGATCTCTTGGCTTGCCTGACGCTCTTGCGCGCGGCTTATGGCGGGCTGCCGGTACCGGGTGCACTGGTCGCATCGCTCGGCCTGGACATGACCGGCCTCGAGCTGGGCGGTGGCCATGCGCTGCTCGATGGCCGCCTGCTGCGCCTGATGGGCGAATACGCCACCGCCAGCGCCGGCGCGGTGATCGCCCACCACAGTGCCCCGCTCGGCGCGGTGCTGCGGCGGCTGCGCGCAGCCGAAAAACGCGCCAAAGACAAAGGCGGGCGCGACGCCTTCGCAATCACGCTTCTGAAGCGCGGCGGCGGCGCCACCGAGCTGACCCTGCCATGGCGGCTGGACCCGCCCAAAGAGGGAGAAACACCCACGCTCGACGGCTCGCCGATGACAATCCTCGCCAGCCTCACCGCGCTCTTTGCCGGCGACGACACCTCGCGCAAGGCAGCTTATGTGACGCAAGGCTGGTTGCCGCATCTGCCGGTGCAGATGGAGAAAGCCGCGCTGCATGCGCTGCTTGCCCGCAATCTGGCCTATCGGCTCAAGCGGCAAGGCGCGCGTGAGGACCAGGGCGACGAATTCGGCGACAAGCTTGCCACCCTCGCCCTGCACCCGCGGCTGGCCGATACTGATCCGGGCAGTGTGATCGCCGATGTGCTGGCCGTGGCCGAATTCCTCGCCCGCGAAAGCCGTGCCAACCCGAACCGCTGACCGTCCAGGAGCAATGATCCATGCCTCATGCCGAACACACCCTGCTGATCGAACCACTGGACGTGCTGATCCTGCGCGGCAACAAACTCTTTGCCGACGCCGGCAGTCATGGCGAAGCGCTGATGCCGCCCTGGCCCTCGGTGGCCGCCGGCGCGCTGCGTAGCCGCATGCTGGCCGACGCCAAGATCGACCCCGCCGCCTTCGCCGCGGACAGCATCCGGCTGGAAGGGCCGCTGGCCGCCAGCCTGGGCAGTGTGGACGCGCCTGGCGCCTTCCGCATCGCGCATTTCGGCCTCGCCCGCAAAACCGGCAAGGACAGCTTCGAAGCGCTGCTGCCGCTGCCCGCCGACCTCAGCATCGACCAGCAGGAGCGCGCCACCGCGCTACAACCCACCGCGCTGCACCCGGCCCTGGCCAGCAGCCACCCGCTGCCGCTCACCCCTACCCTGTGCCAACCCGAGGCCGGCAAACCCAAGGGCGGGCTGTGGCTCACAGCCGCCGGCATTGGCGCCTGGCAGCGCGGAGATCCACTCGACAAGCAAAAAGGGCACTGGCTCTCCAGTTCCGAGCTGTGGACGCTCGACTCACGCCTGGGCATCGCGCTTGAGGCCGGAAAAGCCACCGTGGCCGAAGGTCAGCTCTACACCAGCGAGGCCATTGCGCTCAAACCCGGCGTCGCCTTCGTCGCACGGGTGCAGGGTGCCGACGGCGTACTGCCCAAAGACGGTTTGCTGCGCTTTGGCGGCGACGGGCACGCCGCACGGGTGCGTCCGATCGACTGCGCCTTACCGCGCATCGACAGCGCCGCGCTGGCCAGCGCCGGGCGCTTCCGCCTGCTGCTCACAAGCCCGGGGATTTTCCCGGAAGGCTGGCGCCTGCCCGGTCTGGATGGCAACAACCGCTGGCATTTCCATGGTGCCTCGGCGCGGCTGGTCTGTGCCGCCGTGCCCCGGCTGGAGACCGTCTCCGGCTGGGACTTGGCCCGCCGTCAGCCCAAGCCGGCGCTACGCGCCGCACCCGCCGGCAGTGTGTACTGGCTGGAGGATTTCCAGGGCGACCCGGCCGCGCTCGACGCCCTGCAGCACGACGGCCTGCCCTGCCCCGACCCCGCCCGCTGCGCCGAAGGCTTCAATGCCTGTCTGCTTGCGCACTGGAACTGAGCAAGTGGCCGGACAGCCCCGTCTTTTGCCGAACAAGGATTGAGACCATGCAGCTATATCGCACCTTTGCCGAAACAGACGCCAAGCGCCACCTTGAAATCACCTTGCCGGACGACTTCCCTTCGCAGCGCCTGCAAGTCGAAGTCGCTGTCAAAGTGATCGAGCCGCAGCCGAGCAGCGATGATAGCCTGCAGGCCTTGTTCAACTGGCTTGAGACCCTGCCGCCCAGCCGGCGTACCCGGGAAGAGATCGACGCCCAGATCGCCGAAGAGCGTAACGCCTGGGGAGATGAAGACTGATGCTTGTTTATCCCGACACCTGCATGGTGATCTACGCGGTCGAGCGTCATGCCGAATTTGCCTCACGCCTGCACGAAGCCTGGGTGCGCAGCGCTTACCCCAAACTGGCGGTCAGCGAACTGACCCGGCTCGAATGTCGTGTCGGTCGATTACGGTTGCAGGACGCATCCCTGCTCGGGCGCTATGAGCATTTCTTCGCCTCACCCGGGCTGTTCTGGGCTGCGCTCTCTCGCTCTGTTTTCGAACTGGCCACCGAACTGCGCGCCCGCCACCGCCCGAAAACCCCGGATGCGCTGCACCTGGCAGCGGCCATCGAAGCCGGCTGTGACGAATTCTGGACCAACGATCATCGCCTGGATGCTGCCGCCAGCGGCCATCTGCGCACCGTCACCCTTTGAATCGCATCGAGGACTCACCCATGTTCCAAGCCCACGCCGCCCTGTTCCTGTATGCCACCAGCCCTGTCCATATGGGCGCAGGCCAAGCCTTCGGCCTGATCGACAACCCCATCGCCCGCGAGCGCCATTGCGAACACCCGGTATTCCCCGGCTCGGGCCTGAAGGGCGCCATCCGTCACCGCTTTCATGCCCTGCCCGGCTGGATCGAAGGCGAAAAGGGCGAAAAGCTGCTCGACCGGCTGTTCGGTCCCGAATCGCAATCCGGCAACCTGCACGCTGGCGCCATCAGCCTGGGTGATGCCCAGCTGGTCGCCTTCCCGGTGCGTTGTGTGAAGCAAGGCTATGTGTATGCCACCAGCGCCCATGCGCTAGCCCGCGCCGCACGGCTGCTCGCCCAGCTCGGCATCCAGGACGTGCCCGCCGTGCCGGCAACGCTCGCAGCCAACGAATGCTGCGCGGCCAACCCAGAACTCCTCTCCGACAACACGCTGCATCTGGAAGCCTTCGAGTACCACAACAGCCGCGCCCAGGAGGACAAGCTCAAAGCCATGGCAGGCTGGCTGGCCAAGCATGCCCTGCCCGCCGGTGAGGCCCACGACTATTTCCGCGACAAGTTCGCCCGCGACCTGGTGTTGCTGGCCGACGAGGATTTCACCTGGTTCGCCAAGAACGCCACCATGGTCGAACCCCATGTGCGCATCGACAACAAGACCGGCGCGGCCGATGATGGCGGCCTTTTCTACACCGAGAACCTGCCGCCCGAAACCCTGATGCTGGGCAGCCTGATGGCAAGCCGCGAGCGCAGCGAAAAGGCCGAACTGGAGGCCGAGGCGGTGCTGCAACATGTCACCCAGGCGATCGACGGCCAGATCTTGCAGATCGGCGGCGACGCCACCACCGGGCGCGGGCTGGTTGCCGCGCGGGTCATCCGAGGCAACAGCCGCTAACCGGGAGAACAGCGATGAGCACGACCACCGAAAAGAACAAAACCCCCGCCACCCGGACCACGCTGGAGCAGCAGCGCGCGCAATTTGCTTGGCAGTGCGCGCAAGAAGGCGTCCAGCTCGCCGGCGACGAGTACCGCAACCTCGCCAAAGCGGCCCCCGCGCTGATCATGAACAACGGCCTGATGCAGACGCTGGCGTTCTATCAAGACAAAAACAAGGACCATCACCGCGCGCTGGCTGCTCAGCTGCGCCGCTGGATCATGAAGCGCGCAGGCGGCAACGGCCAGGACCCGGGATTTCAGCCGATGATGGATTTGTTGCTGCGCGCCCAGCCAGACCGATACCGCCAGGCCACCGACGAAGCCCTGCGCATCCTGCGCTGGATCCGCCAGTTCGCGGCCGCGCTGTGAGGACATCGCCATGAGCTTCGCCCTGCCCGATTACCTCACCCGCAACAACCGCTTCGACGATTGCCCGCCCGGCCACCGCTTCGGGCTGTATTTCGACGGTTGGGAAGCCGACTGGCGCAAGCCCAGCAACAAGACCCCCGCCTTCATAACCGTGGCCGGCGCGCTGCCCAGCCACAGCCGCGCCGCCCTGAAGGCGCTGTGCCAGCGCCAGAGCGTGCTGGCCGCCAGCCTCGGGGACTTGGTATTCACCCACCCCGCCCGCCTCACCGCGCCGCTGGCCACCGGCCTAGGCAACGAGCATCCGCTGGAAAACGGCTTCGCTTTCCTGAATCCGCACGGCCTGCCCTACCTGGCCGGCAGCGGTGTCAAGGGCGTGATCCGCCGCGCCGCGGAGGAACTGGCCAGCGGCGACTGGGGCGACACCGCCGGTTGGGATCAGCACGCGATTGATGTGCTGTTCGGCCTGGAAACCGAGCCCGGCGACACCAACGCCATCCGCACCCGCGGCGCGCTGATGTTCTGGGATCTCTTCTTCCAGCCCGCCAGGGACAAGGTCCCGCTGCTTACCGTCGAGATCATGACCCCGCACCACAGCGGCTATCTGCAGGGCAACGGCAGCCCGCACGCCAACGAGCAGCCCAACCCCATCCCCTTCCTGGCGGTGGCGGCCGGCTGCGAATGCACCCTGCATGTGCAGTGCAACCCCGCGCTAATCCCCGCCGAAGCCGCCGCGCTGCGCGAGCGCTGGCGCGCGCTACTCGCGGCCGCAATCGAACTGGCCGGCGAATGGCTGGGTTTTGGCGCGAAGAGCGCCGTGGGCTACGGACGGCTCGCTCAGGACCCGGCCCGGCGCCGCAAGCTGGAACAGGAGGCCGCCGCAAGAGCCGAAGCACAAGCCCAGCAGGCGCGCCAAGCCGAGTCGGCCGCGCTCAGCCCCCAAGCACGCGCGATCGCCAAATTCGTCGAGCAGTGCTCGAAAAAACAGGCAAGCGGCCGCAAGGACCCCTTGAACCCGGGCAGTGGCCTCTATGCCGTCGCATTGCAGCTGAGCAGACAGGCCCTGGACGAAGCACAGGGCTGGAGCGCCGCGGACCGCCTGCAATTGGCCGAGGCGCTTGCCCAGTGGCTGCCGGCCGTGGTCGAGAAACTCGACCGCAAGGACGACTGGAAGGACGCGCGCAAGAAGCTGCATATGGCCGCGCTACGGGGCGAATCGGCATGACCACCTACTTCGTCACCCGCCACCCCGGCGCCATCGAGTGGGCGCGGCGTCAGGGGCTGACCGTCGACCGGCAGATCGCCCATCTCGATCCAGCACAACTCAATCCGGGCGACACCGTGATCGGCACGCTGCCGGTGCATCTGGCGGCCGCGGTCTGCGCCCGCGGCGGGCGTTACCTGCATCTGTCGCTCGACCTGCCGCCCGAAGTGCGCGGTCAGGAACTCTCGGCCGACCAGCTCGCCGCCTATGGCGCCCGGCTCGAAGGCTATGTGATCAAAGCTCAGCAATCCTGAGGACACCGTTCGAGGACCACACATGAGCACCCTGATCAGCTTTCTAGGCAAGGGCCAATACGATCCTCGAAGCGGCTACCGCACGGCAAAATACCGCTTCGATAGCAAGTTCATGCGCGAAGTCCCCTTCTTCGGCATGGCGCTCGACGACTACCTGAAGCCTGACCGGCTGATCCTGGTCGGCACCTCCGGCAGCATGTGGGATGTGTTTTTCGAGCGCGAATCCGGTCAGGCCGAACCAGACGACGATGGACTCCTGCAACTCATCGATGCGGTCGATTCCGACACCGTCGATGCGGCACTTCTGCAAGACCATGCCGGCAGGCTGTCCACACGCCTCGGACACCCGGTCGACTGCGTGCTGATCGACTACGCCCGCGATGAGGCCGGTCAGGCGGCGCTGCTCGGACAACTGGCGGCCTGCCTGAGCGAAGGCGAACACATCGCCATCGACGTGACCCACTCCTTCCGGCACCTGCCGATGCTCGCGCTGATCGCGGCCCGCTATCTTTCGCGTGTCCGCCATGTCGAGATCGAGGACATCTTTTATGGCGCCTACGACATGAAGGACCCGGCCACTGGCGAAGTACCGGTGCTGCGGCTCAAAGGCATGCTCAAGATGCTCGATTGGGTCGACGCCCTGTCCAGCTACGACAAGGACGGCGACTACAGCGTGTTTTCCCGCCTGCTGGCCGAGGACGGCATGCCTGAAGGGCGCGCGCGCATCCTTGAATCGGCCGCGTTTCTGGAACGGGTCAATCATCTGGAGGGCGCACGGCAAAAACTCAGCGCATCGTTAGAGGCGATTGCCACGCACACCGGCCCGCTCGGCAGCCTGTTCCGTCCCGAACTGGAAGCCCGGGTGGCCTGGGTGCGCAAAGCAGAGCGCGGTGAGCGCGAACTGGCACTGGCCCGCGCCTATCTCGGCCGACGCGACTACTTGCGTGCAGCCATTTTTCTGCTGGAAGGGCTCATCACCCGCGAAGTCAACCGCCGCCGGGGCAATCCCGGAAACTTTGAAGAGCGGGACGAGGTGCGCAGGGCACTCGGGCAGGAAAACCGACTATTCAAACGACTGGAATGGCTGCGCAATGCACTGGCCCATGGCCAGCGCTCGCACAACGACGAAATCGCCAAGCTGCTCAACGATGAGCACGCCTTGCACGCACAGCTCAACACCTTCATCCGGGAACTTTCCTGATATGCCGCTGCCGCTCGCCCGCTATCGCTACACCTTTCGCATGAACCAACCGCTGCAGCTGCCGCAATACGCCGGCTCGCTGCTGCGCGGGCAGTTCGGGGCGGCGTTACGTCGGGCAAGTTGCCTCACTGGCCAACCCCGTTGCGAGCCCTGCCCGGTACGCAACCACTGCCCCTACCCGGCGATTTTCGAAGCCCCGGCCCCGACGCAACACGCCCTGCAACGCTTCAGCCACATCCCCAACCCCTATGTCATCGAACCGCCGCCCTTTGGCACCGCCCACATCCCGCAAGGCCATCCGCTCACCTTCAACCTGGTGCTGATTGGCCGCGCACTCGAACACCTGCCGCTGATCAGCCGTGCGCTACAAAACGCCTTTGCACAAGGTATCGGTAGCCAACGCGCCTGCGGCACCCTGCAACAAATCGACCTCCAACACTCCAACCCGGCCGGGCCAGCGCAATGGACGCCAATCTGGCAAGCCGGCGCGCCCGCCATCGCCCCCCACAATGCGGCATCGGCCCAAGCGCTGGTGGCGGCCCCCTACCCGGCACAGACCCGCCGGATCGCCCTGCGGTTCACCACCCCTTTGCGCTTGCAACATCAAGGTCAGCCGGTGCGCCCTCACGCACTGACCCCGCGCAAATTCATAGCCGACTTACTCCGACGAATCAGCCTGCTTGCAGAGTTTCACGGCGGCAAAGCCGATGCCGTAGGCAACGTGCACCAGCTCGTCGCGCTTGCTGACACGCTGCAACACCGGCGCAACCTGCGCTGGCAAGACTGGTCCCGCTACTCCAGCCGGCAAAAGCAAGAAATGATTTTGGGGGGCGCCATCGGTACCTGGACCTTTTGCGGCGAACTCACCGCGCTTTTGCCATGGCTGCACTTGGGCCAATGGCTGCATGTAGGTAAAAACGCCACCCTGGGACTGGGCGCTTACCAACTGCTGCCCCTCGATGCCGCCTTCTGAATCGCAACGGCAAGCTTGCGCTTGCTGAAAACCGGCGTCCAAGTAGGCATGATGCCGCCAAGGCATACGCTTTCTGGTTGTTCATCATGTCCCAGCGCGACTTCTTTCTTGCCGCTTACGACATCGCTCACCCGCGCCGCCTGGCGGCCGCGCTTGCCCTGGTGCGCGGCTACACCACCGGCGGACAAAAGTCGGTGCATGAGGTGTTCCTGACTCACAGCGAACGCCACGAACTTCTGCATGACATGGCCTTGCTGCTCAACGAGGCCGAAGACCGCTTTTTTCTGCTACGTCTTGACCGCAGCGCACGCACCTTCGCACTGGGCGTTGCCGTCCGACCTACCGATCCCGACTATTTTTACGTGGGGTAACGCCATGGCCACGCTGCTGCTCGACCGCGCCGACCTTGAAATCCGCATGACCGATGGCGCGCTTGCTCTGTTTGAAAACGGCTGCCGCAGCCAGACCATACCCTTGCGACTGATCGACCGGGTCATCGTCCAGGGCGCACGCACCCGCATCGACACCGCGGTATTGATCAAACTAGCCGAAGCCGGCGCAACCACCTTGTTGCTCAGCCCGCGCGCCAGTCGGCAAGAGGCCATTGTACTGGGCCCGGCGCACAACGAAGCGGCCATACGCCTGGCACAGGCCCGTCGCACCCTGGACCTCGCCTTCTGCGCCGGCTGGGCGCAGCAACTGGTGATCGCCAAAATACGCCGCCAACACCGCCTGCTGCACAAAGCGCAAACATACCGCCCAGACCTGCGCAAAGCGCTGTTCGACGCCTGTGGCCAGCTTGCCGATGCGCTCCCCCAGGCTGCCGAAACCGGCATCTCCAGCGCCCGCCTGCGCGGACTCGAAGGCAGCGCGGCACGCGCCTACTTTCGCGCCTACACCGCACTGTTCGCCCCCGCGTTGAACTTTACCGGGCGCAACCGTCGGCCGCCCCGCGACCCGGTCAACGCCTGCCTGTCCTTGGCCTACACCCTGCTGCACTTCGAAGCCGTCCGCGCCGCCCACGCCGCCGGCCTGGACCCTCTGCTGGGTTTCTATCACCGCCCCGCCTTTGGGCGAGAATCGCTCGCCTGCGACCTCATCGAACCTTTGCGTCCACACGTCGACGCCTGGATCTGGCAGCAATTCGCCGTCGGAACCCTGCGCGCCGAACATTTTTTTGCCGACAAAGGCGCCTGCCTGCTTGGCAAAGCCGGCCGCGGACATTTTTACGCCAACTGGGAACGCTTTGCCCCGGCCCCGCGCCGCTGGCTGCGCCAAGCCTGCACCCGGCTCGCCCGTCAATTACGGACCGAAGGCGAACCGTGGCTGGCCTCAGGCGACGGCGAAGACAATGACGAGGACTTTTGACCATGACAATTTGCCTGCAGCGCCACAGCGCCACTGCAGCGCTGCCCGCCCGCAAACCGCTGTACCTGCTCCGCCCGTCCCCGGCGCGCATCGACGCCGGCACCAATCACCTGGTGCTGCAACCGGCAAACGGCGCCACCCTGCGCTTTCCGCTGGCCAGAGTGTGCCGCATCGTCTGCAACCGCCACCTCAGTTGGACCGGCAACGCACTGACCGCCTGTCTGCGCGCAGGCATACCGATTACTTGGACGGATGGCTACGGTCATGCGCTCGGCGCGCTACACCCCCGGCTCACCCCGCACCAGCCCTTTTCCACCTTGATCGAAACCTACCTGGAGCTACCCGACTGGCGGCAACGGTTCGCCAACTGGATCACCCGCCGGCGCCTGGAGACGCTAACCGCCTGCGCTCTGCGCGCAGCCAAAACCGGCCATCGCACCATGGCCCCACGCGCCTTTGCAGCCCTAAAACGGGAATACGTCTACAAAGGCACTCACCCGATCAACGTCAACCCGGAAAGCGCAAGCTGGTGCCACGCCCTGGTGGTCGACCGCCTGCACCAAGAAGGCTTGCAACCGAGCTACTGGGGCTTCGACGCCAGCCACCTGGCGCTGGCCGACGAACTGGCTGCCCTGTTGTGGGCAGAATTCAACTTTGACGCCGGCAACATCGCCAACGCCCACGCAGATCACACCCAAATCAGCGTACACATATTTGAAAACTGGGCGCGTGAGCACTCGACACGTTTGTTGCAACACCTCGGAGACCTCAAACGTCACCTTGCACGGGAGATCGAAGCATGGCACTGAACACACCGCGCGGCTGGCTGATCGCTTATGACATTACCCACCCCAAACGCCTGGCGCGCCTTCATCGATTTCTGGTCAAACACGCCACACCGGTCCAGTACTCGGTTTTTCACTTTGAAGGCAGCGCCGCGCAAATGGGACGCCTGATGGACGACCTCGACAGCCGTATCGACCCCAGCAGCGACGACGTGCGCGGCTATCAGTTGCCGGAGCGGCTAAGCATCGACACCTTGGGCCGCGGTAGCCTGCCCGGCAACGCGCTGATTCTATCGGCCACCTCGCCCAGCCTGCAGCAGCTTCTGGCCCGAGCGCCAAAGCTCCCCAGCACAAGCTCATAAAGTGATACAATCCCACGCGCTTGGGCGCGAGGAACCCAGCTTGAAACAATCCGCTCTCGAAACCACCCCGATCTTTGTGAACCCCCTCTGCAACACACTGATTGGTAAGGCTTTTTCAAGGCGAGCAGTCCAAGCGGTTGCCCTGATTTCAAAGGGATTAAGACATCTTGGTGTAAGCGATATTTGTTGCCGTTGGAGTCCAAGCGGTTGCCCTGATTTCAAAGGGATTAAGACTAGACACTTCTTTCCAGCCATCTTTCGTCCTTGTCCAAGCGGTTGCCCTGATTTCAAAGGGATTAAGACATAATCACGGATACAAAGATAAACAATATCCTCATGTCCAAGCGGTTGCCCTGATTTCAAAGGGATTAAGACAGACGAAATCTCAAACTCTTTCTCTTCAGTGTTAGTCCAAGCGGTTGCCCTGATTTCAAAGGGATTAAGACGAACGTGATGACCTTGATGGAGCCACGCGCGAGGTCCAAGCGGTTGCCCTGATTTCAAAGGGATTAAGACGCGACGAGTGAAACCGAAGCGCCCCAAGCAGACCGTCCAAGCGGTTGCCCTGATTTCAAAGGGATTAAGACAGGCACGTTTTACCTTTCATCCCTGTAATCTCACGTCCAAGCGGTTGCCCTGATTTCAAAGGGATTAAGACATTCCCCATTCTTCCATATTGTACAATTCTGCGAGTCCAAGCGGTTGCCCTGATTTCAAAGGGATTAAGACTGATCATCTAGCGTCATCCGCTCGATGCAATAAGTCCAAGCGGTTGCCCTGATTTCAAAGGGATTAAGACGGCGGTATTCATTTCGGTGGAATTCATCATTTTGTCCAAGCGGTTGCCCTGATTTCAAAGGGATTAAGACTGATCGGTGTCCGTGACCCTGGCCAGGCCGATGGTCCAAGCGGTTGCCCTGATTTCAAAGGGATTAAGACGCGGCTCGGCCAGCGACTCGTGATGCTTGTCGAGTCCAAGCGGTTGCCCTGATTTCAAAGGGATTAAGACTCTGTGGAAACCACTTCACATCACAGCGCAGGCGTGTCCAAGCGGTTGCCCTGATTTCAAAGGGATTAAGACACTGAAGTACGTGATCACACTACCGAATTCGGGGTCCAAGCGGTTGCCCTGATTTCAAAGGGATTAAGACCGTAGAACTCTTCATCGGTCATCATCGCTGATGTGTCCAAGCGGTTGCCCTGATTTCAAAGGGATTAAGACCCACGCGCCCCGCTCAGGTTCGTCGGCCCCCTGCGTCCAAGCGGTTGCCCTGATTTCAAAGGGATTAAGACCGTATCGCGCGAGCTAGTCTTAACTTTCCCAAAGTCCAAGCGGTTGCCCTGATTTCAAAGGGATTACTGAGTTTCCCATAAGTAGTGTCATGTGAGCGATAATATGGCCTATGAAATGCAAACGACTTTCCGACGGCCGAGCTCTCGATCATCACACCTTGCAGGTCATGCGGCAGCAGGCCGTCAAAGCGGTACGTGACGGGCAGACGGTGCAAAGCGTCGCGGCGGCGTATGGCGTGAATGAGCGCAGCGTTTTCCGGTGGCTCGCCGATTTTGCCAATGGCGGACAGAACGCATTGCTCGCCAAGCCGATTCCGGGACGCCCGAGCAAACTCAGCGCCGAGGAGCTTTCGTGGATTGCCAATGCGGTTCGTGACCACAACCCGCAGCAGTTCAAGTTCGAGTTCGGCTTGTGGACGCTGTCTCTGATTCGTCACTTGATCAAACGCCAATTCAAGAAAGAGCTGTCGGTCTCCTCGGTTCACCGCCTGATGAAGATCCTGGGTTTCAGCGCCCAGAAGCCGCTCTACCAGGCGTGGCAGCAAGACCCCGTCCTGGTGCGCACTTGGGAGACGGAGACCTACCCCGCGATTCGCGCTGAAGCCAAGCGGCTCGGAGCAACGATCTACTTTGGCGACGAGTCGGGCATCCGCTCGGACTACCACACCGGCACGACTTGGGCGCCACAAGGCCGGACGCCGGTGGTGCAGGCGACGGGTCGGCGCTTCTCGCTGAACATGATCTCGGCCGTCGGCACGCAGGGCGAATTTCGGTTCATGCTGCATGAGGGCTCGGTCGGTGCGAAAGTGTTCGTCGAGTTCCTCAAGCGCTTGATGCTCAATGCCGAGAAACCGGTCTTTCTGATCGTCGATGGTCATCCGATTCACAAGGCAAAGATGGTCAAGAGCTACATCGAGAGCTTGGACGGCAAGCTCAAGTTGTTCTATTTGCCGCCTTACTCGCCGCAGCTGAACCCGGACGAAACAGTCTGGGCTCATGTGAAGCGGAAGGTTTCGAGCCAGTTGGTCGAGAGCGCCGAGGAGATGAAGCGACTCGCACTCCGTGCTTTGCGTAGCATCCAGAAGCTCCCCGAACTCGTGAAGTCATTTTTTAGGCAGCCAGAGTGCCGCTATATCCTGGGCTGACACTACTTATTGAAAAGTTAGTAAGACCCGTGGCCAGAGATTGAACCTAGCCCACCTAACGTCCAAGCGGTTGCCCTGATTTCAAAGGGATTAAGACCCGCCGCCTCCAGCAATTCAGTCGGCATCCGCAGTCCAAGCGGTTGCCCTGATTTCAAAGGGATTAAGACGGGTTTTTCTTTGTGAGCATGCTAACGCATGTCGGTCCAAGCGGTTGCCCTGATTTCAAAGGGATTAAGACACAGGGTTGCCCGCTGCTTTTCGCTTTGCCCGGGTCCAAGCGGTTGCCCTGATTTCAAAGGGATTAAGACAACGAGGGGCGGCCAGGCTTGGCCGTGATTGCTGTCCAAGCGGTTGCCCTGATTTCAAAGGGATTAAGACTCCCCGATCTGGACGTTTTGACGGACGTATCGCGGTCCAAGCGGTTGCCCTGATTTCAAAGGGATTAAGACCGCCAACCAGGGCGCTGGTCGGGATGTCGAGCAGTCCAAGCGGTTGCCCTGATTTCAAAGGGATTAAGACGCGCACCCGAACACGGTAGCGCTGTGGGCCGCAGTCCAAGCGGTTGCCCTGATTTCAAAGGGATTAAGACTGTCAACGCAGTTATAGGATTTCTGCATTTTCAGAGTCCAAGCGGTTGCCCTGATTTCAAAGGGATTAAGACGCCAGGGGCAGGTATGGGTTGTCCTGCTCATCTGTCCAAGCGGTTGCCCTGATTTCAAAGGGATTAAGACGAACTTGCACTGCTTCTCGCCGGGGCGCAGGGTCCAAGCGGTTGCCCTGATTTCAAAGGGATTAAGACGTGGCCATCCCCATGGCCGACGTACTCACGGTGGGTCCAAGCGGTTGCCCTGATTTCAAAGGGATTAAGACGGGGTGCTTGGCAATGCCGAGTTCCCGAAGCGTCCAAGCAGTTGCCCTGATTTCAAAGGGATTAAGACATAAGCACTCCGGCCATGCTGGCCTCCTTCTAAGTCCAAGCAGTTGCCCTGATTTCAAAGGGATTAAGACCGCAAGTCCGCGGCGGTCTCGTCAACTCGGACGCAAGGCTCCGCAAAGGGAGCTGTCATCGACCAGAAGGGAGAAAAAATGAAGAAAACGCTTATTGGGCTAGCTTTTTCTGTTGCACTTGGTGGTTGTGCATCGAGCCCGGACAAAATCCAAGCGTCCTACGTGTCGCCAATGCAGTACAAAGATTATGACTGCAACCAAATTGCGAGCGAACTGGAAAGGGTCTCACGTCGCGCCAATGAACTTCATGGAAGTTTGAAAAAAACCGCGGACGCCGATAGCGCCCAGATGGCGGTTGGAATGGTTCTCTTCTGGCCTGCGCTGTTTTTCCTCGAGGGAGGAGACGGACCGGAGGCGGCCGAGTATAGTCGGCTGAAAGGAGAACGCGACGCCTTGGAAAAAGCAGCGATTCAGAAAAAATGCGACGCATCGATTATTCCCCAACCTGCTTCACCCGGCATTGAAGCAGGCGGCAAAGCGGCACAGCAAACTTCGAGCGTCAGCGCAGCGGCTGATAAGAATTGACCGAAGAATGGGGCTCTGTGCCGTATCCAGGGGAAATTGACTTCTCAGCGGTAGCGGCCGAGCCCACGGGAATGGCTGGGGCGAAGGGGTTGGCAGGCATGTGCTTGAGTTTGGACGGGCGCAGGTAGGCCACAACAATGAGGTTGCCGACATCGCCGAATCCACCGGCGGCCGTCTTGGTCTGCGGGGACATGCCGCGCCCCACCCCACCCAGATGAGTCTAGATGGTCCGGGCCCGGCGCTCGAACGGTACGAGGCGATAGCGCCGCGCCCAACTCATCCACCGGAAGCGCGGGTAGCGAATCGGAACTCCCGCCGGTTCGGTCAAACTTTTCCTCGAAGGCTTTGCCGGGTTGCGATGCAAGCTCCACGCACAGCAGAGCGCCCGGGATACTTGGTTTGTGGGCAGATTCAGGCAGAGGTGCGCACCACCGAGGGCCGGGGTTGGGAGTCGGGACGGCCTGCGTTTTCAAGGTAAAGCTGGGCCGCGGGGTTGGCAGTTGCGCTGGGGGCATCCGGCGAACCGGCAGGTGCGCTGGCCGGGCGCTCGACCGGAGCGCCGAGCGCGCGCGCGGCGTTGACCGATTCGGCCACCGCCGCAGGTCGGGCAGTGGCCAATGGGCTTGCATCGGCACGCTGCGCGGCCGGGGAAGCCTGCACCGGGTCGGCGCTGGCCGCCTGCGTCAACGGCGCCGCTGCGGGCGGTACACCGGCACTGCGGGCAGCCTGTTCGGCAGCACGGGCTTGGGCACTGAGCGTGACCTGGGTGCTCTCGGGCACGGGGGCCGGCGTTGCCGCCGCGGTGGCTGGCTGGCTCTCTGGGCCGCGCAAGGGCTGCGACCGTGCGGCCTGCAGCGATGCAGGATTGGTGTTGGCGAGCGAAAAGGTGGTGTCCATTATCCCCTCCTGATTGCCACACGGTGCGGCGATTGGGCCGCGTCCGCCGCGCCTTGGCGGTCCAACGGCGCTGCCAGCCGATTACGCCTGCGGCGTGCGAGCACAGTATAGACCGTTGGCACCACGAACAGGGTGAAAACGGTGCCAAGTAGCAGACCGCCGACGATGACCCAGCCGATCTGCTGACGGCTCTCCGCCCCCGCACCCGTGGCCAGCGCCAGCGGCACCGCGCCCAGCACCATGGCCCCAGTAGTCATCAAAATGGGGCGCAGGCGCAATACGGAAGCTTGGATGACCGCATCGAACAGTTGTTCCCCGGCATCGCGCAATTGGTTGGCAAATTCCACGATCAGGATGCCGTGTTTGGTGATCAGCCCGACCAGGGTAATCAGCCCGATCTGGCTATATACATTGAGTGTGCCGCCGAAAAGATACAGCGCGCCGAGCGCACCGGCCATCGACAGCGGCACGGTGAGCATGATGATCAGCGGGTCGCGGAAGCTTTCGAACTGCGCCGCCAGCACCAGGTAGATGAACGCCAGCGCGAGCAAAAAGGTGATGGCAAGGCTGGCCGAGCTGGTACGGAATTCGCGCGACTGGCCATCGTAATCGACGGTATAACCGGCCGGCAGGATTCGGGCCGCCACCTGTTCGAGGTGCGCCAGGGCTTCGCCCAGCGCGTAGTCCGGGGCCAGGTTGGCGCTGATTTTCACCGCGCGGCGCTGGGCAAAGTGGTTGAGTTCGCGCGGACTCACCGTCTCGCGCACCTTGACCACACTGGCCAGCGGCACCATCTGGCCGCCGCGCGCACGCACGTAGAGGTCGCCGATATCGGCGGGGTTAGCCCGCCCGGTGGGCGTCAATTGCACCAGCACATCGTACTGTTCGGCTTCGCGGCTGTAGCGGGTGACCTGACGGCCGCCGAGCAGGGTTTCCAGGGTGCGGCCGATGACTTCCACCGGCACCCCGAGGTCGGCCGCACGGTCGCGGTCGACCTCCACCACCAGCTCCGGCTGAGTGAGCTTGAGGTCGCTTTCCGGGGCGATGAAACCGGGGTGAGCGGAAATTTCGTCGATGATCAGGTCGGTGTAGTGCGCCATCTCCTCGTAGGAGGCCGAGGCCATCACCACGAAGGTTACCGGACGCGAGCGCGCGCCTTGCCCAAAGGCCGCCGGCAGGCTGGGGAAAGCGCGCACGCCGGGGATGTCGTTCATCTGCGCTCGCAATTCGGCAGCAATCTCGGTGGCACTGCGGCGGCGCTCAGTCCAGTCGGTGAATCCGACGAAGGAAATGCCCTGCGACACCGTGGGGCTGCCGCTGATCACCATGTAACGGTCCACATCGGCGGTTTTGGCGTAGATGTGTTCGAGTTGCGCAGCGTAGCGCGCCATGTAGTCGACGGTTGCCCCTTCCGGGCCGGAGAACAGGCCGATGACCCGGCCGCGATCTTCGATTGGGGCCAGTTCCTGCTTGAGTTGGCCAAACAGCAACACCGTACTGCCGGCCACCAACGCAAAAACCAGCATCACCCACCCGCGCATCTGCAGGGCGCGCACCAAGGCCGTGCGGTAGCGGGCGGTGAGACCTTCAAGGAAGCGCTCGATGGCGTTGTAAAGCCGCCCGTGCGCCGGCTGGTGACGGAGCATCTTGGCGCACATCATCGGCGACAAGGTCAGCGCAACAAAGCCCGACACCAACACCGCACCGGCCAGGGTGAGCGCAAATTCGGTAAACAGCTTGCCGGTACGCCCGCTCATGAAGGCCACCGGGGCATAGACCGCGGCCAGGGTGAGCGTCATGGCGATCACCGCAAAGGCAATTTCGCGCGAACCTTGGAACGCAGCCTGCAGTGGCGGCATGCCTTCCTCGATGTGGCGGTAGATGTTCTCCAGCATCACGATGGCGTCATCGACCACCAGGCCGACGGCCAACACCAGGGCGAGCAGGGTGAGCGTGTTGATCGAAAAGCCAAACAGCAGCATCAGCGCACAGGCGCCGATCAGCGACACCGGAATAGTCACCAACGGCACCAGCATGGCGCGCCCGTTGCGCAGGAAGAACAGGCAGATCAGCGCCACCAGCACGATGGCTTCGAAAATGGTGGCAAACACCGCAGAGATCGAGCGTTCGATGAACACCGTGGTGTCGTTGGCGATGGTCATCGTCATGCCTTCGGGCAGCTCCGCCTGCAGCGCCGGCAGCATCTGGACCAGGCCGCGTTTCAGATCCAGCGGGTTGGCGGTGGCTTGCTTGATCAGTCCCACCGAGGCGGCCGGTTTGCCCATGAAGCGCACCAGCGTGCGCTCGCTGGAGGCGGCTTCTTCCACCCGGCCCAGGTCGCGCAGGCGCACCGGGTAGTCGTCGGCGCTGACCGGCGCACGCACCACGACCGCTTCGAATTCTTCCGGCCGGCTCAAGTCGGTGGCCGCCACCACGGCAAATTCGCGCTGCGCGCTTTCGATGCGCCCGGCGGGCACTTGCACGTTCTGCCGGCGCAGCGCATCTTCCACCTCCTGCACGGTCAGGCCGAAGGCCGCCAGACGGTCGC